>NZ_LNTD01000161.1 GCF_001462455.1 Cellulomonas sp. B6
GGTGCGCGTGACGACGTCGGTGAGCGCCGCGACGAGCCCGGCGAGGGTCTGCCGCTCGGCGACCGCGTCGACGCGCAGCCCCAGGCGCCGTGCCTCGGCCTCGGTGCTGGGGCCGATGACGACGACGAGCGTCGCGGGGGGCGGGGGGCCGAGGTGGTCGAGCAGCGCGCGCACGGTGCTGGCCGACGTGAGCAGCGCGGCGTGCACGTCGCCGGCGTGCCACGCCCGCGCGACGTCGGGGTCCGGCGGACCGGCGGGGACCGTGCGGTAGACGACGAGGTCGTCGACGTGCCAGCCGGCCTCGGTGAGCCCGTCGGCGAACGTCGGTGCGGCGAGGTCGCCGCGCGGGAACAGCACGCGCCGCGCCACGACGTCGTCGGTCCGCCGCGCGCCCGGGCGCAGCTCGCGCACGTCCGCCCCGCGGGCCCGCCGTCCGACCGGCGTCGCGACCTCGTCGTCGGTCGCGTCGTCGGTGCCGGCGGCGCGACCGACGACGGGGTCGGCGTGGGGGTCGCTCGGGTCAGGGAGCGCGACGAGCGTCGCGACGAGGTCGACCGCCGTCGAGCGGACCGGCGGGACGACGTCGACGGGCACGCCCAGGGCCTCGAGCGCGCGCGCCGTGCCCGGGCCGACGGCCGCGACGTGGACGCCCGCGCGGGCGACGAGCGCCGCGAGGCCGTCGTCGTGCGTCGCCGCGCGCTCGGCGAGCACCGCGACCGCCGCCTGGCTCGTGACCGCCAGCCACCCGTACCACCCCGCGCCGAGCGCGAGCAGCGCGTCGTCGAGCGGCGTGAGGTCGTCGACGGGCAGCGTGCGGACGAGCGGCACGACGAGCGGTGCGGCCCCGGCCGTCGCGAGCGCGACCGCCGCCGGGCTGGTCCGGCCCGCGTCGGGGCTCGCGTCGAGCGGTGGTTGGGGCACGAGCACGCGCCACCCCGCGAGCGTGGGTGCGAGGGGTGGTGCGCTCGTGGTCCCGCCGGACGCCGGGCCGGGGGAGGTGGGCCCCTCGGGCGCGACGTCGGGACCGCGCGTCATCGCACGGGTCCGAGCGGGGCGAGGTCGGCCGCGCCCGCGGCGAGCAGGTCCTCGGCCAGGCGGCGCCCCAGGCGGTCGGCCGCGTCGTCGTCGTCGCCCGGGCCCCGGGCGCCCAGACGCAGCACGCGGGACCCGTCGACCGCGGCGACCACCGCGTCGAGCACGAGCTCGCCCGTCGCGTCGTCGAGCCGCCCCCACGCGCCGATCGGGGCGGCGCACCCGGCCTCGAGGCGCGCGAGCACGGCACGCTCGGCGACGACCGCGCGGCGGGTCGGGGCGTGGTCGAGCGCGCGCAGCGCGTCCGCGAGCGGCGTGGCCGCCTCGGCGTCGGCGGCGCGCACCTCGACCGCGAGGGCGCCCTGCCCGGGCGCCGGGGCCAGCACGTCGGGGTCGAACCACTCGGTCACCGCGTCGAGCCGGCCGAGGCGTGCCAGCCCCGCTGCGGCCAGCACGACCGCGTCGAGGTCGCCGCGCGGCGCGTCCGTGGCGACACCCGGATGGGGTGCCGCGCCGTGGTCGCCGGCGGCGACGGTCGTCGGGTCGAGCCCGCGCACGCGTCCCAGGCGGGTGCCGACGTTGCCGCGGATGTCGACGACGTCGAGGTCGGGACGCAGCGCGCGCAGCTGCGCGGCCCGCCGCGGCGACCCGGTGCCGACGCGCGCGCCGCCCGGCAGCGTCGCGAGCGTGAGGCCGTCGCGCGCGCACAGCGCGTCGCGGGCGTCCGCGCGCTCGGGCACCGCGGCGATCACGAGCCCGTCGGCGGGGCCCGTGGGCAGGTCCTTGAGCGAGTGGACCGCGACGTCGCACCGGCCGTCGAGCAGCGCGTCGCGCAGCGCGGTCACGAACACGCCCGTGCCGCCCAGGCTCGCGAGCGACGCGCGGGTGCGGTCACCCTCGGTGCGCACGCGCACGGTCTCGACCGCGAGGTCGCCGAGGGCCGCGAGCGCCTCGGCCACGTGGCCCGTCTGCGTGAGGGCCAGGGCGCTCGCGCGCGTGCCGATCCGGACGTCCTGGGGCATGTGTCCAGTGTCGTCCGCGGGTGCGCGGATGTCGAAACAGGGGCGGAGGTCCAGGTGGTCGCGAATTGCGGGTACCGGATCGTTCTGACAATGCGTCAGGTCCGCCGGGCCGGGTGGCGGCAGAATGTGACGCACGACATTCCTGTGAATATTTCTGACAGTCCGTCAGATCCTTCGGAAATGGCGCGGCGGATCCGGTCCGCCGGCGGGTCAGGCGTCCGTGGTCGCGTCGCCGTCCACCGCCGCGCTCGCACCGGTGCCCGCGTCCGCACCCGCGTCGGCGACCTCGTCCGTGCCCGCGTCCACCAGCGCGCGCGCCGCGTCCCGCGCGTCCGGAACGACCGACGCGAGCCCGTTGCCGGCCGCCCACGCGCCGCACACCGCGACGCCCGGCAGGCCCGCGACCGCCGCCCGCACCGCCGCGACCGCCTCGCGGTGCGCCGTGCTCGGACGCGGCAGCGACTGCGTCCACCGCACGACCGCGGACCCGCGCAGCGCGGACCGGTCGAGCGGGACGCCCAGCAGCGTCGACGCGTCGCGGAGCGCGAGGTCGACCAGCGCGTCGCCCGACGGCAGCGCGTCCCCCGCCGGGCCCGTCTCCTGCCCGGCGCCCGGGCCTGCGCTCCCGGCGCCGTCGGCCGGTCCCGACGCGCGCCCGTACGACAGCCGCACCACGTGCCGGCCCGGGCCCGCGGCGTCCGCGGCCCACGCCCACTTCGCGGTCGCGTGCGTGAGCGCCTTGGCGCGCACGTCGGCGGCGCCCGGGCCGACGAGCACGCCCGTGCCGCGCGGCGCCGCGTCCAGCGCGGGCGTGTTCAGCACGAGCGTGACCAGCGTGACGGGAGCGCCCGCGTCGAGGCGCACGCCGCCCAGCGCGGCGCCGTCGAGCCCGTCCAGCAGCGCCGCCGCGCCGGGCTCGGCCACGACCAGGCGCGCGGTGCGCAGGTCGCGCGCCGCACGCGGCGGCTTGTGCCGGTCCTGCGTGCCGACGACCAGGGTCCCGTCCTCGGCGCGCGTCACCGACACCGCGCTCGTGCGGGTCAGCACGACGCCACCGTGCGCCGTGACGTCGGCGACGAGCGCGTCGACCAGGCGGTGCAGCCCGCCCGCGACGCCCTCGACCGCGGTTCCCGCCGGGGCGGCCGCGCGCAGCCGGCGCACGCCCCGCGCGAGGGACCCGCCCTCGGCTGCGGCGGCCTCGCGCAGGCCGGGTGCGGCGGTGTCGACGGCGACGTCGTCGGGGTCGGCCGCGTGCACGCCGCCGACCACCGGGTGCACCAGCCGGTCGACGACCGCGGCGCCCATGCGCGCGCGCACGAGTCCGCCGAGCGTCGTCTCCCGCGCGCCGACGCGGGCGGGCAGGACCAGGTCGAGCAGCGCGCGCAGCGCACCCGCCGTGCCGAGGGTCCGACGCACGTCGGGCGCCCACGGGTGGGCCGGGACCCCCAGCAGGCCCGTGCGCGGCAGCGGGCCATCGCCGCTGGTCAGGTGCACCCACGCGCCGCGCGGCTGCGGTGCGACGACGTCGTCGGCGAGGCCCAGCTCCGCCAGCAGCGCGGCCACCGACCCGTTGCGGGTGGCGTACGACTCGGCGCCCGCGTCGAGCGTCAGCCCCGCGACCTCGTGCGCCCGGACGACCCCGCCGGGGGCGTCCCTCTCGTCGATCACGACCGTGCGCAGGCCGGCGTGCACGAGCTCGCGCGCCGCGACGAGCCCCGCGACGCCGGCGCCGACGACGACCGCCTCCCAAGCGGGTGCGGACCCGGCGTCGGTCACAGCGAGTGGACCAGCTCGACGACGCGCGTCAGGACCGTCGGGTCGGTCTCGGGCGGCACGCCGTGCCCCAGGTTGACCACGTGCCCCGGTGCCGCCGCACCCCGCCGCACGACGTCGCGCACGTGCGCCTCGAGCACGTCCCACGGCGCTGCCAGCAGCGCGGGGTCGACGTTGCCCTGCAGGGGCGTGGCTCCTCCGAGCCGGCGCGAGGCCTCGTCCAGGGGGACCCGGTAGTCGACGCCCATGACGTCGGCTCCCGCGTCGCGCATCGCGACGAGCAGCTCACCGGTCGCGACGCCGAAGTGCACGGTGCGCACGCCCCGCTGCTTGACCCGCGCGAGGACCTGCGCGGAGGCGGGGGCGCAGTGCTGCGCGTAGTCCGCGAGCGACAGCGCGCCCGCCCACGAGTCGAAGAGCTGGCCCGCGCTCGCACCCGCCAGCACCTGCGCCTCGAGGAACGCGGACGACAGCTCGGCGGCCCACCGCATGAGCGCCGACCACGCGGCCGGGTCGGCGTGCATGAGGCGTCGTGCGGCCAGGTGGTCGCGCGACGGTCCGCCCTCCACGAGGTACGCGGCGAGCGTGAACGGCGCGCCGGCGAACCCGACGAGCGGCGTGCGGCCGAGCCCGGCGACGGTCCGCTCGACGCCCGCCGTGACCGGCGCGAGGCGCTCGGCGTCCAGCGGGCCGAGGTCCCGCAGCCGCGCGACGTCGTCGAGCGTGCGCACGGGCGAGCCCATGACGGGACCCGTGCCGGGCACGATCTCGACGTCGACTCCCACGAGCCGCAGCGGCACGACGATGTCGGAGAAGAAGACCGCGGCGTCGACGCCGTGGCGGCGCACGGGCTGCAGCGTGATCTCCGCCGCGAGGTCGGGGTCGAGGCACGCGTCGAGCATCGCGACGCCCGCGCGCGTCTCGCGGTACTCCGGCAGCGACCGACCCGCCTGGCGCATGAACCACACCGGGAGCCGTTCCGGACGCTCCCCGGAATACGCGCGCACGAGCGCAGAATCCGTGGTGCGGCCGTCGACGAGCGGATGGTGTGCTGGAAGACTCACGCCGTCGATTGTGCCGGACTTTTCCCGGGATGATTGAATCGGGCACCGTGGTGCTGCTGTCCCTCGTCGCGAGCCACCACGACCTCGACCTCGCCGTCCTCGAGCGTCTGCAGTCGGACGTCCAGGCCGTCGGCCGGGAGGTGGTCGCCGCGACCCCCGCCGTGACCGGTGCCGTCGTGCTCGCGACGTGCAACCGGTTCGAGCTGTACCTGGACGTCGACGACACGGCCCACACCCCGCGCGCCCGCCGGGCGGTCGCGACGGCCGTCGCCGTCCGCTCCGGGTACGCGCCGGAGGACGTCGCCGAGCACCTGCGGCCGTTGGTCGGCGGGGACGCGAGCGAGCACCTGTTCGCGGTCGCGTCGGGCCTGGAGTCGATGGTCGTGGGGGAGCGGGAGATCGCCGGCCAGGTGCGGCGTGCGCTCACCACGGCCCGCCGCGACGGCACCACGACGTCGACGCTCGAGGCCCTGTTCCAGGCGGCGTCGCGCGCGTCCCGCGCGGTCGAGGCCGCGACGGGGCTCGGGTCGACCGGGCGCTCGGTCGTCGGTGTCGCGCTCGACCTCGCGGCACGGACGCTGCCGCGGGCGGGCGCCGACGCCTCGGTGCCCGCGCCGGACGCGGACTGGGCGGGCGTCCGCTGCGTGCTCATCGGCACCGGCTCGTACGCGGGCGCGAGCCTCGCGGCCCTCAAGGCCCGCGGCGTGAGTGACGTGCGGGTCTTCTCGCCGAGCGGGCGCGCCGGCCGGTTCGCCGCGCAGCGCGGCGTCACGGCGCTGCCCGCGGGGGCCGACCTGCTCGGAGAGGTCGCGCAGGCCGATCTCGTGGTCGCCTGCTCGGGCGCCGCGGGTGCGGTGCTCGGCGTCGAGGCGCTGGCCGCGGTGCGTCGCGGTGCGCCGCGGCCGCTGACGGTCGTCGACCTGGCGCTGCGCCACGACGTCGACCCCGACGTGCGCTCGCTGCCGGGCGTCGCGCTGGTGTCGCTGCAGTCGGTCGCCGAGCACGCGCCGGCCGAGCACGCGGCGCTGCAGCATGCGCGGGGCGTCGTCGAGCGTGCCGCCGAGGACTTCGAGGCCGACCGCCGCGTCCGCGAGTGGGACCCCGCGGTGGTCGCCGAGCGCACGCGCGTGCTCGGCGGGCTCGAGTCGGCGCTCGACGCGCTGCCCGGATCCTCGCCCGACGACCCGCACGCGCGTGCGCTGCGCCGACGTGCGCGCGCGCAGCTGCACGGTCCGACCGTCGCGGCACGCGCCGCAGCACGCGCGGGCGACGCGGCCGGCTACGCGCGTGCGCTGGCCGAGCTCGCGGCGGTCGAGGTGCCCGCGGTCACCACGACCTCCGCCTGACGCCCGCGGGGCGCCACCGGACGCGGGGTCGTCGCCGCGCCGTGCCCGGCGACCCGGAGGTGGCGGGGCGGGTCGATCGCCATGGCGGCGCCGGTCCGACCGGGTGAAAAAGCGCACCGGGCCTGGTCGGGGGGGAGGACCAGGCCCGGTGCGGTCTGTGGGCCAGCGACGACGCTGACCAGGACCCGGGCGCTGCGCGCAGCGCCGCTCGGGTTCGTGCCGGTATGTCTCGATGCTAGTGGAGCAGTGGCCCGCGTGGGTGAAAATTCACGGACAAGTTGTCACGAGTGCGCCCAGTGCCGCTGCTGCGCGGCGGGGCCGGGCGCCCAGGTGTGCGGGACCACCTGGTTCGTCTCGATGTCGGTCAGCTCGGCGGCGTAGACGATCGCCTCGTACACGCCGGCTTCGACGCGCTCGAGGTGGAGCCGCTCGGCGCGCTCGATGTCGTCGCCCAGGTGCGAGATCCGCGCGACGACGTACCGCTGCGCGTCCTGCCACTGGTCGACCACGCGGACCGACAGGCCGTTCCACCGGGCGGTCAGGTCGAGCTCGAACAGCTCGGTGACGTCCTCGCGGGCCACCCGGCGGTACCACCGGCCCGACGGCGACTGGTGGAAGCCCGTCTCGGCGAGCGGCGGGTTGGCGAGCGCCAGCACGACCGTGTGCCCGCCGTCGACGACGTCGGCCTCGAGGTACGCGCCGTGCCACTTGGCCACGGGACCGACGCACCGCGACAGCGACGCGAGCGACGGCCGCGTCGCGCCGAGCTGCGTGACGGTCCAGCCCGTGCCGACGTCGCCGTACCGCGCGAGCAGCGTCGACGTGCCGTCGTCGTGGACGCGGATCAGCTCCGCGCCCGGGGGGATGCGCGAGTGGCGCAGCCACCACAGCGGGACGATGTAGCCCGGGACGTCGCGGTACTGCAGCTGGGGCGACGACTCGAACCGCAGGATGTCGATGAACCGGTCGTACGGGCTGAACGGCGACCCGGGGTAGCCGAGACCGTGCACCTCGAAGAGCTGGGCCGGGGTCGTCGCGAACGCGACGTCCTCCGCGCGGACCACGTAACCGGCGATGCGGTCGTGGCCCTGCGTGAGGTGCGCCTGCGTCAGCGACGGGGTGATCGCCTTCTGCATGAGAGTCACGGGAGGGCTTCCTTGCCGGATCGGATGAAGGGGAGGATTCCGACGACGGCGACGATTCTGACGCCCATCCCGGGCGGATGTCCAGGTGTCGAAGCGCCTCGACGGGGATCGCTCCCACTGACAGGTGAGAAATGATCCGAACGGGTGACGCAGACGGGGGACGATCCGACCCTGAACCGGACAGACCGGGCGGGCCCCCTACCCCAGGTGGGCGACCAGTCGGGCCGCCATCCCGGTGTAGGCCGCCGGGGTCATGACACGCAGCCGCTCGGTGACGTCCGCGGGCAGCCCGAGACCGTCCACGAAGTCCCGCATGTCCTGCGCCGTGAGGCGGTGGCCGCGCGTCAGCTCCTTGAGGCGCTCGTACGGGTTCTCCATGCCGGCGACGCCCGCGACCGAGGCCGCGCGCATGGCCGACTGCACGGCCTCGCCCAGTACCTCCCAGTTGGCGTCGAGCTCGCGCTCGAGCAGCGCGCGGTCCACCGACAGCGCGCGCAGCCCGCGGCGCACGTTGTCGATCGCGAGCAGCGAGTGCCCGAACGCCGGGCCGATGTTGCGCTGCGTCGTGGAGTCCGTGAGGTCGCGCTGCAGGCGGCTCGTCACGAGCGTCGAGGCCAGCGTGTCGAGCAGGGCCGACGAGATCTCGAGGTTGGCCTCGGCGTTCTCGAACCGGATCGGGTTGACCTTGTGCGGCATGGTCGACGAGCCCGTGGCCCCCGCGACGGGGATCTGCGTGAAGACGCCGCGGCTGATGTACGTCCACACGTCGGTCGCGAGGTTGTGCAGCACCCGGTTGAAGCGGGCGACGTCGGAGTACAGCTCGGCCTGCCAGTCGTGCGACTCGATCTGCGTGGTCAGCGGGTTCCACGTCAGGCCCAGGTGCTCCACGAACGTCCGCGACACGACCTGCCAGTCCGCGTCCGGCACGGCCGCGAGGTGCGCGCCGTACGTGCCGGTCGCGCCGTTGAGCTTGCCCAGGTACTCGTCGCCCTCGATGCGGCGCAGCTGGCGGCGCAGGCGGTGCGCGAGCACCGCGACCTCCTTGCCGAGCGTCGTCGGCGTCGCCGGCTGGCCGTGCGTGAGCGCGAGCATCGGCACCTCGGCGTGCTCGACGGCGAGCGCCGCGACCTCGTCCGTCAGCGCGACCGCGGCCGGGAGCCAGACCTCGCGCACCGCGCCGCGCACCATGAGCGCGTACGACAGGTTGTTGACGTCCTCGCTGGTCAGCGCGAAGTGCACGAGCTCGTTGACCTGCGGCAGCACGGTGTCGGCGCGCAGCGCGTCGGGCGCCGCGGCCAGGCGCCGCTTGAGGAAGTACTCGACGGCCTTCACGTCGTGGACCGTCGTGCGCTCGATCTCCGCGAGCTCGGCGACCTCCGCGGCGCCGAACGTCGCGACGACGTCCCGCAGGTACCGCTGCTCGTCGGGCGCGAGCTCGGGCGCACCGGGCACGACGGCGTGCGACGTCAGGTGGATGACCCACTCGACCTCGACCTCGACGCGCGCGCGGTTCAGCGCGGCCTCCGACAGGTGGTCGACCAGCGGCGCGACCGTCGGCCGGTAGCGGCCGTCGAGCGGGCCGAGGGCGATGGCCGGCGTGACGTCGGCGAGGGGGACGCGGGGCGCGGGGGCGTCGTCGAGCGGCATGGCGCCAGTCTCCCAGAGCGCCGGCCGCGTCGTGCGGACCGCCCACGCCCAGGGGTGCGGTGGACGCGGACGTCGTCGACGACGGACCGGCGTCCTGCCGGGAAGGCCGGTGAGCGCGGCCTCGTGGCGGGCCCGTACCCGACGCGAGCGGCCGCACCGCGTCCGCGTGGTGTCGTCCGCCGAGCACTGGGTTCCGCAGGAAGGGGGGTCGCGCGACGTGAAGTGACGCTCTAAGGTTGCTTAGAGCATTTAAACGACGATCTACTAGCACCTTGAAGGTGAGATGCGTTCCCGGACACACACGTACTCGCGTCCGGCGCGGGTCGCGGTCGAGATCCTCGGCCTGATGGTGGCGAACGCGCGCCGTGAGCGGCGCTGGACCGCACGCGACCTCGCTGCCCGTGCGGGCATCTCCGTCCAGACGCTGCGAAACATCGAGCGTGGCGAGCCGACCGTGGCCATCGGCGTGGTCTTCGAGGTCGCGACGCTGCTCGGCATCCCGCTGTTCGGCGACGACCGCCGTGAGGTCAGCGAGCTGCGCTCGGCGGAGTCGCGTCGCGCGCTGCTGCTGCCGCAGCGTGTCCGGGCGAGCAAGGAAGCGGTCGATGACGACTTCTGAGCCGACGACGGCGTACGTGTGGGCATGGTCGGAAGGGGCGCTCGAACCGGTCGTGGTCGGCCGCATCGACGTGGTGCCCGGGTCCGGAGGACCGGACGAGCAGCGGCACACGTTCACCTACGGCCGCAGCTACCGCGACGCCCCCGGGGCTGTGCCGTTGTACGCCCCCGAGCTGCCGCTGCGCCGGGGAGTCATCGAGCCGCTGGGCGCCCTGCGGATCGCGGGCGTCCTGGGTGACGGTGCTCCTGACGCCTGGGGGCGTCGCATCCTGGAGGACCGCCACGCGGACCGCGCAGGGTCGCGGGGGCAGCTGAGCACCTTGGCGTACATGCTGGGATCGGGCTCGGACCGCATCGGGGCCCTGGACTTCCAGGAGTCCGCGACGACGTACGTGCCGCGCAACGTCGACCCGGTCCCGCTCGAGGAGCTCATGACCGCAGCGCAGCGCCTCGAGGACGGCCAAGAGCTGACCCCTGCGCTGTCCGAGGCGCTGCTGCGTGGCACCTCCGTCGGTGGCGCACGCCCGAAGGCGCTGATCGAGGCCGACGGTCGTCACCTGATCGCGAAGTTCTCCTCCACCACCGACACTGGTCCGCGGGTCAAGGAGGAAGGCGTCGCCATGGACCTCGCGCGCCGCGTGGGGCTGGACGTCGCCTCGACGCAGGTCATCACGACCGCAGGCCGCGACGTGCTGCTCGTCGAGCGCTTCGACCGTGCCCCAGGTGGGGGACGCCGCATGATGGTCTCGGCACTGACGTTGCTGGAGGAGGACGAGCACTTCGGGCACTACCTGACCTATCCCGAGCTCGCGGACAAGATCCGGGCGACGTTCACCGACCCGGTCGCTACGCTGCGCGAGTTGTTCGCCCGCATCGTGCTCAACATCGCTGTGGGCAACTTCGACGACCACGCCCGCAACCACGCCGCGTTCTGGGACCCGGTCACAGGTCTGGCGACGTTGACGCCGGCGTACGACATCGACCCGCGTCCGCGCGTCGGGCAGACCGCGGCGCAGGCGTTGGCGATCGGGCGAGGCGGCGAGCGAGAGAGCAGGTTCGCGGTGTGCGTCGACGCGGCCGAGGTGTACCTGCTCGATCGGGCCGAGGCGCAGGACATCGTCGACGAGCAGGTCGAGATCATCAACGCGCAGTGGGACGAGGCGGCCGACGCCGCGCTGCTGACCAAGCGCGAACGCGAGCGCTTGTGGGGCACCAAGATCATGAACCCGTTCGTCTTCCAGGACGCGTGACCCCGACCGAGGCGGTCATCGCCCCGTCGAGGCCGACGGGGACAAGCACCTCGTGGCGCTGCGGTTCGAGGCGAAGGGTCCCCGCCGTGACGAGGGGGACGGGCGAGCTCCGAGCCGCAGGTCGCCTCAGGCCCGCACCGACGCCGTCACCGTGAACTTCGGGTCCCGCCCCACCTGCCGCGTCGGCCCGACGACGCGCTCGAGCGCGGGCCGGTACCGCAGGTGGGAGTTCCACACGGCCCACAGCTCGCCGCCGGGGCGCAGCACGCGCGCGGCCTGCGCGAACAGGTCGTGGGCGACCTGCGGGGCGATGGTCGCGCCGACGTGGAACGGCGGGTTGAGCAGCACGAGGTCGACGCTCGCGTCGGGCAGGTCGTCGGCGCCGGCGGCGCGCGTGACGCGGACGCGGTCGGCGACGTCGTTCGCGTCGACGGTGGCGCGGGCGGACGCGACGGCGGCGGCCGACTCGTCGGTCGCGACGACGTCGAGCCCGGGGTGCAGGCGGGCGAGCGCGACGGCCAGCACCCCCGTGCCGCAGCCGAGGTCGACGGCCGTCCCGGTGGTCGTCGGCACCGCGTCGAGGTGCCGCAGCAGCGCGCGCGTGCCGATGTCGACGCCGGTACCCGCGAACGCGCCGCCGTGCGCGCAGACGACCAGGCCGAGGTCGGGGTGCTCGGCCCGCTCGGGCCAGCGGCGCGCGGGCCGCTCGGCGGCGGGGCGCGGCGACGACGCGACGAGCGCGCGCGACTTCTGCCGTGCGAGCCGCGCCTCGACCCGGCCCAGGTGCCGCGCGAGGACGTCGTTCATGGCCGTCGTCATGTGCTTGACGCGCCCGCCCGCCACGACCACGACGTCGGGGTCCGCGTGCTCGGCGACGAGCGCTGCGACCTCGTCCAGGGCGTCGAGCGCGCGCGGCAGCTGTAGCAGCACGACCCGCGCACCCGCTACCAGGTCCGGCGTCAGCCCGTGCGACGTGAAGCCGCCCAGCCCCAGGCGCTCGGCGTTGGCGTGCAGCGCACGCTCACCGGTCAGCCGGTCCTGGTGCACGCGCACGCCGCTGATGCCGTGCCGCGCGATCGCGCCCAGGGTCAGCGCGCCGTACCGGTCGCCGATCACGACGACGCTCCCGGCGGGTGCGCCCACGAGCAGCGGCGCCGCCTCGTCGAGCAGCAGCCGGTCGGTCGCGTCGACCGCGTGCAGGTTCTCGGCCTCGACGTCGGGGTGACGACGCAGCGCGTCCAGGACGTCGCTCACCGGGCCCACCGCATCACCGGGCGAGGCTAGCAACCGGCCGCGACGCCACCCCCGCGTCGGCGCGGGACGCTAGCCTGACCGGCACGTCCGCCCCGCCGTCGTCGACCGGAGGTCCTGCCCGTGCCCACCCGCCGCACGAGCGTGGTCACGGCGCTGGCCGCCCTGCTCGTGGTCGTCGGGGTGCTGGGCGCGGCGCTGTCCGGCCCGCTGGAGCTGCAGGCACGCCGCATCGACGTGCCGGTCGCGACGTTCACGCCGCCCCCACCACCCGAGGCGACGGAGCCGCCCGAGGTCGAGGACGGCTCGCAGGAGACGCCCGAGCCGCCCGCGTGGCTGCCGTGGCTGGTCCGCGCCGTGCAGGCCGTCGCGCTGCTCGCGGTCCTCACCGTCCTGGTCGTGGTGGGGCGGCACCTCGCGCGCGGCTGGCGGTTCGACCGTCGCGACGACGAGGACGACGAGCCGCTCGGCGACGGCGAGACCGGTGAGCTCACCGAGTCCGGCGTCGCTGCGCTGCGCGAGGGCGTCGCCACGGCGACCCGTGCGCTCGAGGAGGACGTGCCGCCCGGGGACGCCGTCGTCGCGGCGTGGGTCGCGGTCGAGACCGCCGCCGCGCGCACCGGCGTCGAGCGGGACCGCGCGCAGACCGCGAGCGAGTTCGCCGTCGCGGTGCTGGGTGCGACGCGCGCCGACCCGGCCGCGACGCGCGCGCTGCTCGACCTGTACCTCGCGGCGCGCTTCGGCTCGCACCCCGTGACGCCCGACGACGTGCGGCGCGCGCGCGACCTGCTGGAGACGGTCGGGCGGGGCCTGGTGCTGCGGGCCGGCGACGACGCACCCGGCGACGGGACGGCGACATGAGCCCCGCACCCGCCCTCGACCGCCTGCGCGACGCGCTCGCGGACGCGCGCGGTGCGATCCTGCGACCGGCGGTCGTCGGGCTGCTGGTCGCCGCGCTCACGTGGGCGCTCGGGGCGCACCCGGTGCCGGCCGGCGTCGTCGGGCTCGCGGTGGCCGCGGCGGTCGCGGTGCTCCAGCGGCTCGACGCGCACGTCGAGCCGCGGGCCGCGCGGGGCACCACGCAGCGCAGCGACGGTGCGCGCGGCGAGATCGCCGAGACGGCGTGGACCATGCAGAGCCGCGACGGCCGCGCGGGGGAGCGTGCGCTGCGCCGCCTGTGCGAGGCCGGCGCGCGGCGTCTCGCGCGCCACGGCCTCGACCTGGCCGACCCGGCCGACGCCGACGCCGTGCTCGCGCTGATCGGCGCGCGTGCCCGCACCACGCTCACGCAGGTGCAGCACCCCCGGCCGTCCGTGGCCGACCTGGCCCACACCCTCAAGGTCCTCGAGGACCTCGGCGCGCGGCGCGCCCCCGCCCCGGGCACGTCCGCGCCCGGCACCGAAC
>NZ_LNTD01000162.1 GCF_001462455.1 Cellulomonas sp. B6
TACCGGTCGCGCGGCTCGAGGCGGGCCGCGCGGCGGTCGAGCACGAGGGCAGCGACTCCCGCTGACCGGACGACGCACGGGCAGGGCTGGATCGCCCCCACCCCGCGAGAGGGCGATCCAGCCCGCCGCGCGCACCGGCACCACCGGTGGCAGCGTGGACGCACCCCGTCCTGCAGGAGGACCCCATGACGTCCCGTTCGATCGTCGTCGTCTCGGGCGGCGTGTCCCAGCCGTCGTCGACGCGGCTGCTGGCCGACCGCCTCGCCGAGGCGACCGTCGCCGACCTCACCGCGCGCGGCATCGACACGACCCTCGAGGTCGTCGAGCTGCGCGGCCTCGCGCACGACGTCGTCGACATGACGCTCACCGGGTACGCGCGCCCCGACCTCGCCGCAGCGCAGGCCGCGGTCGCGGGCGCCGACGGCGTCATCGCGGTCTCGCCCGTGTTCACCGCGTCCTACGCGGGCCTGTTCAAGTCGTTCCTCGACGTGCTCGAGACCGACGCGCTGCAGGGCACGCCCGTGCTGCTGGGCGCGACGGGCGGCACGTCGCGGCACTCGCTCGTGCTCGAGCACGCGATGCGCCCGCTGTTCGCGTACCTGCGCGCCGACGTCGTGCCGACCACGGTGTTCGCGGCGACCGACGACTGGGCCGAGGCGGGCGACGACGACGTCAAGCCGCTGCCCGACCGCGTGCGCCGCGCGGCCGCCGAGCTGGCCGAGCGCGTCGCGGCCCGGCCGCGGGTCACGCGCGGCGGCCTGTACGACGCCGTGCCGTCGTTCGAGGACCTGCTCGGCGGAGCCTGACGACCCGCGCGGCGCCGCAACGGCCCGCACGGCACGTGCAGCCGGTCACGACGAGGGGCGGACCACCCGCGGGTGGTCCGCCCCTCGTGCGATCCGCCCGGCCGCGTCGACCGGGCGTCCGGCCTACTGGCGCGTGAGCGTGAACGCGGTGCCCTCGCCGGCGGGCTCGACGTCCAGCTGCTGGTCCGCCAGGGACTGCGACGTGCGCTGGTCGACGTAGACGCGCGCGGCGCCCTGCGCCACGACGTCGTCACCCGGTGCGGGCTCGGCCACGAGCGCGAGCTCGAAGCCTCCCGAGTCCTGCTCGGCGATGCGCAGACCGCCCTCGTCAGGCAGTCCCGCGCGAGTCGTGAGGGTCTCGACGGCGGTCTGGGCGTTCTCGGTCAGGGTGAGCACGTAGCGCTCCTCTCCGGTGGCCTGGGGGACGTCGGCCGGGCCACCACGCCCCGCCCGCCGCGGCACGGGGGGAGGTGCCGGGGGCGGGACGACGAGCCCCGGTCCGACGCCGTCGGACGTCCTCCACCGTGACCCGGCACGGGGCGGGGACGCAAACGCTGGTCCGCGTCGCGAGACCGGACCGGACACGCCGGGCACCCGGGCTGCGACGCCCGCCGTCACCCCCTACCCTCCGCGATCGACACGCGGATCGACACCCCGCTCGACCCACGAGCGGAGACGCGCGTGGGCACGGCGGCGGCCGGCGGGCGGCGTCAGCGCGTCACGTCGACGACGAGCGCGCGGTGGTCCGACAGACCCGTGTCCACGGCCTCGCCGACCCCGACCGCGCGCACACCCGGCCCGCCGAGCACGTGGTCGAGCTGCCGCACGGGCTCGTCCACCGGGAACGTCGCGGCGCGCACGAGCGGCCGCAGGCCCGTGAGCCGCGCCGGCTGCTCCCCGGCCAGGTTGAGGTCGCCCATGACGACGTGCGACCCGGGCAGCGTGCGGGCCGTGCGCACGAGGTGCCGCAGCTGACGGACGTTCCAGCCGGGGATGAACGTGAGGTGCGTCCCGACGACGGTCAGCGGGCGGCCGTCGTCGTCGAGCACGGCCGCGAGCGCGGTGCGCGGCTCGTCGCGCACGAGCGCGGGCCACCGCGCACCCGGGAACCGGACGGGCGCGCGCCGGCGCAGCGTGGGCAGCGTGAGGACGCGCCACTCCTGCACGGGCACGCGCGAGAGAAGCGCGATGCCGTACGCGGCGGACGCGGGCTGCTCCTCCCCCGTGCCGGCCACCCACAGCCCGGGCTCGCCGTGCAGCGTCGCGACGAACCGGTGGTGCGTCGCGCCCATCGCCTGCGCCGCGACGGCCGTGAGGTCGGCGCCGTGCGAGCGCGGCTGCGCGCGGTCGACCTCCTGCAGCGCGAGCACGTCGGCGTCGAGGTGCCGGACGGCCGCCGCGAACCGGTCCAGGTCGACGCGGCCGTCCGCGGGCGAGCGTCCGTGCAGGATGTTGAAGGTCGCGAGCCGCACGCGGCGATTCTGACCCGGACGCAGCGGGCCCGCACGGCAGGCGACGGGCGCGCGCGGGCCGGGCACGGGAGGGGCGACGCGGCGCGCGGCCCCGCGCACCGCACCGCCCCCGCTCGGCGGGCGCGGTCCCCGCACGCGGTGTAGACACCCTGCATGCCCTCGACCCCGACGCCCCAGCCCCTCACGGGCGCCGCCCCGGCGCCGCTGCCGGTGCCGACCGGCGCCGCGACACCCGACGACCGCGCCGCCCTGCAGGACGCGCTGCGCCGCACGGCCGTCGCGCTGCTCGACGCGCAGATCCCGTTCGCGCTCGTCGGCGGGTACGCGGCGTGGGCGCGCGGTGCGCCCGAGCCGAGCCACGACGCGGACTTCGCGGTCGCCGAGGAGGACGTCGACGCCGCCCGTGCGGCCCTCGCGGCCGCGGGTCTGGACGTGCAGGACCCCGCCGAGAACTGGCTGTTCAAGGCGTACCACCACGGTCAGCTCGTCGACGTCATCTTCCGGATGGTCGGCGAGCCCGTGACGCACGAGGACCTCGCGCGCGCCGACGTGCTCGAGGTCCTCGCGGTCCGCATGCCCGTGCTGCCGGCCACCGACATCATCTCGGCGAAGATGCGCGTGCTCGGCGAGCACTACTGCGACTTCACGTGGCTGCTGCCGATGGCCCGCGCGCTGCGCGAGCAGATCGACTGGGAGCGGGTGCGCGAGGAGATCGCGGGCCAGCCGTACGCGCGCGCGTTCCTGTTCCTGGCCGACGAGCTGGGCCTGACGGGGCGCCCGACGGACCGGCTGGCGGCCGGGCCCGGCCGGACGGACCCGGGCTCGGACGCCTGAGCCCCGCTCAGCCGGTGACGGTCGTCGCGTCCGCCGTGGTCCCGTCCGGCGCGACGGGCGTCGCGTCGGACGGCTGGTCGGCGATCCGCAGCGCCGCGACGAGCTCGCGGTACAGGTCGTCGCCGGCGAGCAGCTCGGCGTGCGTGCCGCGCGCCCGCACGCGACCGTGCTCCAGCACGACGATCGTGTCGGCGTCGACGACCGTCGAGAGCCGGTGCGCGACCGTGACGACCGCGCCCGTCGCGGCCAGCGCGCGGATGGCGTCGTGCACCGCACCCTCGGTGAGGCCGTCGACCTGGGCGGTCGCCTCGTCGAGCAGCATGACCTGCGGCCGGCACACCAGGGCGCGCGCGAGCGCGATGCGCTGACGCTGCCCGCCCGAGACCGAGGTCTCCGACAGCCGCGTGTCGAGGCCGTCGGGCAGCGCGTCGAACGCGCCGTCGAGCCGCACGGCCGCGAGCGCGCGCGCCAGGTCCTCCTCGGTCGCGTCGGGGTTGCTGAACAGCAGGTTGTCGCGGATGGTGCCGGGCACCACCGGGGTCTCCTGCTCGACGTACGCGAACCGCGACCGCACGTCGGCGTGGCTCCACGTGTCGTACGGGCGGCCGTCGAGCCGCAGGCCTCCGTCGGTCGGCTCGAGGAACCGCAGCAGCAGCGAGAACACCGTGGTCTTGCCGGCGCCGGACGGCCCGACGAGCGCGGTGTGCCCGCGGCGCGGGATCGCGAGCGACAGCCCCTGCACGGCCGGCGGCAGACCGGGCCCGTACCGCGCGGTGACGTCACGCAGCTCGACCACGGGAACGGAGTCGTCGGGGTGTGCGGCATCGCCGGGGCGTGCGGCGTCGTCGGGGTGTGCGGCGTCGCCGCCGGGCGTGGTGCCGCGAGGCCGCGCCGGGTGCGGTGCGGCGGGCACCTCGGGCTCGACGTCCATGGTCGCGACCTCGCCGATGCGCGCCGCAGCGGCGACGCCCGACTGCAGCTGCGTGAGGGACTGCGTCAGCTCGCTGATGGGCCCGACGATGTTGAACGCGTAGAGCAGGAAGGCGACGAGGCTCGACACCGCGAGCTCGCCCTGCCCGACGCGCCACGCACCGAACCCGAGCACCACGATGATCGCGAGCTGGATGCCGCCCCCCGACACCGTCCACGCGAGCGCGGACGTCCGCACGGCGCGCACGGCGTGGTCGCGCGCGTCCCGCGCCGCCGCGAGCACCGCGGCGCCCTGGCGGGCCTCGGCCCGGCTGGACTTGACGGTGCGGACCGCGCGCAGCGACCCCTCGAGCGTGCCGCCGAGCGTGCCGAGCGCCTCCTGCGACGCCTTCTCGGCGGCACCGATCCCAGGGAGCAGCAGCGCCATGACCACCCCGACGACCACGAGCGCCGCGACCGTCGTACCCAGCAGCACCCGGTCCAGGACGCCCATGAGCACGAGCGTGCCCACCAGGGCCACGACCCCGTTGACGAGGCCGACGAGGCTCGAGGACGTCGCCTCGCGCAGCAGCACGGTGTCCGACGTGACGCGCGTGACGAGCTCCCCGGTCGGGCGACCGGTGACGGCCTGGACCGTCGCGCGCAGGTAGCGACGCACGAGCGACTCGCGCGCGTCGAGCACGATGCGCTCGGCGAGCGCGCCCATGACGACCGCCTGCACGTACCCGATGACGGCACCGACGACGAACAGCCCCAGCAGCCAGACGACGGGCCGCGCGAGGGACTGCCCGGTGCCGAGCGTGTCGAGCACCCACTTGGTCACCATGGGCGTCGCGAGCCCGAGGCCGGTGGCGGCGAGGCCCAGCAGCAGACCCAGGCCGAGCGTGCGCCGGTGCGGACGCACGAGCGTGAGCAGCAGGCGGAACCTCTCGCGCTGCTCGCCGCGGCCGGCGCGACCGGTCGGCCTCTCGTCCGGCGAGGGGGTCGTGACGTCCATCGGTCCAGTCCAGCAGCGCGTGCGGGCGCGGTCGATCGGTCGCGCGACCGACATCGCGCCGTCCGCTCCGTCCCGCGGAGGAGATGTCGCCCCGACCTGCGGCGGCCCGCGGCCTCGGTGACGATGAAGGGCATGACCGACATCACCACCCCCACCCTGACCATCCCCGGCGGCGCGATCCCCGTGCTCGGGTTCGGCACGTGGCAGGCGGAGGGCTCCGACGCGGAGCTCGCCGTCTCGGCCGCGCTGCAGCTCGGGTTCCGGCACGTCGACACCGCGACGGGCTACGGCAACGAGGCGCAGGTCGGGCGCGCGCTCGCGACCGTGGGCATCGACCGCGACGACGTCTTCGTCACCACCAAGCTCCCGCCGGACCACGCGGGCCGCGAGCGGCGGACGATCACCGAGTCGCTGGCCGCGCTCGGCACCGACCACGTCGACCTGTGGCTCATCCACTGGCCGCCGCACAAGCAGGCCAGCCCCGAGGTGTGGCAGGAGCTGCGCCGGGCGCGCGACGAGGGCCTGACCCGCTCGATCGGCGTCTCGAACTACTCGATCGCGCAGATCGACGAGCTCATCGCGGCCACGGGCGAGGCGCCCGCGGTCAACCAGATCCCGTACTCGCCGGTCGACCACGACCCGGACCTGCTGGCGGCGCACCGCGAGCGCGGCGTCGTGGTGGAGGGGTACAGCCCGCTCAAGCGCACCGACCTCGACGCCGAGCCGATCGTCGCGGCGGCGCGCGCGCACGGTGTGACGCCCGCGCAGGTGGTGCTGCGCTGGCACGTCGAGCACGACGTGGTCGTGATCCCCAAGTCGGTGCGTCGCGAGCGCATCGAGGAGAACCTGGGCACGCTCGGGTTCTCGCTGAGCGCCGACGAGGTCGCGGCGATCGACGCGCTGGGTCGCTGACCAGGCGTCGGCGAGCGCGGCGCGGACTGGCGGACGGCGGGGTCCGGGCGGCGACGTCCGGGCCCCGTCGTGCTGCCACGGCACGATGACGCGCCGTCGCGAACGCTGGTCGACGCCGAGACGCCGGCTCCCGGACCGTGGTCGCGCTCCCACCTCGCACGTGCCCGCCGCCGTCGCTGCGCGACCGGCGAGCACGTCGGGCGCCGACCTACCGAGGGACCGGGCCCGTGACTTGCGTTCGGCGTCACGCCGTTGTGGCACCGGACGCAGGTCTACCGGAACCGGACACGTGACGTCAACCACACGTCCGGGGACGTTCCGCCCGGCGCGTGCCCCCGGCCTCGACCGGCCGGGGGCACGCGCGTCACGCGGGTCGGGTGCGCGTCACCACCCGCCGGCGACGGCGCGGATCAGCTCGCCGTCGGGGGTGTCGCCCGACAGCTCCCAGAAGAACGCGCCGCCCAGGCCCTTGCCGCGGGCCCAGGTCATCTTGGACGCCATGGTCTGGGGGGTGTCGTAGCTCCACCACTCGCTGCCGCACCTCGCGTACGCGGTGCCGCCGACCGTGCCGGTTGCCGGGCACCGCGTCGTGAGCACCTCGTAGTCCTCGATGCCCGGCTCGTACGTGCCGGGGGCCGCACCGGTCGCGGTGCCGCCGGGGGCGGACTGCGTCACGCCCGTCCACCCGCGGCCGTAGAACCCGACGCCCAGCAGGATCTTCCTGGCGGGCACGCCCTTGGCGATTAGCTTGTTCACGGCCGCCTCGGAGGTGAAGCCCTGCTGCGGGATGCCGGTGTACGACGTCAGCGGCGAGTGCGGGGCCGTCGGGCCCTGCGGCGCGAACGCGCCGAAGTAGTCGTAGGTCATCGGCATGATCCAGTCGAGCTTGGTCGCCGCGGTCGCGTAGTCCGTCGCGTCGATCTTGCCGCCGTTCGAGCCGTCGGCCGTGATGGCCGCGGTCACCAGGGCCGACGAGCCGAACGTGTTGCGCAGCGCCGTGACGACCCGGTCGAGCGCCTGCGGGCCCGACGCGTCGCACGTGAGGCCGCACGCGTTGGGGTACTCCCAGTCGACGTCGATGCCGTCGAAGACGTCCGCCCACCGCGGGTCCTCGACCAGGTCGTAGCAGGACTGCGCGAACGCCTCGGGGTTCGCGGCGGCCTGCGTGAAGCCGCCCGACCACGTCCAGCCGCCGAACGACCAGATGACCTTGAGGTTCGGGTGCATGGCCTTGAGCTTGCGCAGCTGGTTGAACGACCCGCGCAGCGGCTGGTCCCACGTGTCGGCCTTGCCGTCGACGGACTGCTCGGCGGTGTAGGCCTTCTCGTAGTCGGCGTAGGAGTCGCCGATCGAGCAGCGGCCGCCGGTGGTGTTGCCGAACGCGTAGAGGATGTGGGTCAGGCGGTCGGCCGAGCCGGAGGTCTGGACGTCCTTGACGTGGTAGTTGCGGCCGTAGACGCCCCACTCGGCGAAGTAGCCGACGACCTTGGACCCGCCCGGCGGCGGCGTCGTGGGCGTGGGCGTGGGGCTGCTCGTGGGCGTCGGGGTGGGTGTCGCCGTGGGCTTCGGGGTCGTGGTGGGCGTCGGCGTCGTGGTGGGCGTGGGCGTCGCGCCGCCGCCGGTGCACGAGCCGCCGTTGACGGTGCAGGACGTCGGCGCGGCCCAGGCGCCCGAGGCGACGTAGCCCCAGGTCTGCGACGCCCCGGGCGCGAGCGCGCCGGCCCAGCTCTTCTTGCTCGCCCGGTAGGACTGGCCGTCGCGCGTGACGTCGGCGTCCCACGAGCTCGTGATCGCCCGGCCGTCCGGCAGGCGGAAGTCCACGGACCACGTCGAGACGCTCGTGGTCCCCGTGTTGGTCACCGTCACCGCGACCTCGTGCCCGGTGGTCCACGAGTCGCGCGCCGTGAACGTCACGGTGACGCCGCCCGCGGCGTTCGCAGCCGGGGCGGCCGCGAGCCCGGCGACGACGAGCCTGCCCGACCTGCTCACCACGAGCACCACCAGCACGAGACCGACCAGCGCGTGGTCGAGCAGCCCGAGACGGGCCGTCCACGTCCGAC
>NZ_LNTD01000163.1 GCF_001462455.1 Cellulomonas sp. B6
CAGCGCGCGTCGAGCAGACCGCGCAGGTACGCGGCCTGCCCGGTGTGCTCGAGGCAGTCCGCCAGCACGCTGACGAGCCGCACGCCGAGCGTCACGGGCGGGTCCCAGCCCTCGTCGACGACCGTGCCGAGGTCGCCGTCGTCGATCCGCTCGAGGTACGCCAGGGTCTGCGCGGTCGTCGCGTCGAGGTAGCCGAGCAGCAGTGCCGGGTCCGCGTCGACGCGCGCGACGTCGGCGGGGGACTGGCCGTAGCCGGTCGCGTCGGCGGCGAACGGCAGCGCGAGGCGCGCCGCCCAGCCGTCGGCCGTCCACACCTGCTCGACGCCCGCGAGCGGCGCGACCTGCGCGTCCTGCACGCGCGCCGTGTGCCACACGAGCCACGCGAGCGTGTTGGCGCGCGGGCCGGGGCGCCACGTGCGACCCACCGCGTCCACGCCCTCGAGAGCGCGTCGCAGCGCGGGCGGCACCCGCTCGAACCCGTCGGCCAGCACCGTGCGCGCACCTGTTCCCGTCACGGGCCCGACGCTACGACGCGCGGCTGTGCGTCGCACGGCGACCTCGCGTGCCGGCGGCCCGCTGCGGGGGTGCCGGGCGGCGGGTGCCGGCGCGTGTCGTGACGCGGATCAGCCGACGGTGCCGGTGACGCGCAGCCGCGAGCCGAGCGCGACGTCCTCGACGCGCACGCGCAGCCCGCGCGCGGCGGGGAACGCCTCCCCGACGAGCGGGCCGAGCCGGCCGAGGTCGACCTCGACGACGGTCGCGCCGTCCTGCGTGGACGCGGTGGCGACACCGGGCGGCAGCTTCCCGAGCTGGCCCCGGACGCCGTCGGTGACGAACCCGGAGAGGTCCAGGCGCACCTTCGGGTGCGACGCGACCAGGGCCACGCGCCACCGCCGCCCCTCGACGCCCCGGTCCTCGACGCGCACGTCGACCGGTCCGGCCATCCGCGTCGCGAGGCGCACGGCCCCCGGGACGCCGGGTAGCTCGTGCACCCGGACCCGGGCGTGCACCGCGCGGTCGTCGCCGCGGACGTCGGTGACCGCGGGCGGCAGCGCGTCGGCCGCACGCGCCAGCGCGAGGGCCTCGTCGAGCGTGAGGGTGAGCTCCATGCGCCCAGGCTACGAGCGTGCGGCGAGCCGCGCGGGGCGGAGGGCGCGGCCCGCGCCGGGCCCCGCCGGGCGCGTGCCAGGCCCCGCCGGGTGCGTGGCGGTCGCCCGGCCGGGCGCCGGGACGTCCGGCCCTGCGGCGCGCGCCGGGACGCGGGACGATGGGGGTGACGCCGTGCGTGACGGCACCGACCGAGGAGGGCGGCATGCACCTGCAGCACCAGCGGTGGAGCGACCTGAGCGCGCGGCGGCGCGTCGGCGTGGTGGTGGTCTCGGCCGCGCAGCTCGCGCTCACGGCCGCGGCGTACCGCGACCTCGCGCGCCGTGACGCCGACGAGGTCAACGGTCCCAAGGCGGCGTGGGCGCTCGCGATCCTCGTCAACTGGGTCGGACCGCTCACGTACTTCGCGAAGGGGCGCGTCCGGTCCTGACGCTGGGCCCTGGCAGGGTCCCGACCGGTGAGGCCGCGACCGTCAGACGTCGACGAGCCGCAGCCGGACCCGCACGGCGTCGCCCACCGCGGCACCCGCGGCATCGCGCACGGCGCGCTTGACCGGCAGCACGAACGTCTCGCGGCGCTTGTCGGGGAACAGCGACGTGCGCCACGTCGTCGGGCCCAGCGTCACCTCGACGCGGACCGACCCGAACCCGCCCTGCCGGCCGCGCGTCAGGTCGTCCACCTCGTCCGCGACGTCGAACGGCAGGTCGACGAACACCCAGGACCCGGCCTGCCAGAGGGTGGTCTCGACGTCGTACTGCGGCACGCCGCGACCGTACCCGGGGGCGCCCACACGCGGGGTCCCGCGCCGGCGCGCCGAGCGCGGGTCAGGCGACGGTGCCGGGCGCCGCGTCGACCGCGCCCGACGCCAGGTCGCGCAGCAGCCGCGCCCCGGCCTGCACGGTGTCCGGCGGCATGCCGTCACGCAGACGGCGCGCGACGACGTCGTCGAGCCGCGCGAGCGGGTCCTGCGCGGCCACGGCGGCCAGGAAAGCGAGCAGCAGCGCGCGCAGGTGGGTGCGGCTCACGGCCACCTCCGCGACGTCCCCCGCGGCACCGTCGACGCCCGCGACCGCGGCCTCCGCCAGCACGATCGCGGTGTGCCCGAGGTCGAGCGCCGGGTCGCCAGTGCGTCCCGACGCCCAGTCCACGACCACGGGCCCGTCGGCGCCGAGCAGCACGTTGGCGGGGTGCAGGTCGAGGTGCAGCACGCGGTCGCCCCCTGCCGTGCCGAGCGGCGGGGGCAGCGCGTGCAGGCGCGCGTGCAGGTCGGCCAGCACCGCGGCGACCGCGTCGGCGTCGAGCGTGCCGGCGACGTACGCCTCGAGCAGCGTCGGGCCGTCGACCCGGTCCATCACCATGCCGCCCGGCTCCTGCTCGTGCAGCGCGGGCACGGGGTAGCCGTGCGCGGCGACGTGCCGGTGCAGCGCGACCTCGGTGGTGGTGTCGCGGCCGTCGAGGTACCGGCGGCGCACGAGGCCGGCGCCGGCGTCGGTCACGACGGCCTCGCGGCCGCGCGCGACGACGGGGCCGTCGGTGGCTGCGACGTCGGGAGCGACGTCGGGACCGGCGTGCTCGGCGTCCGTCACGACGTGCGTCCCGGACGGCGGTGCGGGTCGGCGGCGACGGTCACGACGCGAGCGTAGGGCGTGGCCGACGTGCCGGGATGCCGCTGCGCGCGCTGCACGCCGAGGCGTCAGGCGCAGCCCTGCTCGGTGAGCCACGCGCGCGCGGCGCCCGCGGCGGCGGCCCCGCTGCCCGTGTCGGTGTCCGGCGGGATCGGCTCCTCGCCCAGCAGCTCGCCGGTGTGCGACTCGGTGACGCCCACCGTGAGCTGCAGCGTCGCGCCCGTGTAGAGGGGGATCTGCTGGTTCACGCTCGCGTAGCCCGCGGTCGGCACGCCGAAGACGTGGACGCCCTCGCGGCCGCGGAGCGCGATGAGGGTCTGCTCGCCCGAGCTCGCGGTGTGCTCGTCGACCAGCACCGCGACGGGCACGTCGAGGCGCGGGGTCGCGTGGGGTGCCGTGATCGACGTGCCGCCACCGGTGACGCGTCCGCGCGTGAGCCGCACCTCGCTGCGCCGCTCACCCGTCACGAAGGTCTGGAGCACGCCGTCGGGCAGGAGCTTGGCCACGCCCGCGACCATCGGGCCCATGTCGCCGCCGGAGTTGCCGCGCAGGTCCACGACGACGCCGCACACGCCCGGCTCCGCGAGACCCGTCGCGAGGGTGTCGGTGTACGCCTGCGCGGCCGCGAGGTCGCCCGTGAACTCGGGCACGACGAGCGTCGCGACGCCGCCGTCGCGCTCGACGGACGCGGGCTGCTGCAGTGCGGGGGCGGGTGCGGTGGCGTCGGTGCGCGCCGGGAGCAGGGCCGAGTGCGGGCCGCCCGCGACCTGCACGGCCTCGGCGAGGATCGCGTCGACGTCCTCGAGCGTGGCCGCCGTCGCGATCGCGGTGCGGGCGCGCTCGCGCTCGTCGTGCCACTGCGGCGACGACGCGTGCAGCCCGCCGTCGAGCATCGTCAGGACGGTGTCGCCGTAGCGCTGCGGCGTAGGCGGCACGAGCCAGACGTTGAAGCGGGGCCCGACGAACCACACGAGGCCGACGCCGGCGGTGAGGAGCACCAGGAGGACGACGAGGAGCGTGACGAGCAGACGGCGGGCACGGCGAGGGCGGGACACGGTGTTCCTTCTTCCGGGGGACTGCTCCCAGCGTCGCCCCCGCTGCCGGGCGAGCGCTTCCCCCGAGGGTCTGACCTGCGCGGGTACCGGGTCAGCCCCTCGCAGGACGGGCGACGGCGACGACTGCGACCGCGCCCGCGACCGCCAGCCCGCCGGCGAGCGCGGTGAGCCCGCCGTACCCGACCTGCGCGAGCGCGACGCCCGCGAGCGCACCGCCGCCCGCACCGGCCAGCGACATCAGCGCGTCGGACACGCCCTGGACCGTGACGCGCTCGTCGCCGGGGATCGCGCCCGCCATGACCGCCGACCCGGCGACGTTCGCCGCCGACCAGCCCACGCCCAGCAGCACGAGCCCCACGGTCACGGCGACGTGGCCGTCGCCGCCGAACCCCGACACCGCGGACGCGACGACGAGCAGCGCGAGCCCGCCGACCAGCACGACCGTCGCCCCCAGCCGGTCCGCGAGCGCACCCATGAGCGGCGACAACGCGTACATGCCCGCGATGTGCAGGCTCACGGTCAGGCCCACGAGCTCGATCGACGCCCCGTGCCCGGCCATGTGGACGGGCGTCATCGACATCACCGCGACCATCACGGCGTGCGCCACGAGGATCCCGACGAGCGCCGCGACCGCGCGCGGGTACCGCCCGAGGGTCGCCAACGCCGCGCGCAGCGGCACGTGCGGGCGCGGTCCGGTGGTCCCGCCGCCGAGCGTGCGGGCCGTCAGCAGCGGGTCGGGCCGCAGACCGACCCACAGCACGAGCATCGCGGCGACCATGCCGACGGCCGAGAACACGAACACGGCCGCGAGCTCGGGCAGACCCGTGAGGCGTGACGTCGGCTCGCCGAGCCGCACGAGGTTCGGACCCGTGACGGCACCGACGGTCGACGTCCACACGACGAGCGACAGGTCCCGCGCCCGCGTCCCCGCGGTGGACAGGTCGGTGGCCGCGAACCGCGCCTGCAGGTTCACGGCGCTGCCGACGCCCATGAGCGCGGCACCGACCAGCAGCAGCGCGAACACCTGCACGACGGCCGCGACGACGACGACCACGGCGCCGACCGACGCGAGCGCGAGCCCGGCCGACAGCGACGCGCGCCGCCCGCGGGCCAGCGCGAGACGCGCGAGCCACAGCGCCGACAGCGCCGCGCCGAGCGTCGCGGCGGTCGTCACCGACCCGGCCCACGCGTCGGACCCCGACAGCTCCACCGCGATGAGCGACCCGACCGACACGACCGAACCCGCCGCGACCCCGGACAGCACCTGCGCGAGCGCGAGCAGCCCGACCGTCCGGCGACGCAGGTGCGTCGGGGCGTCGGGGAGCGCCGGCGGTGCCGGGGTGAGCGGCAGGGGTGCCACCGGGACCGCGTCGGCCGGGGGTGGCGGGGTCGGTTCGGTGCTCACGTCGGGAGCGTAACGAGCGGTGGCCGCGGGCCGGTCGGTGCGGCGACGGGTGCCCTCGTGCCGGGCGCGGACGTTTTTCACCCGCTCCCGGACCGGGACGAAAGGCCTGGGTCCGGGCGAGCCGGTCGGCCTCGGCGGGTGAAGTCGCACCCGGTGCCAGGAGAGGGGTCGGGTGGCCCCTAGCGTGTGCGCATCCTCCTCCGACCACGCCCGGGAGCCTTCGTGCACGTCCGTCACCACCGTCCGCCCGCCGGGCCTGCCCGCCGCCTGCGGCGCGTCCTGAGCGCCGTGGTCGCCGCCGCGCTCGCGGTCCCCGTCCTGCTGCTCGGCGCCGCACCCGCGACCGCTGCGGGCTTCGCCGTGACCGGCGCGCCGTCGATCGCGTCGTCCGCGTGGGTCGGCACACCGCTGTCGGTGTCGTTCGACGGTATGACCATCACGCCGGCCGTCGACTCCTACCGGGTCTCGTGGCACTGGTCGGACGGCACGCTGCGTGCGGCGTACGAGCTGCGGGGCACGGACCCCGTGGTGGGGGCCAGCTACACCCCGAGCACCACCGACCTCGGGAAGTCGTTGTACGCCGACGTGCTGCTGCGCGGTGCGAACGGCGAGCTCTACGCGACCGGCACGAACCTCACCGGTGCGGTCGCGCTGCGCGGCTTCGACGACGCCCCGACGCTCGCGGTCACCGGGTCGGGCGTGGTCGGCGAGCCGCTCACGGTCGGGGGCACGGGCGCCTGGTCGCCCGCGCCCGACGACGTCCAGTACGTGTGGCACCGCTACCCGGTCGACGCCGTCGTCGCGTCCGGCACCGGTCCCGCGGCCGCCACCTACGTCCCCACGGTCGACGACATCGGCTCGACGTTCTACGTCGTCGCCACCGCGTCGCGGTGGGACCGTGTCGACAACACGCAGACCTCGACCGCGTCCACGACGGTCCACCTCGGCTCGTTCGCAGGCGTCGAGCGTCCGACGGTCACGGGGACCGGCGTCGTCGGCTCGTCCTTCACGGCGACGCTCGACGTCACGGGCACGACGCCCGCGCCCGCGTCGGTGGACTTCCAGTGGTACCGCACCGACGGGACGCCCGTGGCCGGTGCGACGTCCGCGACGTTCACCCCCGGGCTCGACCTGCTCGGCGAGCCGCTGTACGTCGTCGCGACGCTGCGCGCACCCGGCCACCAGGACTTCGTCACGCTCGGCTCCGACTACTCCGCGACGGTGAGCCCCGGGTCCTTCGAGGGTGTCGCACGCCCCGTCGTGACGGGCTCGGGCGTCCTCGGCACGTCGTTCACGGCGACGCTCGACGTCACGGGCACGACGCCCGCGCCCGCGTCGGTCGACTTCCAGTGGTACCGCACCGACGGCACGCCGGTCGCCGGTGCGACGTCCGCGACGTTCACGCCCGGCCTCGACCTGGTGGGTCAGCCGCTCTACGTCGTCGCGACGCTGCGCGCGCCCGGCCACCACACGTACGTCACGCTCGGCTCGGACTACACGCGCACCGTCTCGCTCGCGTCCTTCGCGCCCGGTGCCGCGCCCGTGCTCACGGGCCACCACGTGCTCACGGGCACGCTCACCGCGACGCTCGACACGTCCGCGTGGACGCCGCGCCCGCAGTCGCTCACGTACCGGTGGTTCCTCGCCGACGGCACGCCCGTGGCCGGCGAGACCGGTGCCACGCTGCGGCCGACGGCCGCCCTCGTCGGCGAGAGCGTCTACGTCGAGGTCACCGCGCACGCCGAGGGGTACCAGCCCTACGTCATCGCCTCCGCCCCGAGCGGCAAGATCGCCGCGGCCACCGCGGCCGTCTCGCAGCCCGTCGTCGTCACCGGCTCCACCGTGACCGTCGAGGTCTGGGGCCTGCTGCCCGACACCGACTACGCGCTCGAGCTGCACTCCACGCCCGCCGCCCTCGGGACCTTCCGCTCGTCGTCGCAGGGCGTCCTGCGCGCCACGGTCGCGCTGCCCGCCGGCACGGCCCTCGGCGCGCACTCGGTCGTCGTGCTGCTCGACGGCGCCGAGGTCGCACGCGTCGGCATCACCGTCACCGCAACCGGTGTGGCGCCGACCGTTCCGGTCGCGACTGCCGCTCCCACCGCCCCGGCGGCCGCCACCGCGGCGCTCGCGACGACCGGCGCGGGGGACGCGACGGCACTGCTCGCGGTGGTCGCGCTGCTGCTTGTCGTCGGCACCGCCGCGGCGCGGGTGGGCGCCCGGCGCTGACCTCCGCTGCCCGGCCGCGAGGCCCCGCACGACCGACGGCCCCGACCCGCGTGGGCGGGACGGGGCCGTCGGTGTCTGCGGAGGATGGGGGGATTCGAACCTCCTGGCGTAAGGCGTTTGACCAGGCCAGGTGCATGATGCGGCAGGTCTCGGGCGGGAACACGGACACCGTCTACTGCTGTTGGTGCCAGTTCGTCGCACTCCGATGGCACGACGATGCCTTCGTCCCAGTCCCCAGTGAAGCGGGACGACGTGTCGTCGCTCGTCGGCGACCTCCGGTCACGCAGGGAGGCGTTCCTCCATCACGGGGACGAGCCCTGCGAGGAGCTCGCCGAGGATCGTCAGCGAGTCGTCGACGGCGTTCGCCGTGATGGTCTCTGCACGGTACTCAGCTCCGGAGCGCGCGAACCGCAGGTCCGACGCGTCGTCGATCGACTGCCGCAGCGCTGCGTGGTTGGCGTGGTTGCGGATGATCGCCGCGGCCGCCGCGAAGGTGTCGCCGTGATGACCGCTCTCTCCGGCGGGACGCACGCCGAACGACAGGACCAGCGCCAGAGCGACCTTCCGGCACGCGTCGTACGCGAGCTGGAACGCACCCTCGTAGTCCTCCAGGTCACGGCCGGCCGCTGCGGTCTTCGCGTGCCGGCGCGCCTGCTCCACCATCGTGCGGCACACGTCCGGGTCGACCGGCACCTGCTCCAGCTCTCCGGCGAGGACCATCTTCGACAGCTCGGTCTTCCGCGCTGGAGTCATGTGGGCGTCCCTCCGGTTCGGTCGACAACGGTGAGCATCGGACGTTCCTTGACTGCCTGGATGAACCCGGCGCGCCCCTCACGCCAGTCCGCCGGTGGGACCACGGTGATCTGCACGGGCATCGCGAGGGCTTCCTCGAGGTGGGCGTTGATGCGACGCAGCTGGCGTGTGGGCGGGTCTCCGACGACGATCACGTCCAGGTCGCGCGGTGGGTGCCCGCCGTGGCCGAGGGCGCGGGCCGCCCACGAGCCGATGATGACGGCGAGTTCGACACCGGGCAGGTCAGCGAGGGCGTCCCGGGTGACGCGGACGGGGCCGTGTGTGCGGCTGAGGATCTGGGTGAGTGGCTCAACGAACGGTGACATCTTGTTCGCGCTGACGAGACGTGAGCGACCGACGCGCCTGTCCTGCAGGACGCCGGCGTTGATCAGCTTGTTGACCTCGCGGAGCGCGTTCGGGGCAGCGACGCCGGCGCGGCGGGCGAGGTCAGCGATGCTGGCTTCGCGACCCGGTTCCAGGAGCAGGGTGGCGAGGATCGCTCCCTGCGCGGGTGTGCGGAAGATCGGCAGGAGCATCTGCTCCCTACTGCGACCTGCATCGTTCACGCTACGTACCTTATCGTACGCTGAACGTAACGGTTAGACGGGCTCGCGGCTCGCGTGCGTCGGAGGGTGCGCTGCGGTGCTGGACCCGGGCGGCGCGTGCCCCTGGTCGTCGCCCTCGGGGATCGACGGGTCCGCTGCTCCCGGCGTGGGGGACCTACCGTCGGCGGTCGTCGAGCTCGAGGAGGCGCTGCTCATGAGAGATCCTCCTGAGGCGGTGGTGTTCCCCGTGGTGTTCCCGCAGCCTAGACGAGAAACGGCCCCTCACCGCGTTGCCGCAGGTGAGGGGCCGTTCTGTGCCGGCGGAGGATGGGGGATTCGAACCCCCGAGGGCGTGAACCCAACACGCTTTCCAAGCGTGCGCCATAGGCCACTAGGCGAATCCTCCAGGCTGCGGCGCTCCCGCCGGGCGGGCGCGCTGCGGGTAGGAGTCTAGCCGAGGACGACGGTGCCGTCGGACGCCTCCCGGCGCACCGGGGACAGGGACGCGCGCCGTGTGGGCGGGTCGTGGTGGGGTGGGCGCATGGTCGCGCGCACGGGTCCGTGGAGCACGCTGCCGGTGCGTCGCGTCCAGGCGGGGGACCCCAAGCTCGACGGCGAGCGCGGCGGGGACTGGCACCTGCGCGTGCCGGCGGTGCGGCAGGTGCTGGAGCACGGGTGGGACCTGGGCCCGGCGACGGTGCTGGTCGGCGAGAACGGCGCGGGCAAGTCGACGCTGGTCGAGGGGATCGCGACGACGTTCGGCATGGCCGGTGAGGGCGGGTCGACGGGGTCGATGCACCGCACGCGGCCCACCGAGTCGGGGTTCGCGCACGACATCCAGCTGGTCCGCGGGGCGGGCGCGCCGCGGCGCGGGTTCTTCCTGCGCGCCGAGACGATGCACGCCTTCTACACGTACCTCGACGAGCACCCCAGCGCCCGCGACCCCGAGTTCCACGCGCTGTCGCACGGCGAGTCGTTCCTCGAGCTCATCGGCTCCCGGATGATGTACCCGGGCCTGTACGTGCTCGACGAGCCCGAGTCCGCGCTGTCGTTCACCGGCAGCCTCGCGCTGCTGCAGCACCTGCACGACCTGGTCCGCAACGACTCGCAGGTGATCCTGTCGACGCACTCGCCGCTGCTCGCCGCGTTGCCCGGCGCGACGATCTACGAGGTCGGTGAGTGGGGCCTGCGCGAGTGCGCGTGGGACGAGCTCGACCTCGTGACGTCGTGGCGCGGGTTCCTCGACGCACCCGAGCGGTACCTGCGGCACGTCCTCGCGGACTGACGTCGCGGCGCTGACGTCGCGGCGCTGACGTCGCCGTGCTGACGTCGCCGTGCTGACGTCGCGGTGCGGGCACCACGCGTGATCGTCACGGGCGCGCGGGCCGTGACGTCCTGCACGTGGAAATGTCACGGCCCACGGGCGGGGTCAGGATGGCTGGCATGACCGAGCACCAGCCCGCCCCCGAGACCGCCGCGACCCGTCCCGCCGGCACTGGTCCCGTCGACGCCCGCCCGGCCGCCGCGCCCGTGCTCGACGCGCGCACCACGGGTGACGAGCTGCGCGGCCGGTGCCCGGTGGCGCACGGCTCGGACGGCTCGTGGACGCTCACGTCGCACGCCGCGGTGACGGCGGCGGCGCTCGACCCGGCCACGTTCTCCAACGCGGTGTCGCGGCACCTGCAGGTCCCCAACGGTCTGGACGGCGACGAGCACGCGCGGTTCCGCGCGCTGGTGGACAGGTTCTTCACGCCCGAGCGGGTCGCGGCCGTCGCGCCCGCGGTCGAGGAGGTCGCCGCGACGCTCGTCGCGACCCTGGACGTGCCGGGTGCGGTCGACGCCGTCGAGGTCGGTGCGCGGTTCGCGGTGCGCGCGCAGAGCGCGTGGCTCGGCTGGCCGGCGGACCTGGAGGACGAGCTGCTCGCGTGGATGGCCGACAACCACGCCGCGACCCGCTCGGGCGACCGCACCCGCACCGCCGACGTCGCGCGCCGGTTCGACGCGATCATCCGCGCGCTCACCGACGCGCGTCGCACCGCCGGCGCGGCGGCGCCCGACGACGTCACGACCGAGCTGGTGCGCGCGCACGTCGACGGCCGCCCGCTCACCGACGACGAGATCGTCTCGGTGCTGCGCAACTGGACCGGAGGCGACCTCGGGTCGATGGCGCTGTGCGCCGGCGTCGTCGTCACCCACCTCGCCGACCACCCCGACCTGCAGGCCCGGCTGCGCGGCGGCGTGAGCGACCGCGAGCTCGACGCGGTGCTCGACGAGATCCTGCGGATCGACGACCCGTTCGTCTCCAACCGGCGCGTCGCGACCCGCGACGCGGAGCTCGACGGTCAGCGCATCGCGGCCGGCGACCGCGTGGTGCTGCACTGGACGGCCGCCAACCGTGACGAGGCGGTCTTCGGTGACCCCGACGCGTTCGACCCCGCCGGGCACGCGCGCGACAACCTGGTCTGGGGGATCGGTGCGCACGTGTGCCCGGGGCGTCCGCTCGCGACGCTCGAGCTGCGCGCGCTGACCCGCGCGCTGCTCGCGGCGACGACGGCCGTCGAGCCCGACCCCGACCGGCCGCGCGAGCGCGAGCAGCCGCCCGTCGGCGGCTACGCGGTCGCGCCGGTGGTGCTGCGCTGACCGACCGTCAGACCGCGAACCGCTCGCCGCGCTCGCGGACCCGCCCGGCCCCGAGCCCGCCGCGCGCGTCGGCGTCCCACGTGTAGACCTCGGTGCCGGTGACGAACACGTGCTCGGCGCGCGACGTCACGTCGAGCGGGTCGCCCGACCACACGACCACGTCGCCGTCGAGCCCGGGCGTGAGCGACCCGACGCGGTCGTCGAGGCCGAGGAACTGCGCCGGGTTGACGGTCAGCGCGCGCAGGGCCGTGTCCCGGTCCAGGCCCTCCTTCACGGCGAGCGACGCCTGGTGCACCAGGAAGTTGATGGGCACCACGGGGTGGTCGGTCGTGATCGCGACCCGCACGCCCGCCCGCGCCAGCACGCCGAGGTTCTCGATCGCGCGGTCGCGCAGCTCGACCTTGGACCGCGCCGTGAACATCGGGCCGAAGATCACCGGCACGTCGCGCTCCGCGAGCACGTCGGCGATCGACGCCGCGTCGGTGCCGTGGTTGACCACGAGCCGGTAGCCGAACTCGTCGGCCAGCCGCAGCGCGGTCGCGATGTCGTCGGCGCGGTGCGTGTGCTGGTCCCACGCGAGCTCGCCCGCGAGCACGGCCGCCAGGGTCTCCTTGCCGAGGTCGCGCTCGAACGGCTCGCCCGCCGCGGCCGCCGCGTCGCGCCGGGCCGCGTACGTCTGCGCGTCGACGAACGCCTTGCGGATGACGGCCGCGACGCCCAGGCGCGTCGACGGCAGCTGCTTGCGCTCGCCGTACACGCGCTTGGGGTTCTCGCCCAGCGCGGACTTCACCGACACGTCGTGCCGGATCACCTGCTCGTCGACCGTGCGCCCGCCCCACGTCTTGAGCGCGACGGTCCGCCCGCCGATCGGGTTGCCCGAGCCGGGCTTCACGACCGCCGACGTCACACCGCCGACGAGCGCGTCCCGGAAGCCCTCGTCCTCGACGTTGACGGCGTCGATCGCGCGCAGCGCCGACCCGTCGGGGGACGTCATCTCGTTCGCGTCCTCGCCGGCCCAGCCCTGGGCCTCCTCCCAGACGCCCATGTGCGCGTGCGCCTCGACGAACCCCGGCAGCACCCAGCGCCCGCGCGCGTCGACCACGCGCACGCCGTCGGGCACCACGACGTCCGTGCCGACGGCCGTCACGACGCCGTCCTCGACCAGCACCGTCGCTCCCGCGATCGGCTCCGACGCCACCGGCACGACGTACCCGCCCACGATCGCGACCGAGCCGCGGGCCGTGCCGATCGGCAGGGCACCGGGCGCCGGGGCGGGGGAGGCGGACGTGGACGTGACGGTGCTGCGGGTCTGCTCGGGCATGACGACCATCATGGCCCTCGCCGCCGCCACCGCGTGCGGGACCGCGCGCGTCCTGTGCAGCGCCGGGCGGGACGCGGTGTGTGGGGTGCGTGGAGGTCGCCGCGGGACCCCCGCCGGGCAGATGTCCGGATCGTCCGGCCCGGTTAGCGTGTCCGCCATGACCCAGGACCGTCCGCACACCCCCGACGACCGTCCCCCGTACGCGCCCGGCGTCACGCACGAGCGGCTCGCCGACCGGTGGCCCACCGACGCGTGGCGCGGCCCGTTCCTCGGTGTCCTGCTCGGCGTCCTGACGCTGCCCGCCGTCGCCACGGTGCTCGTCGCGCTGCTCGTGCTGGCCGTCCGCGGCGAGGCGACCTGGCTTGTCGTGGCCGGTGCCGCGCTCGTGACGACGCTCCTCGGCGCCCTCGGCACGGGCGTCGCGCTGCGCCGCGGCCACCCCGGCGTGCTGCACCGCGTCGCGCTGCTCGCGGGCGTGTGGGGTCTCGCGGTCCTCGTCGCCGGCGTCGTGGTCGCCCTGACGCTCGACGTGCCCGAGCGCGTCGGCGTCGCCGTCATGCTCGTCGTCGGCGGCACCTACACGCTCGTCCTGGCCCTCGCGCTGTGGGGCGCGTCGCGCGTCCTGCCCGCACCCGCGCAGAGCGCGGCCGAGGGCGACGCGCCCGTGGCGACGCCGACCTCGGCCCCCACGCCCACGGTCGACGAGGTCCCGACGCCCGCCGCCGCGCCCGACGACGACGCCGACCTTGCCGACTGGCCGGCCTGGGGCGGCGACGCCGCGGACCCCGCCGCCGCGGACCTCGACGGCGGCGCACCGCCCGCCGAGGAGGTCGTCCTCGAGGACGTCGTGGAC
>NZ_LNTD01000164.1 GCF_001462455.1 Cellulomonas sp. B6
CGTCGGAGCGAGCCGTGCGGGTGCGCGAGGGCGCGGGCGCTAGGATGGACGACGGCCTGGGGCCGGACGACCGCACCGGTCGGCGGCAGCGCCGGGTCGGGCCTGCCGGAGCACCGGCGCCCGCCGCCCGCACGCGCCGCACGGCGCGCACCACCACCGATCGGGAGAACGACGCTCGTGGCGACCACCAACGACCTCAAGAACGGCATCGTGCTGCGCATCGACGGCCAGCTCTGGACCGTCGTCGAGTTCCAGCACGTCAAGCCCGGCAAGGGCGGCGCGTTCGTGCGCACCAAGCTCAAGAACGTCCTGTCCGGCAAGGTCGTCGACAAGACGTTCAACGCGGGCGTCAAGGTCGAGACGGCGAACGTCGACAAGCGCGACATGCAGTACCTGTACAAGGACGGCGAGGACTTCGTGTTCATGGACACGGACACCTACGACCAGATCAACGTCCCGGCCGCGACGGTCGGCGACGCCGCGAACTTCATGCTCGAGTCGCAGACCGCGCTCGTCGCGACGAACGACGGGGTGCCGCTCTACGTCGAGCTGCCGCCGTCGGTCGTGCTCGAGGTGACCTACACCGAGCCGGGCCTGCAGGGGGACCGCTCGTCGGCCGGCACCAAGCCCGCGACGCTCGAGACCGGCTACGAGATCCAGGTGCCGCTGTTCCTCGAGTCGAACACCAAGGTCAAGGTCGACACGCGTGACGGGTCGTACCTCGGCCGCGTGAACGACTGACGTGGGCGCCCGGACCAAGGCGCGCAAGCGCGCGCTCGACGTGCTGTTCGAGGCCGAGCAGCGCGGCGTGCCCGTCGCGGACCTGCTCGCGCAGCGCGTCGTCGAGCCGGGCACCGAGGCGTCGCTCCCGCAGTACTCGGTGGACCTCGTCGAGGGCGTGCTCGAGCACGCCGAGCGCATCGACGAGCTGCTCGCGACGCACGCGCACGGCTGGACCGTCGAGCGCATGCCGGCGGTCGACCGGGCGCTGCTGCGCCTCGGCACGTGGGAGGTGCTCTGGAACGACGACGTGCCCGACGCGGTCGCCGTCGACGAGGCCGTCTCGCTCGCCCGCGAGCTGTCGACCGACGAGTCGCCGGCGTTCGTCAACGGCCTGCTGGGCCGCATCGTCGTGCTCAAGCCGACGCTGCTGGCCTGACCGCGGCACCGACCGCACCGCACGGCCCCCGACGCCCGGGCACCCTCACAGGTGCTCGGGCGTCGCGTCGTCACCGCCGTGGACGACCCGCAGCGGGCGGGGCACGGTGCGTGCGCCGCGCGCCTCGACGCGCCGCTGCTCGCCCGTCGTGCGCAGCGGCTCGGTCGAGCGCGGCTGGGGCCGCGCACCGCGGACCGGCAGACCCGCCGCGGGGCGCCCCACGAAGTTGCCCTGCGCGCGTGGCACCCCGAGCTCGACCAGCACCTGCAGGTCGCCGGCCGACTCCACGCCCTCGGCGACCACGTCCAGGCCGTGGTGCTCGGCGAGCGCCACGATGGCGCGCACCGCCCCCACGCCGCGCGGCGTGCGCAGCTCGCGCACGAACGAGCGGTCGATCTTGAGCACGTCCACGGGCAGCCGGGCCAGGCGGGCGAGCGAGCTGTACCCGGTGCCGAAGTCGTCGAGCGCGATGCGGGCGCCCCGCGCGCGCAGCTCGGACAGCACCGGGACGGCCGTCGTCGTGCGCAGCATCGTGCTCTCGGTGATCTCGACCGTCAGGTGCTCCCAGGGGCCGCCCGCCCACGCCTCGTCGAGGCGCTCGAGCACGTCGGGCTCGTGCAGCTCGCGTGCCGAGAGGTTGACCGCCACGGGCATCTGGTGCCGGTCCAGCGCGCGGCGGGACTGCCGGGCCATGGAGCGCCCGATGGGCACGATGAGACCCGTCTCCTCGGCGATCTCGATCCAGTGCTCGGGCAGCACGACCGCGTCGCCCTCCTGCCAGCGGGCGAGCGCCTCGAGGCCCACGACCTCGAGCGTGCGGGTGTCGACGATCGGCTGGAAGTACGCCGTGATGCGGTCCTCGGCGACGGCGCGCTCGAGCGCGGTGCGGACGCGGCGGCGGTCGTCGGCGCGCGCCCGCATGGTCGGGTCGAAGACGCGGTGCCCGCTGGACGTGCGCTTGGCCTCGAGCATCGCGGCGTCGGCGTGCCGCAGCAGCGCGTCGGCGTCGACGACGTCGGTGGGGTCCCACGCGGCCACGCCGCACGTCAGCCGCGGCCCGTTCGACGTGCCGACGTGCGCCGCGAACTCCGTCCGCAGCCGGTGCGCGAGCCCGCCGAGGGCGTCGTCGTCGGGTGCGCGGGACACGACGACCGCGAACTCGTCGCCCGCGAGCCGCGCGACGTACGTGTCGTCGTCGACCCACCCGCGCAGCAGGTCGGCCGTGCGGCGCAGCAGCTCGTCGCCCGCCGCGTGGCCCGCGCGGTCGTTGACGTCCTTGAACCCGTCGATGTCGCAGTAGACGACCGCCACGCGCGTGCGCTCGACCGCGGCGCGCTCGAGCACCTCGACGAGGTGCGTGTCGGCCGCGCGCCGGTTCGGCAGGCGCGTCAGCGGGTCCGTCACGGCGGCACGCTCGAGCCTGTCGCCGAGCGCGTACCGCTCGGCCGCGGTCGAGACGACGAGGGCCAGGTCGACGAGGAACGTGCGGTCGTGCGCCGCGAGCCGCTCGGGCGCGTCGGGGAACAGGTCGGCCACGAAGCGGTCGCGCTGCAGCGGACGCAGCGACGCCTCGACGCTCGGGTCGTCGAGCACGCGGCGGGCGGCGTCACGGGCCTGCAGCAGCAGCGCGTCGGCGTCGCGGTGGAACCACGCGCTGTTGGTGACGGCGGCGAGCGCGTCGCGCATGAGCTCACGCCGCTGCGCGGTGCGTTGCGCGCGGCGCACGCGTACGAACGCGAGCGACTCCAGGCCGAGCGCGAGCGGCAGCGGCCACAGCGACGCCAGCAGCGCCCCGACCGGGCGACCGGGCAGCAGGACCCCGGCGACGAGCATCGCCGAGGACGTGCTGCCCGCCGTGACGACCATCCAGCCGAGGCGCGTCAGGTGGGCCCGGCCGAGCGCGGCCACGACGTAGCCGACCACGACGGCGAGCGCCACGAACAGCAGCGCGACCGCCCCGGCACGCCCGCCCGAGAGGCCGGGCACGCGGTCGGCCGGCAGGAACCAGAGCAGCGCGCGCGCCACGAGCACCGCGCCGACGGCGACCACCCAGGGGCGCAGCCGCGGGCCGCGGCCGCCGAACACGTGCGCGGCGGGCAGCGCCACCAGCAGCAGCGCGCCGAGCAGCTGGGCGTGCCCAAAGGCGAGGAGCTCCCGCGCGGCCGGGCTCTCGGACACCCCGTGCAGGCCACCGACGAGCAGCAGCGCACCCATCGTCACCGACAGCGCGAGGGACCACGTCGAGGCCTCGGAGCGCAGCGCTCCGCGCCACCAGACCCACTGCAGCACGCAGAAGCCGCCGACGAGCCCGGCGGTCAGGAACTGCAGGACGGTGGCCCACAGGGGGACGTCGCCGAGCATGTGACCAGTATCGGCCCACGTCGTGGGGCCCATGAGAGGCATCCGGGTGACGGGGGACGTCAGCGCGGACGCCGCGTCGGCGCCCATCACGGACGCGGCGTCGCCCGCGCCGTGCCGCGCGTCACGTGGACACGTCCGTCGGCACGCGCGGCGCAGCGGTAACGTGTCGTCCCGAGCAACCTCCCTTTAAGCCCGTCCCGTGAGGCGGGGAAGGAGTCGCACGCATGAGCACTGGCACACCTGCGCCCGCATCCGGGGGCGCCCCCGCCGGGGGCACCGGCACGACGGTCCTCGGGGCCGACGACGTGGGACGCGCACTGACGCGCATCGCGCACGAGGTCGTCGAGCGGAACAAGGGCGTCGCCGACGTCGTCCTGCTCGGCATCCCCACGCGCGGCCTGCCGCTCGCCCGGCGCCTCGCGCAGCGCCTCGCGCAGGTCGAGGGCGTCGCCGAGCGCGACCTCGTCGGCAGCCTCGACGTGACGATGCACCGCGACGACCTCGCGCACCACCCCACGCGCACCATCGGCGAGACGTACGTGCCGGGCGACGGCGTCGACGGCAAGGTCGTCGTGCTCGTGGACGACGTCCTGTACTCGGGGCGCACGATCCGCGCCGCGCTCGACGCCATCAGCGACCTCGGACGGCCGCGCGCCGTGCAGCTCGCCGTGCTCGTCGACCGCGGGCACCGCGAGCTGCCGATCCGCGCCGACTACGTCGGCAAGAACCTGCCCACCGCCACCGCGGAGCGCGTGCGGGTCCTGCTGGCCGAGACCGACGGCGAGGACCGCGTCGTCATCGAGGGGGGTGCGCGATGAGGCACCTGCTGTCCGCCGCCGACCTCAGCCCCGCGCAGGCCGTCCACGTGCTCGACACGGCCGCGCAGATGGCCGCGACCCAGGCACGCGAGATCAAGAAGCTCCCGACGCTGCGCGGGCGCACCGTCGTCAACCTCTTCTTCGAGGACTCGACGCGCACGCGCATCTCCTTCGAGACCGCCGCCAAGCGCCTGTCGGCCGACGTCATCAACTTCTCCGCCAAGGGCTCGAGCGTCTCCAAGGGCGAGTCCCTCAAGGACACGGCCCTCACGCTGCAGGCCATGGGCGCCGACGCCGTCGTGATCCGCCACCAGGCCTCCGGCGCGCCGCACACGCTCGCGCACGCCGGGTGGACCAGCGGCGCGGTCGTCAACGCGGGTGACGGCATGCACCAGCACCCCACGCAGGCGCTGCTCGACGCCTACACGCTGCGCCGGCACCTCGTCGGCGACCGCGGGACCACCGACACCACCGGCCGCGACCTCGCGGGCCTGCACGTCGCGATCGTCGGCGACGTGCTGCACAGCCGCGTCGCACGGTCCAACGTGCAGCTGCTGCGCACGCTCGGCGCGCGTGTCACGCTCGTCGCCCCGCCCACGCTGCTGCCCGTGGGCGTGCACACGTGGCCCGCCACGGTGTCCTACGACCTGGACGACGCGCTCGCGACGCGGCCCGACGCGGTGATGATGCTCCGCGTGCAGCGCGAGCGGATGTCCAGCGCGGGCGGCGGGTTCTTCCCCAGCCCGCTGGAGTACACGCGCGGCTACGGCCTCGACGCCCGCCGCCTGGCGACCCTGCCCGACCACGCGGTCGTGCTGCACCCCGGCCCCATGAACCGCGGCCTCGAGATCAGCGCCGACGCGGCCGACTCGCCGCGCGCCGTCATCGTCGAGCAGGTCGCCAACGGGGTCGCGGTCCGCATGGCCGTCCTCTACCTGCTGCTCGCCGGCGACGGCACGCGCACGACCCGCACGACCGACGAGACGAAGGTGCCCGCGTGACCGCCACCCTGCTCACCGGCGCCCGCCCGCTGGGCGGCGACCCGACCGACGTGCTGCTCGCCGACGGCGTCGTCGCCGCGCTCGGCGCGGACGCCCGCACGCACGACGCCGCGCGCGACGCCCGCGTGGTCGACGCCGACGGGCTCGTGCTGCTGCCCGGCCTCGTCGACCTGCACACCCACCTGCGCGAGCCCGGCCGCGAGGACGCCGAGACCGTCGCGTCCGGCACGCGCGCCGCCGCGCTCGGCGGCTTCACCGCCGTGCACGCCATGGCCAACACGACCCCCACGCAGGACACCGCCGGCGTCGTCGAGCAGGTCTGGCGCCTGGGCCGCGACGCCGGCTACGCCGACGTCCACCCCGTCGGCGCCGTCACGGTCGGCCTCGAGGGCGAGCGGCTCGCCGAGCTCCAGGCCATGGCCCGCTCCGCCGCGCGCGTCCGCGTGTTCTCCGACGACGGCAAGTGCGTCCACGACCCCGTCGTCATGCGCCGCGCGCTCGAGTACGTCAAGGCCTTCGACGGCGTCGTCGCGCAGCACGCCCAGGAGCCGCGCCTCACCGCGGACGCCCAGATGCACGAGGGCGTCGTCTCCGCCGAGCTCGGGCTCACCGGCTGGCCCGCGGTCGCCGAGGAGGCGATCGTCGCGCGCGACGTCCTGCTCGCCGAGCACGTCGGCTCGCGGCTGCACGTGCTGCACCTGTCCACCGCCGGGTCCGTCGAGATCGTCCGCTGGGCCAAGGCCCGCGGCATCGACGTCACCGCCGAGGTCACGCCCCACCACCTCGTCCTCACCGACGAGCTAGTGCGCGGCTACGACCCGCGCTACAAGGTCAACCCGCCGCTGCGCACGGCGCAGGACGTCGAGGCCGTCCGCGCGGGCCTCGCCGACGGCACGATCGACACCGTCGGCACCGACCACGCGCCCCACGCCCGCGAGGACAAGGACTGCGAGTGGGCGGCCGCCGCGTTCGGCATGACCGGCCTCGAGACCGCGCTCTCCGTGGTCCAGCAGGTCATGGTCGACACCGGCCGGTTCACCTGGGCCGACGTCGCCCGCGTGATGTCCGCCGCGCCCGCGCGGATCGGACGCCTCGACGGCCAGGGCCGCCCGATCGCCGTGGGGGAGCCCGCCAACCTCACGCTCGTCGACCCCACCGCCCGGCGCGTCGTCGTCCCCGAGCAGCAGGCCACCGCGAGCGTCAACTCGCCGTTCGCCGGCACCGAGCTGCCCGGGCGCGTGGTCGCCACGTTCCTGCGCGGCCGCGCGACCGTGCTCGACGGCGCGCTCGTCGAGCCGGGGGTGCCCGCCTGATGCCCGTCTGGCTCTCCGTCACGCTGCTGGCCGCGCTCGCGGTGCTCGGGCTGTGGGGCATGTGGCACGGCTGGCGCTCGCGCGCGCGTCGCACCGCCGCGCTGGTGCCGTCGCTGCCGGTGCTCCCGGACGCGCCCGGCGCGCCCGTCACCGACGCGATCGAGGCCGTGTACGTGTCCTCGACGCGGGCGGGCGACTGGCTCGACCGGGTCGTGGCGCACGACCTGGGCGTCCGCAGCCCGGCCCGCGTGCGCGTGCACGCCGACGGCGTCGCCGTGACCCGCACGGGTGCACGCGACGTGTGGGTGCCCGCCGCCGCGCTGACCGCCGTGGGTACCGCGAGCGGCCAGGCCGGCAAGTTCGTCGGCCGCGACGGCCTCGTGGTCCTCACCTGGGTGCCCGACCCCGCCACCGGAACCGCCCTCGACACCGCGCTGCACGTGCGCCACGACGCCGAGCGCGGCACGCTGCTCGACGCCGCCCGCGCGCTCGTCGCGGCCCCCACCGACACCGACGCCGCGCCCCCGGCGCGAGAGGAGCAGGCATGAGCGACGCGATCCTCGTCCTCGAGGACGGCCGCACGTTCACCGGACGCGCCTACGGCGCGACCGGGAGGACGCTCGGCGAGATCGTCTTCAACACCGGCATGACGGGTTACCAGGAGACCCTGACCGACCCGTCGTACCACCGGCAGGTCGTCGTCATGACCGCGCCGCACATCGGCAACACGGGCGTCAACGACGAGGACCCCGAGTCGCGGCGCATCTGGGTCGCCGGCTACGTCGTGCGGGACCCCGCGCGCCGTCCGTCGAGCTGGCGCTCGCGCCGCTCGCTGGACGAGGAGCTCGCGGCGCAGGGCGTCGTCGGCATCAGCGACGTGGACACCCGCGCCCTCACGCGGCACCTGCGCGAGCGGGGCGTCATGCGCGCCGGCATCTTCTCGGGCGACGCGCTCGTGCGTCCCGAGGGTGAGCGGCGCCCGGTCGACGAGCTGGTCGACGAGGTGCTGACGGCGCCCGCGATGACGGGCGCCGACCTGGCCGGCGAGGTGAGCGTCGACGCCGCGTACGTCGTGCCGGCCCTCGGCCCCGACGGTGTGCCGCTCGACGAGCCGCGCGCACGCGTCGCGGCGGTCGACCTGGGCATCAAGGCCATGACGCCGCAGCGCATGGCCGAACGCGGCGTCGAGGTGCACGTGCTGCCCGCGACGTCGACGATCGCGGACGTCCTCGCGGTGCAGCCCGACGGCGTGTTCTTCTCCAACGGCCCGGGCGACCCGGCCGCGGCGCGCCACGAGATCGACGTGCTGCGCGGCGTGCTCGACCGCCGGATCCCGTTCTTCGGCATCTGCTACGGCAACCAGCTGTTCGGCCGCGCCCTGGGCTTCGGCACCTACAAGCTGCAGTACGGGCACCGCGGCGTGAACCAGCCGGTCATGGACCGCACGACCGGCAAGGTCGAGATCACGGCCCACAACCACGGCTTCGCGGTCGACGCGCCGCTCGACGCCGAGACCGTCGCCCCGTTCGACGGCGGCCGCTACGGCCGCGTCCGCGTGTCGCACGTCGACCTCAACGACGACGTCGTCGAGGGCCTCGAGGCGCTCGACCTGCCGGCGTTCTCGGTGCAGTACCACCCCGAGGCGGCGGCCGGCCCGCACGACGCGGCCTACCTGTTCGACCGCTTCCTCGACCTCATGACCTCCCACCGCGACGGCGCCGGCACGACCGGCGGCGACGCGACGAACCAGAAGGGCGCCGCCTGATGCCCCGCCGCGACGACCTGAAGTCCGTCCTCGTCATCGGCTCCGGCCCGATCGTCATCGGCCAGGCCTGCGAGTTCGACTACTCCGGCACCCAGGCGTGCCGCGTGCTCAAGGAGGAGGGCCTGCGGGTCGTCCTCGTGAACTCCAACCCGGCCACGATCATGACCGACCCGGAGTTCGCCGACGCCACGTACGTCGAGCCGATCACGACCGAGGTGCTCACCTCGATCATCGCCAAGGAGCGCCCCGACGCGATCCTGCCGACGCTGGGCGGCCAGACCGCGCTCAACGCGGCGATCGCGCTCGACGAGGCCGGCGTCCTCGAGCAGTACGACGTCGAGCTGATCGGCGCGAACATCCCCGCCATCCAGAAGGGCGAGGACCGCGAGCAGTTCAAGCAAGTCGTCGAGGTCTGCGGCGGGGAGTCGGCGCGCTCGGCGATCATCCACACGATCGACGAGGCGCTCGGCGCGGCCGAGGACCTCGGCTACCCGATGGTCGTGCGGCCCTCGTTCACGATGGGCGGCCTGGGCTCGGGCATCGCGTACGACGAGGACGACCTGCGGCGCATCGTCGGGCAGGGCCTGCACTACTCGCCGACCACCGAGGTGCTCCTGGAGGAGTCGATCCTCGGCTGGAAGGAGTACGAGCTCGAGCTCATGCGCGACAAGCACGACAACGTCGTGGTCGTGTGCTCGATCGAGAACGTCGACCCGGTCGGCGTGCACACCGGCGACTCCGTGACGGTCGCGCCCGCGCTGACGCTGACGGACCGCGAGTACCAGCGGCTGCGGGACATCGGCATCGCGGTCATCCGCGAGGTCGGCGTCGACACGGGCGGCTGCAACATCCAGTTCGCGGTGCACCCCGACACCGGGCGCGTGATCGTCATCGAGATGAACCCGCGCGTGTCGCGGTCGTCGGCCCTGGCGTCGAAGGCCACGGGCTTCCCGATCGCGAAGATCGCCGCGAAGCTCGCGGTGGGCTACACGCTCGACGAGATCCCCAACGACATCACCGGGTCGACGCCCGCGTCGTTCGAGCCCACGCTCGACTACGTCGTCGTCAAGGTCCCGCGGTTCGCCTTCGAGAAGTTCCCCGCCGCCGACGACACGCTGACGACGACCATGAAGTCGGTCGGCGAGGCCATGGCCATGGGCCGCAACTTCACCGAGGCGCTCGGCAAGGCCATGCGCTCGATCGACAAGAAGGGCTCGACGTTCCACTGGGACGGCGAGGCGGCCACGGGGGAGGAGCTCGAGCGTCTCGCCGCGACGATCTCGCGGCCCACCGAGCACCGCCTCGTCGACGTGCAGCAGGTGCTGCGCGCGGGCGTCCCCGTCGACGACGTGTACGCGCGCACGGGCATCGACCCGTGGTTCCTCGACCAGGTGCAGCTGATCAACGAGGTCGCGCAGGAGACCGCCGACGCGCCCGCGCTCACGCGCGACGTGCTCGCGCGCGCCAAGCGGCACGGCCTGTCGGACACGCAGGTCGCGTCGCTGCGGCAGACCAGCGAGGACGCCGTGCGGCGCACCCGCTGGGCGCTGGGTGTGCGGCCCGTCTACAAGACGGTCGACACGTGCGCCGCCGAGTTCGCGGCACGCACGCCGTACCACTACTCGTCGTACGACGAGGAGACCGAGGTCGCGCCGCGCGAACGTCCCGCGATCCTCATCCTCGGCTCAGGGCCGAACCGCATCGGGCAGGGCATCGAGTTCGACTACTCGTGCGTCCACGCGGCGCTCGCGCTCAAGGGCGAGTACGAGACCGTCATGGTCAACTGCAACCCCGAGACCGTGTCGACCGACTACGACACGTCCGACCGGCTGTACTTCGAGCCGCTGACGTTCGAGGACGTGCTCGAGGTCTACGAGGCCGAGCTCGCGGCGGGCCCGGTGGCGGGACTCATCGTCACGCTCGGCGGGCAGACGCCCCTGTCGCTCGCGCAGCGGCTGTCCGACGCGGGCCTGCCGATCCTCGGCACGTCGCCCGAGGCGATCGACGCCGCGGAGGACCGCGGCGAGTTCGGCGCCGTGCTCGAGGCGGCCGGCCTGCCCGCGCCCGCGTTCGGCACCGCGACGACGCTCGAGGGCGCGCGCGAGACCGCGCGTCGCATCGGGTTCCCGGTGCTCGTGCGCCCGTCGTACGTGCTCGGCGGCCGCGGCATGGAGATCGTCTACGACGAGGCGCAGCTCACGGAGTACGTCGAGCGCGCGCTCGCCGAGCAGGTCGGCGGGCACCGTGCGTCGCTCCCGCCGCTGCTCATCGACCGGTTCCTCGACGACGCGATCGAGATCGACGTCGACGCGCTCTACGACGGCACCGAGCTGTTCCTCGGCGGCGTCATGGAGCATATCGAGGAGGCGGGCATCCACTCGGGCGACTCGGCGTGCGTGCTGCCGCCCGTGACCCTCTCGGTCGCCGAGCTCGAGCGGATCCGCACGTCGACCGAGGCGATCGCGCGCGGCGTCGGCGTCCGCGGGCTGCTGAACATCCAGTTCGCGCTGGTGTCCGACGTGCTCTACGTCCTCGAGGCGAACCCGCGCGCGTCGCGCACGGCGCCGTTCGTGTCGAAGGCGACGGGCGTGTCGCTCGCCAAGGCCGCGGCGCTCGTGATGGCGGGACGCACGATCGCGCAGCTGCGCGACGAGGGCGTCCTGCCGCGGGCCGACGCGAGCACGCTCGACCTCGACGCGCCGATCGCGGTCAAGGAGGCCGTGCTCCCGTTCAAGCGGTTCCGCACCGCGGACGGCCAGGTCGTGGACACCGTGCTCGGGCCGGAGATGCGCTCGACGGGCGAGGTCATGGGCTTCGACGTCGACTTCCCGACCGCGTTCGCGAAGTCGCAGGCGGCCTCGTTCGGCGGGTTGCCGACGACCGGGCGGGTGTTCATCTCGGTCGCGGACCGGGACAAGCGCTCGATCGTGTTCCCCGTCAAGCGGCTCGTCGAGCTCGGGTTCGAGATCCTCGCGACCGAGGGGACGTCGGCCGTGCTGCGCCGCAGCGGCATCCCGTCGACGGTGGTCCGCAAGCACTCGGCGGGGCGGGGGCCGGGCGGCGAGCCGACGATCGTCGACCTCATCACGTCGGGCGAGGTCGACATGGTGGTCAACACGCCGTCGGGCCAGGGCGCGCGTGCCGACGGGTACGAGATCCGTGCGGCCACGACCGCCGCGGACAAGGCGATCGTGACGACCGTGCAGCAGCTCGGTGCAGCCGTGCAGGCCATCGAGGCCCGGCAGGGCGGGCCGTTCGCGGTGACGAGCCTGCAGGAGCACGACGCGGCGGCCGCCGCGCGGCGTGCGGCGGCGGTGCCGGCGTGACGGCGGACGCTCCCGTGCGGCCGTTCGGCGAGCGACTGGCCGCGGCGATGGACGCGCACGGGCCGCTGTGCGTCGGGATCGACCCCCACGCGTCGCTGCTCGACGCGTGGGGGCTCCCGGACGACGCCACGGGACTGCGCGAGTTCGCGCACCGCGTCATGGACGCGGTCGCGGGGCGGGTCGCCGCGGTGAAGCCGCAGGCCGCGTTCTTCGAGCGGCACGGGTCCGCGGGCGTGGCCGTGCTGGAGGAGGTCGTCGCGGCGGGCCGGGAGACCGGCACGCTCGTCGTGGTCGACGCCAAGCGCGGCGACATCGGCTCGACGATGGGGGCCTACGCGGACGCGTTCCTGCGGGACGGCTCGCCGCTCGCGGGGGACGCGCTGACGGTGTCGCCGTACCTCGGCTTCGGGTCGCTCGACCCCGCGGTGGACCTCGCGCTGGCGACCGGGCGAGGCCTGTTCGTGCTCTGCCTGACGTCGAACCCCGAGGGTCCGGACGTGCAGCACGCGCGCACGGCCCAGGGCGTCACCGTCGCGGCGCAGGTCGCCGCGCGCGCGGCCGCCCTGAACACGGGTGCGGCGACGCTCGGGTCGATCGGGCTCGTGGTCGGCGCCACGGTCGGTACCGCCGTGCGCGACGCAGGGGTCGACCTCGCGGCCGTCGCGGGCCCGCTGCTGGCACCGGGCGTCGGTGCGCAGGGCGCGGGGGCCGCCGAGCTCGCCGCGGTGTTCGGCGACGCCCGCCGTCAGGTGCTCGCGTCCTCGAGCAGGGGAGTGCTGGCCGCCGGCCCGGAGGTCGGTGCGCTGATGACCGCTGCCCTCGAGGCCTCGTCCCAGGCGGCCGCGGCGCTGCGCTGACGCAGGGTCGCGCGTCCGTCGCACCAGGGCGCGCGACCACCGCTCAGCGTCGTGCCGATGCGTGACGATAACGGAACCTAGCGGTCAACCACCGCCAGGGGGCCGAACCGAGGCCGCCTCACGGCGGCCCGCCCCGAGGACACACCAGGCGCGGACCCGCCGCTAAGGTGCGGACGTGCGCGGACGGACGACGGTGGGGCAGGCCGCGGCGCGCTACCTCGTCCAGCTCGAGCAGCGCCCGGCGTCGACCGCACGCGCCCAGCGCTGGGCGCTGACCGACCTGGTCGCGCAGCTGGGGGAGGAGCCTCTCGGGCAGGTCGCCCAGGACGACCGGCTCGCCCTGTGGTCGACGTCCCCGACGGGCTCGGGCCGTGAGCCGTCGGCGGCGTCCGTGCGGCAGCGCGCCACGGCCGCACGCGGGCTCCTCCGGCACGCGGTCGAGCACGCGATGCTCGACGCGGCCGCCGCCGACCGGGCGCTGGCCGCGCTGCGCCGTCCCGCCACCCCGCCCGTCGTGCGCGACCACGCACCCGCGCGCCTGCTGCTCGCCCGGGTGGGCGGTCGGCGGCCCCACGGCGTCTCGTGGGAGGTGTGGGTCCGGTTCCGTGCGCACGTCCGCGTGCTGGCGGACACCGGCGCGTCCGAGCGTGACCTGGCGCGCGCGTGCGTCGCCGACCTCGCGGCGGGCGCGACGACCCTGCGCCTCGTCGGCGCGCCCCACGAGCTGTCCGACCCGACCCGGCACGCGATCGAGCAGTGGCTGCCCGTCCGAGCGGCGCTGGTCGCCACGCTCGAGGGCAGCCCGCCGCCGCAGCTCTGGGTCCGCGCGCACCCCTCGGTGCACCCGCGCACGGGTGCCGTCGCGGCCGTCGGCATGCCCATCACCGCGCGCGGGCTGCGCAAGGCGTTCACCGAGGTCCTGGCCGCGCTGGTCGGCGACGACCCGCGCCTCGCGACCTGCACCGTCGCGCACGTCCGGGGGCTCGGGCGGGGTCGGTCGGCGGGTGACGACGGCCCCCGCCGCGCCCTCGACGAGGTGTGATCCGGTGCGTCGGCGCAGGTCGCAGGGCGACACGCGGCGCTCCCGCGTTGCCGAGCGGTCGGACCGTCGCTAGTTTCGTCCTCAGATCCCGCGCATTCCGACGAGGATCTCCGGCCCAGTGACGAGAAGGTGACGCGCGTGGCTCTTCCTCCGCTGACTCCCGAACAACGAGCCGCCGCGCTCGAGAAGGCTGCCGCGGCGCGGCAGGCCCGTGCCGAGGTGAAGAACCGCCTCAAGTACTCGCAGGGCTCCCTGTCCGAGGTGATCGAGCAGGGCCAGCAGGACGAGACGATCGGCAAGCTCAAGGTCGCCGCGCTGCTGGAGTCCCTCCCCGGCGTGGGGAAGGTCAAGGCCCGCGCGATCATGTCCGAGATCGGCATCTCGGAGACCCGCCGCGTGCGTGGCCTCGGCCCGCACCAGGTGAAGGCCCTCGTCGACCGTTTCGGCTGAGCGCCGCGGCGACACCCACGGCGCCCCGCCCGGACCCGGGCGGGGCGCCGCCGTGTCCGGACCGCCCGGGCACCTCACGACCACGACCTGGAGCAGGGCACGCATGACGACGCAGCAGGCACGGCTCACCGTGCTGGCCGGACCGACGGCCGTGGGCAAGGGCACGGTGTCGGCCGACATCCGCGCCCGGTACCCGCAGGTCTGGCTCTCGGTCTCGATGACGACGCGCGCGCCGCGCCCCGGCGAGGTCGACGGTCTGCACTACCACTTCGTGTCGCCCGAGCGGTTCGACGAGATGGCCGAGCGCGGCGAGCTCCTCGAGTGGGCGGTCGTGCACGGTCGCAACCGGTACGGCACACCCCGTGGTCCGGTCGATGAGCGGCTCGCCGCGGGGGAGCCCGCGCTCCTCGAGATCGACCTGCAGGGTGCGCGCCAGGTGCGGGAGTCGATGCCCGACGCCCGGTTCGTCTTCCTCGCCCCGCCGTCGTGGGACGAGCTCGTGCGCCGGCTCGTGGGTCGCGGCACCGAGGACGAGGAGGAGCGCGAGCGACGCCTCGCCTCGGCCCGCGTCGAGCTCGCCGCCGAGTCGGAGTTCGACCACGTCGTCGTCAACGACGACGTCCACCGCGCGACCGACGAGATCGTCCGACTCATGGGCGTCGAGGCCTGAGCGTCGCGCCTGACGTCCGCGTCCCGGGGTCCACCGCCGCGACCGGGTAGCATGGTGCGCTGCGCCTCTCGCCGCCCGTGCCGTCACCGGCACCCGCCGGCGGACGCACGCCGACCAGCCCTCCGACGAAACGGGAGTCCTCCGTGTCCGGAACCGTTGCCGCCCCCACGGGCATCACCGACCCGCCCATCGACCGTCTGCTCGAGCGCGCGGACTCCAAGTACGCGCTCGTGCTGTTCTCGGCCAAGCGCGCGCGCCAGATCAACGCGTACTACGCGCAGCTCAACGAGGGCCTCCTCGAGTACGTCGGGCCGCTCGTCGAGACCCGCCCGCAGGAGAAGCCGCTGTCGATCGCGATGCGCGAGATCGACGAGGGCCTGCTCACGTCCGAGCCGACGCCGGAGGCCTGACCTCCCGCATGCGCGTCGTCCTCGGTGTCGCGGGCGGGATCGCCGCCTACAAGGCGGTCCTGCTGCTGCGGCTGCTGCGGGAGCAGGGTCACGCCGTGCGCGTGGTCCCGACGCGCGCGTCGCTCGAGTTCGTCGGTCGCGCTACCTGGGAGGCCCTGTCGGGCGAGCCGGTGACGACCGACGTCTTCGAGGACGTCGACCAGGTCGCGCACGTCGCGATCGGCAAGACCGCCGACCTGGTGGTCGTCGCCCCCGCGACGGCCGACCTGCTCGCGCGCGCCGCCGCCGGCCGCGCCGACGACCTGCTCACCGCGACGCTGCTCGTCGCGCGCTGCCCCGTGCTGCTCGCCCCCGCGATGCACACCGAGATGTGGGAGCACCCGGCGACCGTCGCGAACGTCGCCACCCTCCGTGCACGCGGCGTCCACGTCCTCGACCCCGCGTCCGGGCGCCTCACGGGTGCCGACACGGGACCCGGACGTCTCCCGGAACCCGAGGACGTCGCCGCGGCGGCCCTCCGGCTCGTGGCCCCCGCCCGCCCGTCGGACCTCACGGGCACGCGCGTGGTCGTGTCGGCCGGCGGGACCCGCGAACCCCTCGACCCGGTCCGGTTCCTCGGGAACCGGTCGTCGGGTCGGCAGGGCGTCGCGCTGGCACGTGCCGCGGCCGAGCGCGGCGCACGCGTGACGCTCGTCGCGGCGAACGTCACCCAGGACGTCCTCGCACGCGTCGGCCCCGGCGTGACGGTCGTCCCCGTGGAGACCGGCGACGAGCTGAGGACCGCGGTGCGTGCCGCCGCCGGCGAGGCCGACGTCGTCGTCATGGCCGCCGCGGTGGCCGACTACCGGCCCGCGAGCGTCGCCGACGCCAAGCTGAAGAAGACCGGCGGCGCGCCCGTGCTCGCGCTCGTGGAGACCACGGACATCCTGCGCGAGCTCGTGACCGACCCGCCCCGAGCGGGCCAGACCGTGGTCGGCTTCGCCGCCGAGACCGGGGACGCCGAGGCCTCGGTCCTCGAGCACGCCCGCGCGAAGGCCGTCCGCAAGGGTGCCGACCTGCTCGTCGTGAACCCCGTCGGGGGCGGCCGCGGCTTCGGCACGACGACCAACGACGTCACCGTCCTCGACCGCACCGGCGACGTGGTCGCGACCGCCGCAGGGACGAAGGACGAGGTGGCACACGTCGTCTGGGACGCCGTGCTGACGAGACGTCACGTCTGACCTCGCGGCGCGACGCTACGCTGCGGGCATGACTTCGTCGCTGCGCCTCTTCACGTCCGAGTCGGTGACCGAGGGGCACCCCGACAAGATCTGCGACCAGATCTCCGACGCCATCCTCGACGCGATCCTCGAGCAGGACCCGGGCGCGCGCGTGGCCGTGGAGACGATGGTCACGACCGGGCTCGTGCACGTGGCCGGCGAGGTCACGACCAGCGCGTACGTCGAGATCCCGCAGATCGTCCGTGAGGTCGTCCGCAGCATCGGGTACACGTCCTCGCTGATCGGCTTCGACGGCGACTCGTGCGGCGTCTCGGTGTCGATCGGGCAGCAGTCCTCCGACATCGCCCAGGGTGTCGACAAGGCTCTCGAGGCCCGCCAGGACGGTGCCGACCTCGACCCGCTCGACCTGCAGGGTGCGGGCGACCAGGGACTGATGTTCGGCTACGCGAGCGACGAGACCCCGTCCCTGCTGCCGCTGCCGATCTGGCTCGCGCACCGTCTCGCGGAGCGCCTCACGCTCGTCCGCAAGGAGGGCCTCGTCGCGGGCCTGCGCCCCGACGGCAAGACGCAGGTGACCGTCGGCTACGACGGCGACCGCCCGGTCACGCTCGACACCGTGGTCCTCTCGACGCAGCACGAGCCCGACGTCCTCAACGACCACCTCGTCGCGCAGATCGCCGAGCACGTCGTCGCGCCCGTGCTCGCCGACGTCGACATCGACACGTCCTCGTACCGCCTGCTGGTCAACCCGACGGGGCAGTTCGTGATCGGCGGGCCGCAGGGCGACGCCGGGCTCACGGGCCGCAAGATCATCGTCGACACCTACGGCGGCATGGCCCGCCACGGCGGCGGAGCGTTCTCCGGCAAGGACCCGTCGAAGGTCGACCGCTCGGCCGCGTACGCGCTGCGCTGGGTGGCGAAGAACGTCGTCGCGGCCGGCCTCGCGCGGCGCTGCGAGGTGCAGGTCGCCTACGCGATCGGCAAGGCGCACCCCGTCGGCCTGTACGTCGAGACCTTCGGGACCTCGCAGGTCTCCGACGAGCGGCTCACCGCCGCGATCCGCCAGGTGTTCGACCTGCGTCCCGCCGCGATCGTGCGCGACCTGGAGCTGCTGCGCCCCGTGTACCGCAAGACGGCCGCCTACGGGCACTTCGGCCGCGACCTGCCCGAGTTCACGTGGGAGCGCACGGACCGCACGGCCGAGCTGATCGCGGCCGTCGGCTGACGCCACCGGCTCGGGGACGCCTCTGCGCGTCGCGTCCCCGAGCCGCACGGGTGCGTCGGCGGGGCGTGATGGGATGAGCACCGTGAACGAGCCCGCACCCGAGCAGCCCGCACTCGCGGGGCTCGAGGTGCCCGCACCGCGCCGGCCCCGCGTCCGGGCCCCCGTGGGTGCCGCCGAGCACCTCCCGATCGCTCGGGTCTGCGTCGACCTGGCACCGCCGCACCTCGACCGCCCCTTCGAGTACCTGGTCCCCGCGAACCTCGACGCCGCCGCGCGGCCGGGCGTCCGCGTCAAGGTGCGGTTCGCCGGCCAGGACGTCGACGGCTGGCTCCTGGAACGCGTCGAGCAGGCGGAGCACGACGGACGGCTCCTGCCCCTGCGACGCGTCGTGTCGCAGGAGGCCGTCGTCTCGCCCGCCGTCGCGCGCCTCGCGCGCGCCGTGGCCGACCGGTGGGCGGGCACGCTCGCCGACGTCCTGCGCCTGGCCGTGCCGCCGCGCCACGCACGTGTCGAGGGTGAGGCCGCCGGCGGCGCGGCCGGCACCGCGCCCGCACCCGGGACGACGCCCGCGGTCGCGTGGGACCCCTACCGCGGCGGCCCCGCCTTCCTGCGGCACGTGCTGGCCGGCGGCGCGCCGCGTGCCGTGTGGACGGCGCTCCCCGGTGCGGGGCCCCACCGGTGGGCGGCGGCCGTCGCGCAGGCGGTCTCCACGTGCGTCGTCGGCGGGCGCGGCGCGCTGGTCGTCGTGCCCGACGGTCGCGACGTCGACCGGGTGTGCGCCGCGCTGCGCGAGGTGGGCCTCGACGACGTCAGCGCGGGCGGGCCGGTCGCCCGGCTCGTCGCGGACGACGGGCCGGCCGCGCGCTACCGCGCGTTCCTCGCGACGCTGCGGGGGAGCGCGCGCGTCGTGGTCGGGACCCGCGCCTCGGCGTTCGCGCCCGTCGCGGACCTCGGGCTCGCGGTCTGCTGGGACGACGGCGACCTGCAGCACGCCGAGCCGCGCTCGCCCTACCCGCACGTCCGCGAGGTGCTCGCGCTGCGCTCCGAGCTGGAGGGCGCGGCGCTGCTCGTCGGCGGGCACGCGCGCACGGTCGAGGCGCAGCACCTGGTCGCGACGGGGTGGGCGCACGAGGTCGCCGCGGACCGTGCCACGGCACGGGCCCGCGCCGCGCGGGTGCGCGCCCTCACGAGCGTCGAGCTCGCGCGCGAGGGCCCGGCCGCAGCGGCGCGGCTGCCGGCGCCGACCTGGCGCACGATGCGGGACGCGCTGGCCGTCGGCGCCGTCCTCGTCCAGGTGCCGCGTGCCGGCTACGTGCCGGTCGTCGCGTGCGGACGCTGCCGCACGCCCGCGCGCTGCACGACCTGCCACGGCCCGCTCGGGCTGACCTCGGGCGACGGGCCGCCGTCGTGCGGCTGGTGCGGACGCCTGGCGACGGGATGGCGGTGCGCCGAGTGCGGGGCGCAGGCGCTGCGCTCGGTGCGGGTCGGCTCCGAACGCACCGCCGAGGAGCTCGGGCGTGCGTTCCCGGGCGTCACCGTGCGCGTCTCGGGGGCACGTGCGGCGGGTGGCGTGCTGGCCGAGGTCCCCGACAGGCCCGCCCTCGTCGTCGCGACCCCCGGTGCGGAGCCGCACGTGGCGTCGGGCTACGCGGCGGCCGTCCTGCTCGACGCCGCGGTGGCGAGCGCGGGGGAGCACCTGGGGGCCGAGGTGGACGCGCTACGGCGGTGGCTCGCCGCTGCGGCGCTCGTACGGTCGGCCGCCGACGGCGGTCAGGTGCTGCTCGTCGGCGACGGGGCCGCCCGGCCGACGCAGGCGCTGGTCCGCTGGGACCCCGCCGGCCTCGCGCAGCGCGAGCTCGACGAACGGGCCGAGCTCCGTCTGCCGCCGGCCGTGCGGGTCGCGGCGCTCACGGGCACCCGCGACGCGGTCGCGGCGGTCGTGTCCCGCGTGACCGTCGCGGGGCTCGAGCTCCTGGGACCTGTCCCGCTGCCGGCCGACCCGCAGCAGGGCGCCGCGCTGGAGCCCGAGGTCCGGGCGCTGCTGCGCGTCCCGCCCGACCGCGGGGCGGAGCTCGCCCGGGCCGTCGCCGCGTCGGTCGCCATCCGCAGCGCACGGCGCGAGGGCGGCACCGTGCGCGTGCAGGTCGACCCCGCCGACCTGCTGTGACGCACGGGGCCCGGTGCCGCTCGACCTAGGATCGTGCCCATGCGTCTGCTCTTCGCGGGGAGTCCCGCGGCCGCCGTGCCCTCGCTCGAGGCCCTGCTCGCCTCCCGCCACGAGGTGGTCGCCGTGCTCACGCGGCCCGACGCCCGGGTCGGGCGCGGCCGGACCCGGCAGCCGTCGCCCGTCGCGGCGCTCGCGCGCGAGCACGGGCTGGACGTCCTCACGCCGCGCACGCTGCGCGACCCCGAGGTCGCGGCGCAGCTGCGGGACCTGCGGGTCGACGCGGCACCCGTGGTCGCCTACGGCGTGCTCGTGCCGGCGGACCTGCTCACGGTGCCCACGCACGGGTGGGTCAACCTGCACTTCTCGGTCCTGCCCGCGTGGCGTGGCGCCGCGCCGGTGCAGCGCGCGCTCATGGCGGGCGACGAGGTGACGGGCGCGTCGACGTTCGTCATCGAGGAGGGGCTGGACACCGGTCCCGTGCTGGGCACGCTGACGGAGACGATCCGACCGACCGACACCTCGGGCGACCTGCTGGGGCGGTTGTCCGTCGCGGGAGCCGAGCTGCTGGTGCGCACGCTCGACGCGCTGGAGGACGGCACGCTGCAGTCCGTGCCGCAGCCGCACGACGGCGTCAGCCACGCGCCGAAGCTGACGCCCGAGGACGCGCGGGTGCGCTGGACGCACCCCGCGCACGTCGTCGACCGGCGCATCCGGGGCTGCACCCCCGCGCCCGGGGCCTGGACGACGCTGCCCGACGGCCAGCGGCTGGGACTGGGGCCCGTGCGCGTCGTGGCCGACGTGACCGACCTGCGCCCCGGTGAGCTGCGTGCCGACAAGCGCGAGGTGCTGGTCGGCACGGGCGTCGGTGCGGTCCGGCTCGGCGACGTCACGGCGCCGGGCAAGCGTGCCGTGCCCGCCGCGGACTGGGCGCGTGGCGCCCGGCTCGCGCCCGGCACAGTCCTGGGAGATGACACCGGTACCGACGTGGAGGTCGAGGCGTGAGCCCGCAGGAGCGCCGGCCTCGGGGCGAGGGGCGCGGCGAGGACCGCGGTCCGCGCCGCGGCGAGCCCGACGCACGTCGAGACCCGCGGGGGCGCCAGCGCGGCGCCGCCCGCTCCGAGGGCCGCACGGGTCGCACGACCGCTGCCCCGTCGCAGCGTGCGCGTGCGGGTGACCCCGCACGCGGCGCCGCCTTCGACGCGCTGCGCGCCGTCGCGGACTCCGACGCGTACGCGAACCTCGTGCTCCCCCCGTTGCTGCGCGAGCGCGGCGTCACGGGCCGGGACGCGGGGTTCGCCACCGAGCTCGCCTACGGCACGCTCCGGCTGCGCGGCCGGTACGACGCCGTGCTCGGCCACGCCTCGTCCCGGCCGCTCGACCAGGTGGACGGCCCGGTGCTGGACGTGCTGCGGCTCGGCGCGCACCAGCTCCTGGGCATGCGCGTGCCGTCGCACGCAGCGGTGTCCGAGACGGTCGCGCTCGCCCGTGGACGCGTGGGGGCGGGTGCGGCGCAGTTCGTCAACGCCGTGCTGCGACGGGTCTCCGAGCGGTCCCTCGACGAGTGGTTGCAGGTCGTGGGCGACGCGGCCGACCCGGCGGGCACGGACGCGACCGCACGGCTCGCGGCCGTCGAGAGCCACCCGGCGTGGGTCGTGCGGGCGCTGCGCGAGTCGCTCGTCGGGTCGGGTCGCGGCGCCGACGAGCTGGGCGCTCTGCTCGCGGCCGACAACGCGCCGCCGCGCGTCACGCTCGTCGCACGGCCGGGGCTGGTCGAGGAGGCCGAGCTCGCGGCGCAGGCCGAGATCGCCGCTGCGGGCCTCGTGCCCACCGCGTTCGTGCTCGCGAGCGGCGACCCGGGCACGGCGCGCGCCGTGCGTGACGGCCGCGCCGGGGTGCAGGACGAGGGCTCGCAGCTGGTCACGCTGGCACTGGTCGCCGCGCCCGTCGAGGGCACCGACGCACGGTGGCTGGACCTGTGCGCGGGCCCCGGCGGGAAGGCGGCTCTGCTGGCCGCCCTCGCGGCGCAGCGGGGTGCGCGCGTCGTCGCCAACGAGCTGCAGCCGCACCGTGCGCGGCTGGTCTCGCAGTCGCTGCGCGCCGTGCCCGCCGCCGCGGTCGAGGAGGTGCGTACCGGTGACGGCCGCGAGGTCGGGCGCCTCGAGCCGGCGTCGTACGACCGCGTCCTCCTCGACGCGCCGTGCACGGGCCTGGGCGCGCTGCGGCGCCGTCCCGAGTCCCGCTGGCGGCGGACGCCCGCCGACCTCGCGACCCTGAGCGCGCTGCAGCGCGAGCTGCTCGCGTCGGCGGTGGCCGCGGTGCGCCCCGGTGGCGTCGTGGGCTACGTGACGTGCTCGCCGCACCTGGCCGAGACGCAGCTCGTGGTCCACGACGCGGTGCGCGCGGCGCAGCGCTCCGGCACGCCCGTCGAGGTCCTGGACGCCGCGCCCGTCGTCGCGCAGGTAGCTCCGTCGTGGGAACCGGTCGCGGGCCGCCGTGACGTGCAGCTGTGGCCGCACGTGCACGGGACCGACGCGATGCACCTCACGCTGCTCCGCCGCCTCTGAGCGCGCCTTGCCCGCGGGGGAGCGGCGCGCGCCGAGGACCCCGCGCCTCGGTACGGTGGGCTCGTGGCACCCGTGCTGATCAACCCGAGCATCCTGTCCGCGGACTTCGTCAACCTCGAGCGCGACCTGCAGCGGATCGCGACCGCCGACTACGCGCACGTCGACGTCATGGACCAGCACTTCGTGCCGAACCTGACGATCGGCCTGCCGGTCGTGCGGCGGATCGCCGAGGTCAGCCCGGTGCCGCTCGACGTGCACCTCATGGTCGAGGACGCGGACCGCTGGGCGCCGCAGTACGCCGAGGCGGGAGCGCGGTCCGTGACGTTCCACGCGGAGGCGACGCAGGCGCCGGTCCGGCTCGCGCGCGAGCTGCGGGCAGGCGGCGTCCGCGCGGCGGTCGCGCTGCGTCCGGCGACGCCCGTCGAGCCGTTCCTGGACCTGCTGGCCGAGATCGACATGGTGCTCGTGATGACGGTCGAGCCGGGGTTCGGCGGGCAGGCGTTCATCGAGGGCACGCTCGCGAAGGTGCAGCGGACGCGCGCGGCGATCACCGCGGCCGGCGCGGACACGTGGGTGCAGGTGGACGGCGGCGTGTCGCGTGACACGATCGGCCGCATCGCGCGGGCCGGCGCGAACGTCTTCGTGGCGGGCTCGGCCGTCTACGGCGCGCCCGACGTGGCGGCCGAGATCGCGACCCTGCGGACGCTCGCCGCGCACCCGACGACCGAGGCCTGAGGCCCGCCCACCGCGTGTCACGGGGCCGCGCCGCGCGGTTCCGGACCGTGCGCGTGGCGGGAATGGCCGCTGTGGCATCATCGTTGCAGAACACACACGTGCTCCGGGGTCGGTGAAAGTCCGAGCCGGCGGTGACAGTCCGCGACCCGTGAGCCCCGCGAGGGGCGAGCGGTTGACCTGGTGGAACTCCAGGACCGACGGTGAAAGTCCGGATGGGAGGAGACGCGTGCACGGTGCGCCCCTGCGCGCGCCGTGACGGTGCGTCGTACGCCCGTGCACCCCGGAGCCCGCCGAGGCGACGGAGGTGCGGGGCATGAGCGCGACGACCGTGGCGGACGTCCGTCCGCACGAGCGGGCCGCGATGGCGCACGCGCTCGAGCTCGCGGCCCGCGGGCCGCTGGGCCCCAACCCGCGGGTCGGCTGCGTCCTGCTGTCCCCGGACGGCGCGGTCCTGGGCGAGGGGTGGCACCGCGGCGCGGGGACGCCGCACGCCGAGGTCGCCGCGCTGGCCGACGCCCGCGAGCGCGGTGCGGACGTGCACGGTGCGACGGCGGTGGTGACGCTGGAGCCGTGCGACCACGTGGGGCGCACCGGTCCGTGCTCGCTGGCCCTGCTGGCGGCGGGCGTCGCGCGGGTGGTCGTGGCGGTCGAGGACCCGAACCCGGTGGCGTCCGGGGGAGCGGCGCGCCTGCACGAGGCGGGGGTCGAGGTCGTGAGGGGCGTGCTCGCGGACGAGGGCGTGGCGGCGCTGGGGGCGTGGCTGCCGGCGGTGACGCGGGGCCGGCCGTTCGTGACGCTGAAGCTCGCGGCGTCGCTCGACGGGCGGGTCGCGGCCGTGGACGGCAGCAGCCGGTGGATCACGTCGGACGTCGCACGCCGGCACGCGCACGGGCTGCGCGCCGAGGTCGGCGCGATCGTCGTGGGGACGGGCACGGCGCTGGCGGACGACCCGTCGTTGACGGCCCGGACGGGTGACGGGTCCCTCGTCGAGCACCAGCCGCTGCGGGTGGTCGTCGGCCTCCGTGACGTCCCGGAGGGTGCGCGGCTGCGCGGCCCGGGCGGCGAGCTGGTGCACCTGCGCACGCACGACCCCGCACGGGTGCTGGCGGCGCTGCACGCGCGGGAGGTGCGGCACGTGCTGGTCGAGGGCGGGCCGACGCTGGCGGCGGCGTTCGTCGCGGCGGGGCTGGTCGACGAGGTGCACGCGTACGTGGCCCCGGTGCTGCTCGGCACCGGGCCGGCCGCGCTGGGCGACCTGGGCGTGCGCTCGATCGGCGACGCCGTGCGGCTGGTGCCGCGCGAGGTGCACCCGCTGGGTCCCGACGTGCTGGTCGTCGCGACCCCCGAACCCCGGTCGGCCGCGCACGCGGCGGCCACGTCGCAGGAGGAGCGCTGATGTTCACGGGCATCGTCGAGGAGCTGGGCACGGTCGTCGCGCTGGAGCCCGGTGGTGGTGCGGAGGCGGACGCGCGGCTGCGGGTGCGGGGCGACCTGGTGACGTCCGACGCGCACCTGGGGGACTCGATCGCGGTGAGCGGGGTGTGCCTGACGGTCGCGGAGCTGCCGGGGGACGGCACGTTCGTTGCTGACGTCATGCCGGAGACGCTGCGGCGCTCGGCGCTGGGCGGGCTGGGGGCGGGCGACCGGGTGAACCTGGAGCGGGCGCTGACGGTGGGTGGTCGGTACGGCGGGCACGTCGTGCAGGGGCACGTCGACGGTGTGGGCGTGGTGCGTTCGCGCCGCCCGGGGCCGCGGTGGGACGAGGTCGAGATCGGCCTCGACCCGGCGCTCGCGCGGTACGTGGCGGAGAAGGGCTCGATCGCGGTGTCGGGCGTGTCGCTGACGGTGACGCACGTGGGGGACGACGTGTTCGGGGTCTCCCTGATCCCGACGACGCTCGAGGTCACGACGCTGGGGAGCCTGGCACCGGGCGCGACCGTGAACCTCGAGGTCGACGTGCTCGCGAAGTACACCGAGCGGCTGCTCGCGACGTCGGGGGTGGCACGGTGACGGCGGACGGCGAGGTCCGTCTGGGCACGGTCGAGGAGGCGCTCGACGCGCTGCGCGCGGGGCGTCCCGTGCTCGTCGCGGACTCCGCGGACCGGGAGGACGAGGCGGACGTCGTGCTCGCGGCGCAGTCCGCGACGCCCGAGTGGGTCGCGTGGACGATCCGTCGCTCGTCGGGGTACCTGTGCGCGCCGATGCCGGCCGAGCGCGCGGACGCACTCGACCTGCCGCTCATGGTGCCCAGCAGCCAGGACCCGCGCCGCACGGCGTACACCGTGACGGTCGACGCGGCGACGGGCGTGACGACGGGCATCTCGGCGGCCGACCGGGCGCGCACGCTGCGCGTGCTGGCGGACCCGGCGTCGGGCCGCGGCGACCTGATCCGCCCCGGGCACGTGCTGCCGCTGCGCGCGGTGCCCGGCGGCGTGCTGCACCGGGCGGGGCACACCGAGGCCGCGGTCGACCTGTGCCGGCTGGCCGGCCTGGAGGCCGTGGGGGCGATCGCCGAGCTCGTGCGGGACGACGGTCGCATGGTGCGCCTGCCCGAGGCGTCGGCGATCGCCGCCGAGGCGGGCCTGGTGCTGCTGACGATCGCGGACCTGCAGGCGTGGCGCCTCGCGCACGACGACGTCGCGCCCGCCGCCGGGACCGCCCCGGAGCAGCCGCGCGTGCACGCGACGCACACCGCGTCCCTGCCGACCGCGCACGGCGAGTTCCGGGTGCACGGGTACCGCGACCTGCGCACGGGCGACGAGCACGTCGCGCTCGTGGCGGCCTCGGGCCTCGTCGACGAGCCGGCGGTGCGCGTGCACTCCGAGTGCCTCACGGGCGACGCGTTCGGCTCCGCCCGGTGCGACTGCGGCCCGCAGCTCGACGCGGCGCTGCGGATCGCCGCCGCGGAGGGCGGCGCGGTCGTCTACCTGCGGGGGCACGAGGGGCGGGGGATCGGGCTGCTCGCGAAGGTGGCGGCGTACGCGCTGCAGGACGCGGGCCGCGACACCGTCGAGGCGAACGTCGACCTCGGCTGGCCCGCGGACCGGCGCGAGTACGGCGCGGCCGCCGCGATCCTCGCGGACCTCGGCGCGCGCCGCGTCCGCCTGCTGACGAACAACCCCGCCAAGGTCACGGGCCTGCGCGCGCACGGCGTCGAGGTCACGCAGGTGCGCGCGCTCGAGGTGGGGCGCACCCCGCACAACGAGGCCTACCTGCGCACCAAGGCCACGACCATGGGGCACCTGCTGCACCTCGACGACGCACCGGACGGCTCCGGTGCGTCCGCGACCCCGGCGCCCGGCGACCCCGTGCGGGTCGACCCGGTGCCCGTCGCCCCCGTGCACGCCGCGCCCGCTCCCGTGGGCACCGACACCACCGACCACGCGTTCGACCCCCTGGAGGAGCTGGCATGAGCGGCGCAGGATCGCCCACCCTGGACGTCGACGGCACGGGGCTGCGCGTCACGGTCGTCGCCGCGAGCTGGCACACGACCGTCATGGACGGCCTGATCGCCGGGGCGCGGCGCGCGCTCGACGACGCGCGGGTGACCGACGTGCGCGTCGTGCGCGTGCCGGGCACGTTCGAGCTGCCCGTGGCCGCGGCGCGTGCCGCGCAGGACGCCGACGCGGTCGTGGCGCTGGGCGTCGTGATCCGTGGCGGCACGCCGCACTTCGAGTACGTGTGCCAGGCCGCGACGGTGGGCCTCACCGACGTCGCGGTGCGCACGGGCGTGCCCGTCGGCTTCGGCGTGCTCACGTGCGACGACGAGCAGCAGGCGCTCGACCGCGCCGGCCTGGCCGGGTCCCACGAGGACAAGGGCGCCGAGGCCGCGCAGGCCGCTGTCGCGACCGTCCTGGCGCTGCGGGGGCTGTGACGTGGGCCCGCTCGGCTGGCTCTTCGACGCGACCCTGACGGTCGCGGGGTACGACGTGCTCTGGCGCGAGATCGTCGGCAACCTGTTCGGCCTCGCGGCCGCGGTCGGCGGCCTGCGGCGCCGCGTGTGGGCGTGGCCCGTGGGCGTCGTGGGGAACGTCCTGCTGTTCACGGTGTTCCTCGGCGGCGTGTTCCACACCCCGCAGCAGACCGACCTGTACGGGCAGGCGGGCCGGCAGGTGTTCTTCGTCATCGTGTCCGTGTACGGCTGGGTGCGCTGGCGCGGTGCGCAGCGGGCCGCGGCCGCGGCCGCGGGCGGCGACGCCGACGCCCCCGCCGTCGTGCCGCGCTGGGCCGGGCGGAGGGGGTGGGTCCTCATCGGCTCGGTCGCGGTCGTGGGCACGGCGGTCTTCGCGGCCGTGTTCTCGGCGCTCGGGTCGTGGGGCCCCTGGGCGGACGCGTGGATCTTCGTCGGCTCGATGCTCGCGACGTACGGCATGGCGCGCGGCTGGATCGAGTTCTGGCTCATCTGGATCGCCGTCGACGCGGTCGGCGTCCCGCTGCTGCTGTCCGCCGGGTACTACCCGTCGGCCGTGCTCTACGCGGTCTACGGGGCCGTCGTCCTCTACGGGTTCGTCGTGTGGTGGCGCGCCCGCGACGCGGCCGCCGCGACCGACGCCGTGGCGGAACGCGTCCCGACCGCCTGACGCCCGCGCGCGTCCGCGGACGTGGACGGCGACGCGACCCACCACGTCGCCCGTCTAGGCTGGTCGGTCGTGAAGACCTTCGACGCGTTGTTCGCCGAGCTGTCCGACAAGGCCACGACCCGCCCCGCGGGCTCCGGCACGGTCGCCGAGCTGGACGCCGGCGTGCACGCCATCGGCAAGAAGATCGTCGAGGAGGCCGCCGAGGTCTGGATGGCCGCCGAGCACGAGTCCGACGAGCGCGCCGCCGAGGAGATCTCCCAGCTGCTCTACCACCTGCAGGTGCTCATGCTCGCCAAGGGCCTGACGCTGCAGGACGTCTACACGCACCTGTGACGCGCCCCCGCCACACCCCACCGAACCACCCGAGGACACCGTGCTGAGGATCGCCGTCCCCAACAAGGGCTCCCTGTCGGAGCCCGCCGCCGACATGCTGCGCGAGGCGGGCTACCGCCAGCGCCGCGACTCGCGCGAGCTCGTGCTGCCCGACCCGGACAACGACGTCGAGTTCTTCTTCCTGCGTCCCCGCGACGTCGCCGTGTACGTCGGCGCCGGGACCGTCGACGTCGGCATCACCGGCCGTGACCTGCTCATCGACTCCGCGTCCGAGGCCGTCGAGCACCTGCCGCTCGGCTTCGCGCGCTCCACGTTCCGGTTCGCCGGCGCCGCGGGGCGGCTGACCGACGCCCGGCAGATCGCCGGGCTGCGCGTCGCGACCTCGTACTCCGAGCTCGTCGCCGCCTACCTGCGTGAGCGCGGCATCGAGCCCGAGGCCGTCGTGCGCCTCGACGGGGCCGTCGAGTCAGCGATCCGCCTCGGCGTCGCGGACGTCATCGCCGACGTCGTCGAGACCGGCTCGACCCTGCGTGCCGCGGGGCTCGAGGTCTTCGGCGAGCCGATCCTGCGCTCCGAGGCCGTGCTGATCCGGCGCGCCGACGTCGACCAGCCCGCGGGCCTCGACACCCTCACACGGCGCCTGCAGGGCGTGCTGACGGCCCGCGAGTACGTCCTCATGGACTACGACGTGCCGCTGCACCTCGTCGACGACGCGGTGGCGATCACGCCCGGGCTCGAGTCGCCCACGGTGTCGCCGCTGCACAACGGCGAGTGGGCCGCCGTGCGCGCGATGGTCCCGCGCAGCCAGACCAACCGCGTCATGGACGCGCTGTACGACGTCGGCGCGCGCGCGATCCTCGTGACGTCCATCCTCGCCTGCCGGATCTGACGTGCCCACGCCCGACGACGCGCTCGCCGCACCGTTCCGCCCGCGCCTCGCGCGCGTCGTGACGCTCGCGGTGGCCGTCGTCGTGCTCGCGCTCACGGCGGTGCTGGTGCTGACCATGCCGGGGCTCGCACCGCTCGACCAGACCGGGTTCGTGCTGTTCGGGCTCCTCATCGCGTGGTTCTGCTGGCGTCAGGCGTCCGTGCGGGCCGTGCCCGACGCGACCGGGATCGTCGTGCGGAACCTGCTGGTGACGACGCACGTCGACTGGGCGCAGATCGTGTCGGTGCGCTTCGGTGAGGGCCGGGCGTGGGTGCAGCTCGACCTGGCCGACGGGGACACGCTCGCCGTCATGGGCGTGCAGCGCGCGGACGGCGCGTTCGCCGAGCAGGAGGCCCGCCGCCTCGCGACGCTCGTCGCCCGCCGCACCGCGACCCCGCGCGACGACTGACCCCGCCGCGGCGACGCCCGGGACCACACACCCCCGGGCACCCGGGGCGCCCGGGTACCGGAGACCGTCAGACCGGCGCCGACCGCACCGCGTGCACACCGGCGACCGCCGCAGCGAGGAAGGCTGCGGGGTCCGCGTCGAGCCGCCGACCCATGGTCGAGAGCGTCACGGGGGAGCCGCGCAGCGCGTCGAGCAGCGCGTCGTCCGCCGTCACACGCACCGCGCGATGCCGTCCCTGCGGCGCCACGAGCGCGGCGACCTGGGCGCCCACGCGGTCCGCGAGCACCTGCCACGCTCCCGTGCCGGGCTCGGCCAGGAGGTCCTGCGGCGTCCCCGGGAGCGAGGCCGCGAAGTCCGGGACCACGACGTCGCACGGCGCGAGCGCGACCCGCCCGTAGGCGGTCGACGAGTGGTGCGACACACCGAGGTGGCGCTCGCGCGCGTCGGCGCCCGAGACCCGCAGCGACGCGACGGGCCGACCCCCGAGGGTCGCGGCCGCGTTGAGGGCCTCGCCTGCCGCGACGCCCGAGAAGCCCCAGCGGGTCCCGGTGCCGAGGTTGCCGGGGCCCTGAGCGACGACCACGAGGTCGGCGTCGAGCACGTGGCGGGCCGCGAGCAGCCCGGTGTGGACGGTGACGGCCTCGAGGTCGCCGCCGAACGCCTGACCCGTGGTGACGCACGCGTCGATCCAGCCGGCGCTCCGCAGGCCGTCGACCGCGCGCGAGAACCACGCCGGCAGCGCTCCGCCGTCGGTCATGACGTACACGACGCGCGGTACGGGGCGGCCGGCGGCCGCGGCCGCGGCGCGCGCACCGGCGACCACGGCGGGCAGCGCGGAGTGCAGGTCCGCGACCACGACGGGCATCCCGGCGAGGTCGTCGGCGTCCCGCAGCGCCTCGTGGTGCGGGGACTCCTGGTCGTCGACCCCCAGGACCATCGCCTGCAACGGCGTGTAGCGGGCCTTGACCAGGTGTCCGGGCCCGGGCAGCGGGTCGGGCACGAGCGCGTCGGTGCGGGCCACGACGAGCGCGTACCCGCCGGTGCCCAGCCCGCGGACCAGCGCGGTCACGTTGAGCAGCACGCGCGCACCCGGCACGACCTCGCCCACGAGCTGGGGGTACGACAGCGCGCGGACCGTGCGGTCCTCGCCCTCGAGCTCCACGGTCGACTCGCAGGCACCGTCCCACCGGGCCCGGCACTCCGTCACGACTCCGGCACGCCACGCGATCACGCGCCCACGCTACCGGCGCGCCGCACGTCACCGGGTCGGGCGGGGCGCCCGCTGCGACTACCGTGGTGCCCGATGCCCCCCGCGATCCCACCCGCCGAGCGCCTGCTCAACCTCGTCATCGCCCTGGTCAACACCACGGGCCGGATGACGAAGGAGCAGGTGCGCTCGTCCGTGGCCGGGTACCGCGACGCTCGCTCCGACGACGCGTTCGAGCGGATGTTCGAGCGCGACAAGGACACGCTGCGCGACCTGGGCATCCCGGTGCTCACCGTCACGCACGCCGGGCACGGTGACGACATCGGGTACCGCATCGACGTCGAGCACTGGTCGCTGCCCGCGGTCGAGCTGACGGCCGCCGAGCTCGGCGTCCTCGCGCTGGCCGCGCAGGTGTGGCAGGACCAGTCCCTGCGCGCCGACTCGACGCGCGCGCTGACCAAGCTGCGCGCGGTCGGCGCGGAGCCGGGTGCGGCCGACCTCGTCGCGGGCCTCGCGCCCCGTGTCCGCGCGGGCGGCGACGCGTTCGGTCCGCTCGTCGACGCCGTCCAGAACCGGCAGGCCGTGCGCTTCACGTACCACGCGGCCACGACCGGAGAGGTCCGCGAGCGTCGGGTCGAGCCGTGGAAGCTGCTGGCGCGCCGCGGCGGCTGGGTGCTGCTCGCCCGTGACCGGGACCGGGACGCGAGCAGATCGTTCCGGCTCAGCCGGATCCGCGGGGGCGTACGCCCGCTGGGGCCTGCGGGCGGCTTCACACCGCCGACCCCCGAGGAGCTGGCCGAGGCGTCGCGCGCGTGGGTCGGCGACGGTCCCGAGCGCACCGCGCTGCTGGCCGTGACCCCGGAGCGCGCGGGTGCGCTGCGGGCGCGCGCCGTCGCCGTGCCGCAGGACGCCGCGCTGCCGGCGGGTGCCGACCGCGTCCTCGAGGGACGTGAGCTCGTGGCGGTCCCGTACCGGCTCGGCTGGGAGCTGGCCGAGGAGGTCGTCGGGTACGGCGACGCCGTGGTCGTGCTGGCCCCCGCGGACGTGCGCGACCAGGTGGTCGGGATGCTGCGCGTCGCGGCGCGGCTCGACCGGCCGGGGGAGCGTGCCGTGCACGACGTCGCGGCGGTCGAGGAGGTGCGGGGTGCCTGAGCGCGCGAGCGACCGCCTCGTGCGGATGCTGGGGATCGTGGCCTACCTCGAGCGGCACGACGCGGTGCCGGTCGAGCAGCTCGCCGCGCAGTTCGGCGTGGCGCCCGAGCAGGTGATGGCCGACGTCGACACGCTGTGGGTGACGGGCACGCCCGGGTACCTGCCCGACGACCTCATCGACTTCGACGCCGCGTCGTACGAGCAGGGCGTGGTGCGGCTGACCGAGTCGCGCGGCATGACGCGTCCGCTGCGGCTGGGCCCGCGCGAGGGCGTGGCGCTCCTCGCGGCGCTGCGCTCGCTCGCGGCCCTGCGTCCCGCGCTCGACGCCGACCGCGCGGCCGCGCTGGACTCGGTGCTCGCGAAGGTGCAGGCCGCCACCGGTGACGCCGCGGCCGCCGTCCCGGTCGAGGTCGAGCTGCAGGTCGGCGCGGCACCGGCGGTCGCGGCCGCGATCGGCACGGCGCTGGCCGAGCGACGCCGCCTGCGGCTGCGGTACGTCGACGCGTCCGACGTCCTCACCGAGCGCGACGTGGACCCCGTGCGCCTCGTGAGCGAGGACGAGCGCTCGTACCTGCTCGCGTGGTCGCTCGCGGCCGACGCCGAGCGGCGCTTCCGGCTCGACCGGGTCGTCGAGGCCACCGTGCTGCCCGACGCGGCGCAGCCCCACGACGTCACGGCCGACGCCGACGTGTTCCAGCCCGACGCGTCGGGCGAGCTCGTGACGGTGCGGCTGGCCGGGCGCGCGCGCTGGGTCGCGGAGTCCGTGCCCGTGGAGCGCACGCACGAGCGCGGTGACGGCTCGTTCGACGTCGAGCTGCGCGTCGTGCAGCCGGCCTGGTTGCGGCACCTGCTGCTGCAGGTCGCCGACGACGTGCTCGACGTCCGGCCCGAGCGGGTCGCCCGGGACACCGCGGCGGCCGCACGCGCGGCGCTGGACGCGTACACGCCGCTGCTGGACGCGGAGGAGGGCTGACGTGCTCTGGTTCACCGTGTGGACCCTGCTGGTCCTGGGCACGCTCGGCGGGGCGTTCCTGCTCGGCCGCCGGCTCTGGCGCTCGCTCGTGGGGCTCGGGGAGGAGCTGGCCCGCGCGGGCGAGGTCGCCGAGCAGGTGTCCGCGCACGCCGCCGAGCTCGAGGCGCGGGCGCGCGCCGCGCAGGGAGAGGCGCGTCCGGCGCTCGGTGCGGACCTGGACGAGCTCGGGGCGCGCGTCGAGGAGCTGCGCGCGCTGCGGCGGGTTCGGCGCGCGCGGCGGCGCACGCGTCACCGCGAGACGGTGGCGGACGCGTCGCGCCGCTGGTTCGGCTGAGCCGCCGGCGGCCGGCGCCACGGATTCCGGCGCAACGGGGCGAAGCGCTTCGACAGCGGGGGTCCACCACGTAGACTCACCCGGTCAGCACCGCCACCCATCCGAGGGAACGGACTCGTCATGAGGCTCACCCCGACGCACGCCGTCATCCTGCTCGTCGTCGTCCTGCTGCTGTTCGGCGCGAACCGACTGCCGGGTGTGGCCCGGAGCATGGGGCAGTCGCTGAAGATCTTCAAGAAGGAGATGCAGGACCTCACCGGCGACGGGACGTCGACGTCCGCACCCGCCGAGCCCGGCGCCGCGCGGCCCGCGAGCACGAGCACCGCACCCGACCCCGTCGCGAGCACCGCGCCGGACGGCTCCGAGGTCCCTCCGCCGCCGCCCGCACCGCCCGCCGCGCCGCGCTCCTGAACCGACCGTGACCCGCAAGCCCGCCGCCGACGGCGGCCGGATGCCGCTGCGCGCGCACCTGCGGGAGCTGCGCCGGCGTCTCACGCTGGCCGCCGTCGGGCTCGTGGTCGGCACCGTCGCCGGCTGGTTCTTCTACGAGCCCGTCTTCCACCTGCTGCAGCAGCCGATCCTCGACGTCGCCGCACGCCGCGGCGGCACCGTGTCCCTGAACTTCCAGGGCGTCGCCACACCGTTCGACGTGCAGATCAAGGTCTCCCTGTTCCTCGGGGTGCTCGTCACCAGCCCGTGGTGGATGTACCAGCTGTGGGCGTTCATCACCCCCGGCCTGACGCGCCGCGAGCGGGGCTACGCGGTGGGTTTCATCACCGCGGGCGTGCCGCTGTTCCTCGCCGGGGCCGGGCTCGCGTTCTGGGCCCTGCCCAACGCCGTACGGCTGCTCACCGACTTCGCCCCGGCCGACACCACCAACTGGGTCGACGCGCAGCTGTACCTCAGCTTCGTCATGCGCGTGGTCCTCGCGTTCGGCATCGGGTTCCTGCTCCCGGTCGTGATGGTCGCCCTGAACTTCGCGGGCCTGGTGCGGGCGCGCGCGTGGCTGGCGGGCTGGCGGTGGGCGGTCGTCATCGCGTTCACGTTCGCGGCCGTCGCGACGCCCACGCCCGACGCGATCACGATGCTCGTCGTGGCCATCCCGATCTGCATCCTGTTCTTCCTGGCGATCGGGATCTGCCACCTGCACGACCGCCGCCTGGACCGGCGCCTCGTCGCCCAGGGGCTGCCCCGGCTCGACGGCACCACGCCCGAGGACGACGTGGTGCGCCCCCGTCGCGGGGCCGGGGGCTCCGCGGCCGGCGCTGCGTGAGCCGCCTCGGGCTCGTCGTCAACCCGGTGGCCGGGCGCGGACGCGGCGGGATCGTCGGCGCACGGGCGCACCGTCTGCTGACGCGCGCGGGCCACGACGTGCACGACCTGTCCGCGCCGGACCTCGCGCGCGCGACGGCCCGCGCACGGCAGGCGGTGACCGCCGGGCTCGACGCCCTGGTCGTCGTCGGCGGGGACGGCATGGTGCACCTCGGCGCGAACCTCGTCGCGGGGACGGCGGTGCCGCTGGGCGTGGTCGCGGTCGGCACCGGCAACGACGTGGCCCGGGCCCTGGGCCTGCCCCGGGGCGACGCCGACCGCGCCGTCGCCGTCGTCGACCACGCCCTGCGGGCGGGCCCCCGGCGCGTCGACGCGGTCCGGGTCGTCCGGGGCGCGGGCACAGGCCCCGAGTGGTACGTCGGCGTGCTGTCCTGCGGCATCGACGCCGCCGTCAACGCACGTGCGAACGCGCTGCGCTGGCCGCACGGCCACGCCCGGTACGTCCGAGCGCTCGTGCCCGAGCTCGCGTCGCTACGGCCCTACGGCTACCGCGTGCGCGTCGACGGCACCACCTGGGACTCAGCCGGCACGCTCGTGGCGGTCGCCAGCACGCCGTGGTTCGGGGGCGGGCTGCGCGTGGCACCCGACGCGGCGCCCGACGACGGGCTGCTGCACGTCCTGCTCGCCGGCCCACTGACCCGTCGGGGTGTCGTCGGGCTGTTCCCCCGGCTGTACCGCGGCACCCACGTGCACGACCCGCGCGTCCGGGTGCTGCGCGGGACCCACGTGACCGTCGAGCACGCGCCCGCGCTCGGCCCGCCGCCGCCCGACGCGTTCGCCGACGGGGAGCGGCTGGGCCCGCTGCCGCTGGACGTCGAGATCGTGCCCGGCGCGCTGCGCGTCCTCGGCTAGCGTCGTGCCGCGGCGTGCCTAGGGTGGGCGCGTGCCCTCCCGTCGTCACCGCCACCGCACCGCGTCGAGCACCGCACCCTCCGACGGGTCGACGCGACCCGCCCGGCCCGCCGACGCCGAGCCGTCGCCCGCCGAGCGGTACGCCGCCGCGCGGCGCCGTGCCGGGGCCGACCGCGGCGAGCTCGCGACCTTCCGCGAGCGGCACGACTTCCCGCTCGACGACTTCCAGCTCGAGGCCTGCGCCGCGCTCGAACGGGGCAGCGGCGTCCTGGTCGCGGCACCCACGGGCGCGGGCAAGACGGTCGTGGGGGAGTTCGCCGTCCACCTCGCGCTCGCCGCGGGGCGCAAGGCGTTCTACACGACGCCCATCAAGGCGCTGTCGAACCAGAAGTACGCCGACCTGGCGCGCGTGCACGGTGCCGACCGCGTCGGCCTGCTCACGGGCGACACCAACGTCAACGGCGACGCCGACGTCGTCGTCATGACCACCGAGGTGCTGCGCAACATGCTGTACGCCGGCTCACCGGCGCTCACGGGGCTCGGGTACGTCGTCATGGACGAGGTGCACTACCTCGCCGACCGGTTCCGGGGCCCGGTGTGGGAAGAGGTGATCATCCACCTGCCCGACGACGTGCAGCTCGTGTCGCTGTCCGCGACGGTGTCGAACGCCGAGGAGTTCGGCGACTGGCTCGCGACCGTTCGCGGCGACACGACCGTCGTCGTCAGCGAGCACCGGCCGGTGCCGCTCGGGCAGCACGTCATGGTCGGCGACCAGCTCCTCGACCTGTACGCCGGGCACGTGGACCCGACCGACCCGGGCGTCGACCCGCCCATCAACCCCGACCTCGCGCATCTGCTGCGCCGCCAGCCGCCCGACGGGCCGCCGCGCCGGGGCCCGGGCGACCGCGGCGGACGCGGCCGGGGCGGCGGCCACCGCGGGCCCGGGGGCGTGCGCCCCGCGCCACGGTTCGTCGTGGTCGACGAGCTCGCGCAGGCCGACCTGCTGCCCGCGATCGTGTTCATCTTCTCGCGCGCCGGGTGCCAGGCGGCCGTCGAGCAGTGCCTGCGGGCGGGCGTGCGGCTCACGAACCCCCGCGAGCAGGCCGAGATCCGTCGCGTCGTCGAGGAGCGGTGCGCCGCGATCCCGCCCGAGGACCTCGCGGTGCTGGGGTACGACCAGTTCGTCGAGTCCGCCGTCCGGGGCGTCGCCGCGCACCACGCCGGGATGCTGCCGCTGTTCAAGGAGACGGTCGAGGACCTGTTCTCGCGCGGGTGGGTCAAGGTCGTGTTCGCCACGGAGACGCTCGCGCTCGGCATCAACATGCCCGCGCGGTCCGTCGTGCTCGAGAAGCTCGTGAAGTGGGACGGCAGCGGCCACGTCGACGTCACACCGGGGGAGTACACGCAGCTCACCGGCCGGGCCGGCCGCCGTGGCATCGACACCGAGGGCCACGCGGTGGTCGTCGCGCACCCCGGCCTCGACCCCGTGCAGCTCGCGGGGCTCGCGTCGCGCCGGCTGTACCCGCTGCGCTCGTCGTTCCGCCCGACCTACAACATGTCCGTCAACCTCGTCGCGCAGGTCGGTCGCGACCGGGCGCGCGAGGTCCTGGAGACGTCGTTCGCGCAGTTCCAGGCCGACCGCGGCGTGGTGGGGCTGGCGCGGCAGGCGCAGAGCCACGCCGAGGCGCTCGAGGGCTACGCCGAGGCCATGACCTGCCACCTGGGCGACTTCGCCGAGTACATGGCGCTGCGCCGGGCCATCACGGACCGCGAGCGCGGCGCCGCCAAGGAGGCCGCCGCGTCGCGCCGAGCGGACGTCGCCCGCACGCTCGACGGGCTCCGGGTCGGGGACGTCGTCGAGATCCCCGTCGGCCGGCGCGCCCAGCACGCCGTGGTCGTCGATCCTGGCGGCCCGGGCGGGTTCGACGGTCCGCGACCGACGGTGCTCACGGTCGACCGCCAGGTGCGGCGGCTCACGGTCGCCGACGTGGGCACGGGGCTGCGCACGATCGGGCGGCTCAAGGTGCCCGGCGGCTTCCAGGTGCGGGTGCCCGCGGCACGACGGGACCTCGCGGCGCGGCTGCGCACGCGGCTCGACGACCTCGAGCTCACGCCGGCGGGCCGTCCCGGCGGACGCCGCGCGCAGGCGCGGTCCGCCGCGTCCGAGGACGCCGCGCTCGAGGCCCTGCGCCGCGACCTGCGGGCCCACCCGTGCCACCGCTGCCCCGAGCGCGAGGACCACGCGCGGTGGGCCGAGCGCTGGGAGCGGCTGCGGGACCAGCACGCGACGCTCGTGCAGCGCATCTCGGGCCGGACCGGATCGATCGCCGCGGTGTTCGACCGCACGTGCGACGTGCTGCGGACGCTGGGCTACCTCGACCACGACGCCGACGGCACGCTCGTGGTGACGCCCGACGGCCGGTGGCTGCGTCGGCTGTACGCCGAGAACGACCTCGTGCTCGCGGAGTGCCTGCGCCGCGGCGTGTGGGACGAGCTCGACGTCCCGGGGCTCGCCGCCGCCGTCTCGACGCTCGTGTACCGGTCGCGTCGCGACGACGACGCGGACGCCCGCGTGCCCGGCGGGCCCGACGGACGGCTGGGACGTGCGCTCGACGCGGCCGTGCGCGCGTGGTCGCAGCTCGAGGACCTCGAGCACGCGGCCCGGCTGGAGACGATCCAGCCGCTCGACCTCGGGCTCGTCGAGGCCATCCACCGCTGGGCCGCCGGCCGCAGCCTGGACGCGGTGCTGCGCGGGTCCGACCTCGCCGCGGGCGACTTCGTGCGGTGGTGCAAGCAGGTGATCGACGTGCTCGACCAGGTCGCGGGCGCGGCACCCACGGCACGGCTGAGGACGACGGCCGAGCGGGCGGTCGTCGCGCTGCGCCGCGGTGTCGTCGCGTACTCGGCGGTCTGAGCGGTCACCTCGTGGCGACCGGCAGTGCCGCTGAGGCGCAGGTCACGGCGCCCGGGGACCGGTCTCGGGCCGCGCCCTGGGGCATCCGGCCCTATCGTTGCCGGATGTGAGCTCGACCCTGTACCGGCACGGAGTGGTGCACTCTCCCGCCGACCCGTTCGCCGAGGCCCTGCTCGTCGAGGACGGCACCGTGGCCTGGATGGGCTCGGACGACACCGCGGACGGGCTGGTGGCCGGCGTCGACGAGGTCGTCGAGCTCGAGGGCGCCCTCGTCGCCCCCGCGTTCGTCGACGCGCACGTCCACCTCCTGGAGACGGCGCTCGCGTCGGCCGGGCTCGACCTGCGCGCCGAGGCCGGCGTGGCGGGGGTCGGTGACGTGCTCGACGCCGTCGCGCGCGTCGCGGCCGAGCGGGCGGCGGGCGACCGTCGCCCCGTGCGCGGGACCGGCTGGGACGAGGGCGCGTGGCCCGAGGGCCGACCGCCCACGCTGGCCGAGCTCGACGCGGCGGGCCAGGGGCTCCCGGTGTACCTCGCACGCGTCGACGTGCACTCGGCGGTCGTGTCGAGCGCGCTGGCGGACCTCGCGGGCCTCCGCGCGCTGCCGGGGTGGTCCGACGACGGCCGGGTCGAGGGTGCGGCGCACCACGCGGCGCGCGACGTCGCCCTCGCGGTCGCGGACGACGAGCGCGAGGGTCTGTACCGCGCGGCGCTCGCGCAGGCGGCCACGGTCGGCATCGCGTCGGTCCACGAGCAGTCGGCGCCGCACGTCGACACCCGCGACGGGCTGCGCCAGCTGCTCGCGCTCACCGCCGACGCGGCCTGCGGCCTGCCGCTCGTCGTGGGGTACCGCGCGGAGGCGTGCGTGACCGCCGACGACGCGCGCGCCCTGCTCGCCGACGTCCCGGGGCTGACGGGCATCGGGGGAGACCTCAACGTCGACGGCTCGCTCGGCTCGCGGACCGCGGCGCTGCGGCACGCGTACGCGGACGCGCCCGGCGTCACGGGCACGCTGCACCTCACGGCCGAGCAGATCGCCAACCACGTCACCGCCGTGACGCGCGCAGGCTCGCACGCCGCGTTCCACGTCATCGGCGACCGTGCGCTCGACGAGCTCCTGCTCGGGATGCGGGCCGCCGCCGACGTCGAGGGGACCGCCGCGATCGCCGCGGCCGGGCACCGCGTCGAGCACGCCGAGATGGTCGACGCGCACTCGCTCGCGCAGATCGTCCTGCTCGGGCTGCGGCTGTCGGTGCAGCCCGCGTTCGACGCCGCGTGGGGCGGACCCGACGGCATGTACGCGCACCGGCTGGGCGCCGGACGCGCCGCCGCGCTGAACCCGTTCGCGGACCTCGCGGCCGCGGGCGTCCCGCTCGCGCTCGGCTCCGACACGCCCGTGACCCCGCTGGACCCGTGGGCGGGGGTGCGCGCCGCGGCGTCGCACCACGAGGAGCACCAGCGGATCTCGGTGCGTGCGGCGTTCCGTGCCGCGACGCGCGGCGGCTGGCGCCTCGCCGGCCTCGACCACACCGGTGCCGGCGAGCTGCGCGTGGGCGCGCCGGCGCACCTCGCGGTGTGGCGCGCGGAGCACCTCGTGGTGCAGGCGTCGCGGACGTCCGCGTGGAGCGCCGACGCACGCGCCGGGAGCCCCCTGCTTCCCGACCTGTCGCCCGACGCACCCGCCCCGCAGTGCCTGCGCACCGTGCGCGGGGGTGTCGTCCTGCACGACGCGCTGGACTGAGGCGGCACCCGGTCGACACCACGTCCGGGTGAACCGTGGCCGACGGTGCGCCGTCGGCCGGGTGTCGACCCGGAGTCGATCGGGCGTCCGGAAGGCGCCGGTTCGCGACACGCGGGCGACACGCCGGGCCTCGTGATCGCGCTCCCGGCAATCCGGACGCCCTGACCTGCGCCGATCTCCCTGACCTGGCCAGACGTCCCCTTGACAGTGGTGCCGAGGCGGGTAGTTTCGCGAGTGGCCCGCCGTCGCGGGCGCCGGGGGGACTCACGAGGCCTGCATCGGCGCCGCGCCGCATGAGCTCCGACCGGGCCCGCGCGTCCAACAGAGAACGGCAGGCTCCGCCTCGCCGGTACGAAGGGCGCGCGGGCCGGTCGGTCGGAGCGGGGGCGCGCAGCGCCGCAGGACACTCGCGTCGCCGGGCACCCGCTCCGCCGGGCGCCCGCGCCGCTGACGTACCCTGCTGCGGTGCCTCTCCCGCCGTCCGCCCGCTGGTTGACCCTCGTCTTCGCAGCGGCCGGCGGGTGGTTCACGCGCCTCGCGTTCCCGGACCCGGGCTGGAGCCTGCTCGCCCCGGTGGGCATGGCGCTGCTCTACCTCGCACTGCGGCGCGACTCCGCACGCTGGAACGCGCTCGTGGGGTTCGTGTGGGGCCTGGCGTGCTTCGGCCCGATGATCACGTGGGCCGACGAGGCCGTCGGCCTCGTGCCGTGGCTCGCGCTCACCGTCCTCGAGGCGTCGTACATCGCCCTGTTCGGCGCGGCGTGGGCGTGGGCCCGCCGCGGTCACGCGGTGTGGCGCAGCGGCTGGTGGCAGCTGCTCGTGTTCGTGGTGCTGTGGGTCGGCATGGAGGAGCTGCGCTCGAGCTGGCCGTTCGGGGGCTTCCCCTGGGGACGACTGGCCTTCTCGCAGGCCGACTCGCTGCTGTCGGCGTACATGTGGCTCGGGGGCACGCCCCTGCTGAGCGCGGTCGTCGCGGGGGCCGGTCTGCTCATCGCGCGGGCGGCGCTCGCGGCGGGGCAGGTGGCGTTCGTCCGGACGCTGGTGCCGCTGCTCGTCGTCGGGGCCCTGGCTGTGGGCTCGCTGCTGATCCCGCTGGACACGGCGGCGCAGACCGGGACGCTGCGCGTCGGTGCGGTCCAGGGCAACGTGCCCGAGCCGGGACGGCTCGACGCGTTCGGTCAGCGGCGCCAGGTCCTCGACAACCACGTCACCGGGACGCGCGCGCTGCTGGAGCGCACGGCGCCCGGCGACCTCGACGTCGTGCTGTGGCCCGAGAACGGCAGCGACATCGACCCGCAGGTCGACGCCGAGGCGGCCGGGCTCATCGACGGCGTCGCCCGTGAGGTCGCGGCACCGCTGCTCGTGGGCACGGTGCAGTACCCGGAGTCCGGCGGTCGGTACAACACCGCCGTGCTGTGGGAGCCGGGCGTCGGGCCGGTCGCGACGTACTCCAAGCAGCGACCGGCGCCGTTCGCGGAGTACATCCCGATGCGGTCGTTCGTGCGCCACTTCTCCTCGGCGGTCGACCTCGTGACGCAGGACATGATCCCCGGCACGAAGCCCGGGGTGATCCCGCTGGACTCCGAGCGGCTCGGCCGCACCGTCGTGCTCGGGGACGTCATCTGCTTCGAGGTCGCGTACGACGCGATCGTGCGCGAGTCCGTCACGCAGGGCGGAGAGGTCCTCGTCGTCCAGACCAACAACGCGTCCTTCGGGTGGTCGGACGAGTCGACCCAGCAGCTCGCGATGGCCCGGCTGCGCGCCGTCGAGCTCGGCCGCGCGACCGTGCAGATCTCGACCGTCGGGGTGAGCGCCGTCATCGCCCCCAACGGCGTGGTCACCCAGAGCACCGACCTGTTCACCGCCGAGCAGATGATCGCCGACCTGCCGCTGCGCGACTCCCTGACGCCGGCGGCACGCGCGGGGGACTGGCCGGCGCGCGTGACGTGCGCGCTGGCCGTCTGGGTCACGCTCGCCGGCATGGTCGGCGCGGCGCGCCTGCGCCGCGCCGACCGGCCGGAGGGCCCGGCCTGACGCCGAGGCGTCGGGAGCACCCCCGGGCGTCAGGACGCGAACAGCACGACGCCCCCCGGCGCAGGCACCGGGGGGCGTCGTGACGGCTGGTCGCGGGGTGCGCGTCAGGCGCTGCGGCGCAGCTTTCCCGCACGCAGCAGGTCGAGCCGCTCGTCGAGCAGCTCCTGCAGCTCGTTGACCGTGCGACGCTCGAGCAGCATGTCCCAGTGCGTGCGCGGCGGCTTGCCTGCCTTCACCTCGGGCTTGGACGCGTCGCGCAGCAGCGCCTCGGTGCCGCAGCGGCACTCCCACACCACCGGGACGTCCGCCTCGACCGAGAACGGCAGGATGATCGTGTGCCCGTTGGGGCAGTCGTAGTACGCCTGGAGACGAGGGGCGAAGTCGACGCCCTGCTCGGTCTCCATGCTGTGGGACCCGATGCGCATGCCGCGCAGGGACCTGTTGGCCATGGTGGACCTCCGTGCCGTGTGGCTCCGGCGGCTCGCGCCCCGCCGGATTGATCGAATCGTTCTGCTTCCTGTTCGTCAACGCGGGTCGGTACGGCGATGTTCCTGCCCGCGGTGAAGGTCTGGTGAACACCCACTGTGGCAGTTCCCGACGGAGGGCGCGCGTCGGGGCCGGGGGAGCCGGGGGAGCACGGTGACGCGGGCGGACGCCGTGGTCACGTGCCTAGGCTGGGCCCATGACGATGACGTACCGCCGACTCGGCGACAGCGGCCTGACGGTGTCCACGGCAGGGCTGGGGTGCAACACGTTCGGTGCGACGCTCGCGCCGGACGGCGTGGCCGACGTGGTCGGCGCGGCGCTGGACGCGGGCGTGACGTTCTTCGACACCGCGGACGTGTACGGCGGCGTCCCCGGCCAGAGCGAGGAGCTGCTGGGCGCCGCGCTGCGCGGGCGCCGCGACGACGTCGTCGTGGCGACGAAGTTCGGCATGGACGTCGGCGGGCTCAACGGCGCCGACTGGGGCGCGCGCGGCTCGCGGCGCTACGTGCGGCGTGCGATCGAGGGCTCGTTGCGGCGCCTGGGCACCGACCACGTGGACCTCTACCAGCTGCACGCGCCGGACGTCGGTACGCCGATCGAGGAGACCCTCGCGGCGCTGCACGAGCTCGTGGTCGAGGGCAAGGTCCGCTACGTCGGCTCCTCGAACTTCGCCGCGTGGCAGGTCGTGGACGCCGACTGGGCAGCACGTTCGGCGGGCACGACACCGTTCGTGTCCGCGCAGAACCGCTACAACCTCCTGGACCGCACGGCCGAGGCCGAGCTGGTGCCCGCGGCCGAGCAGGTCGGCGTGGGGATCCTGCCGTACGTCCCGTTGGCCTCCGGCCTGCTGACCGGCAAGTACCGACGTGGTCAGGACGCACCCGAGGGCAGCCGCCTGTCGCGGATGCCGCAGCGGCTCGCGGCGGCGGACTTCGACCGGATCGAGGCGCTCGCGGCGCTCGCGCAGGACTGGGGGATCGACCTGCCGACGCTCGCACTCGGCGGCCTGGCCGCCCAGCCCGGCGTCGCGTCCATCATCTCGGGCGCACGCACCTCCGAGCAGGTCCGATCGAACGTCGCGTCGGCACTCTGGGAGCCGACGCTCGAGCAGCTCGCGGCGATCGACGACGCGGCGCCCGGGCCCGCCTGAGGCGGCGGCAAGGTGGGCGCGCGGGGCGGAGGTAGCGCGGGGCGGAGGTCGTGCAGGGCAGCGCGCTGAGTCGTCGGCACGTGGGTAGTCGGCACGTCGGCCTCGACGGCACGTGGTCCCCGACGGAGGAGCGCGTGCCCGTCGTGAGACGACCGTCACGCCGCGCCGACGAGGTATGCGCTCGTCCCCGCGGTCGGCGCGTCCGTAGCGTGGGCGGCATGCCCCACGAGGACCAGCCCACCGCCCTGCCCCCGGTCGACCGTGCCGCGGCCGACGCGTTCTGGGCCGCCTACGCGGCCGCCCACCCGGCCGCCGTCGCGGCGTGCTCCGACTACACGGTCGAGTACTTCGGCGACAACCCGCGCCTGGCGGACCAGCTCTTGCGCACCGTGACGCACGGCCCGAAGCGCGGGACCGCCGAGCTGACCAGCGAGTACCGCGCGCGGGGTGACGAGCTGCCGCGTGTCGGGAGCCACTGGATCGCGTGCGACAGCACGGGCGCGCCCGCGATCGTCATCCGCAGCACGGACCTGCGCATCCTCACGTTCGACCAGGTCGACGCCGACTTCGCGTACGCCGAGGGCGAGGACGACCGGTCGCTCGAGAGCTGGCGCCGCGAGCACCGCATCTACTGGACCCGCACGTGCGCAGCGCGGGGCGCGACGTGGTCGGAGAGCGACGAGATCGTCTGCGAGCGGTTCGCCGTCGTCTGGCCGCCCGAGCTCGCGGACGCGGACGCCCGGTGACCGCCCGCCCGGCAGCGCCCGGTCGCTGACCGGTCGACCCACGGGAGCGACCCTCCGCACCCTCGTGCGGAGGGTCGCGGGGCCGTCGAGCTGTGGCGTCGCGGCGGAGCGGGTCAGCTCCGCAGGACCCTCGCACGGTGCTCACCGACCGCCAGCACCGCCCTGACCGTGATCCCGCGGTCCGCGGCGGCCTCGCGCAGCGCGGGCTCCCACGTGCGTTCGAACGACCCGCGGTCCCCACCGGCCGCCCGTACGACCGCGACCACGAGCGACCCTCCGGGGGCGTCGTGGGCGAGGACGTCGCCGATCGCGACCATCACCTGCCGGACGTCGCGCGGCTCCGGCTGGAGCGGGATGCCGACCAGGGGGAGGACGACGGGGAGCGGACGTGCGTCCGCGTCGAGCAGCAGGAGCCAGAGCGCCGGGGGACTGGCTCGCTCGGGCCCGACGAGCGCGAGCACCGCGTCGAGCAGGTCGCTGTCGTCG
>NZ_LNTD01000165.1 GCF_001462455.1 Cellulomonas sp. B6
CGGGCCGACGTCCGCGGGGTCGTCCGGCCCGGGTGCGCGCGGCGCGTCCGCGGACCCGGGCTCGCTCACGCCGACTCGCGCAGCAGGTAGCCGACGCCCCGTCGCGTGTGGATCAGCGGCGGCAGGCGGTGGCCGTCGGCGTCGGTCAGCTGGTCGATCTTGCGGCGCAGGTAGGAGATGTACGACTCGACGATGTTGGCGTCGCCGCCCCAGTCGTACTGCCACACGTGGTCGAGGATCTGGGTCTTGGACAGCACGCGGTTCGGGTTGAGCATGAGGTAGCGCAGCAGCTTGAACTCGGTCGGCGACAGCTCGACCTCCTGGCCCGCGCGCCGCACCTCGTGCGTGTCGTCGTCGAGCTCGAGGTCGGCGTACCGCAGGAGGTTCGACGCGGCGCCGTCGTCGGGCTGCGTGCGCCGCAGGATCGCGCGGATCCTCGCGACGACCTCCTCGAGGCTGAACGGCTTGGTCACGTAGTCGTCGCCGCCGACCGTCAGGCCCTGCACCTTGTCCGCGGTGTCGTCGCGCGCGGTGAGGAACAGCACGGGCATGTGCTGACCCTTCTCGCGCAGCCGGCGCGTGACGGCGAACCCGTCCATGTCCGGCAGCATGACGTCGAGCACGACCAGGTCGGGCTCGGTGTCGCGCGCGAGGCGCAACGCCGAGCCGCCGTCGGCCGCGGCGTGCACCTCGAAGCCCGCGAACCGCAACGACGTCGCGAGCAGCTCGCGGATGTTCGGCTCGTCGTCGACGACGAGCAGCCGGGCCTCGGGCTCCGCGGACGCTGTCATGGCACCATCGTGCGCCCCGAACCTGGACACCGCCTGGGAACCGCCTGCACGCGCGTGTCGGGGAGTCGTCGACGTGGTCAGGGTGCAGGGCCGGGGACGACGACGGGGCCCCGACCGGTGGTCGGGGCCCCGTCGTGGTGCGGCGTCAGCGCGTGGCGAGCCGGCGACGCAGCGCGAGCAGGCCGATGCCGGAGACGAGCGCGAGCGCGGTCAGCAGCGCCATCTCGGGCCCGGTGCCGGTCACGGCCAGCGCGGTCGCCGCGGGTGCCGCCGGGGCTGCCGCGGGTGCGGCGGCTGCGGGTGCGGGCGTGGCGGCGGGCGTGGCGGCGGGCACGGTGACCGCGATCTGCGCCCAGCGCTGCGAGGTGCCGCCGGTAGCGACGACGTGGTGCGCACCGCTGGCCACGTCGGCCGGGACGGTCGCGACGAGCGTCGCGACGCCGGCGGCGTCGGCGACGGCCGTGCCGAGCAGCACGGGCTCGGAGTGCAGGTAGAACACGACGGTCTCGCCGGGCTCGAAGTCCCGCGCGACCAGGGTGATCTGCCCGCTGGCGGGCACGGTCGTGGTGGACCCGGTCAGCTGGGCGTCGGGCAGCGCCGAGCCGCGGGCGGGCTCGCCGGTGACGGTCACGGTGATGGTCTGTCCCCAGCTGGCGACGTGCTTGTGGCCGAGGGTGCCGATGAGGAGCTCGTGCGTGCCGGGCGCGAGGACGGGCAGGGTCAGCACGAGGTCGCCCGTGGCGGGGATCGGTGCGGTGAGCAGGACGTCGCCGGCGCCGGAGGTGCGCACGACGACGTCGCCGGTCGGGCGGTGGTGGGTCGGCAGGGCGACCGTCAGGCGCGCGGGCGTCCCGACCGTCGTCGTCACCGTCGACGGCACCGAGACCTCAGGGGCGACGGGGGTCGGGCGCGGCTGCTCGGCCGGGTCGACGACGAGCGTGGCGCGCGCCGAGGAGCGGTCGGAGAAGCTCTTGTCGCCCTGGTAGACGGCGACGACGTCCGGGTACGTGCCCGCCGCCAGATCGACCTCCAGCGTCGCGACGCCACCGGGGCTGAGCTCGGCGGTGCCCAGACGGGCGCCCTCGCTCCAGCGGAAGTCGACCTGTCCGGTCGGCATCGGCTGGTCGGGCGTCACGTCGATCTGCGCCGTCAGCGTCACCGTGCCCTCGACCGGGTGCGACGGCAGCGACAGCACGACGGTCGGGGAGTGCTTGACGTAGAAGGTCGAGGTCTGCGAGGTCGACCCCGTCACGTCGTCGCCCGTGAACGTGGCGGTCAGCGTGTGCGTGCCGGGCGCGAACGTCCCGGCGGGCACGGTCAGCGCCGCGGAGCCTCGGTCCAGCGCCACGGGCCCAGCCCACGGGGTGCCGTCGACGGCGAACTGGACCGTGCCGACGAGCGTGACGTCCAGGTCCACCGACACGGTCGCGCGCAGCTCGGTCTGGCCGGACGGACTGACGCGGTCCGGGGTCGCCGAGACGGTCGTGGTCGTCGTGGCGACCACGGGCGGTGCGGTGTCGCCCACCGTGAAGTGGACGCGCTTGTGGGCGACGTCGGACCAGACCTTGTCCGTCTGGGTGCGGCAGGTGACGTCGACGTACTGCTCGCCGGCGGACCAGAACGTGGTGGAGACGGCGTAGTCCTTCAGGTCGCCGTGGACGTCGCCCACGTGCGTCCCGAGGCCGTTGCCCCCCGAGGAGATCCACAGGATCGTGTTCCACTCGACGTCGGGGACCACCGGGCAGGTCGCGACGAACGAGACCTGCTCGCCGACGTCGAGCGTGGTGGGCACGGGGCTGATCAGGGGGTAGTCGGGGACGGCCGACGCCGGGGCGGTGGCTCCGACGAGCACGGCGCCGGCCGCGAGGGTCGGGAGGAGCGTGCGTGCGGCGACGCGGTGCCAGGCGCGGTGCGCGGGGCGGTGCGTGGTGTGGGTCGTCACAGGGGTCCTCTCGGCACCGGGCTGCGGTGCTCCTTCTCGACGTGCTCGCGCGCGGGTGCGGCGCCTGTCGTTCGGCCCTCGTGCCGCGTTGCTGAGACGCGGACGGGGCGAAAGTCCCGGTGGTGGACGAGTCGGGGTGGTAGCACCCAGCCGTGTTGCCTGAGCATCTGCTGGGAGGTCGCTGGAGATGAGCGGGAGCGAACCGCGACGAAACGGGCAGATCGCGATCGTGATGGACATGTGACCTGGAACTTCGGTGGTACGCGGGCGCGCGGCTACCGTGGAAGCGTGACCCTCGACCTCGACGACCGCGTGCTGCCCGGCGACGCCTGCGGCACCGCGCCCCGCGTGACCGTCGTGCAGAGCTCTCCCGACGTCGGCCTCGACCGCTTCGCGCAGTGGCTGACCGGCGTGGACCTGCACCTCGTCCGTGCCGACCTCGGCGACGCGCTGCCCGGCCCCACCGAGGTGGGCGACGGCCTGCTCGTGCTGGGCGGCCAGATGTCCGCCCACGACGACGCCGTCGCCCCGTGGCTGCGCGGCCTGCGCGACCTGCTCGCCGTGGTGAGCGCGACCGACGTCCCGGCGCTCGGCATCTGCCTGGGCGCACAGCTGCTCGCCGTCGCGCGCGGTGGCCGCGTCGAGGTCGCGGCGCCCCCCGGGCGCGAGGCCGGCGTCGTCGACGTCCGCTGGCGCCCCGAGGCCGCGGACGACGCGCTGCTCGGCCCCGTGGCCGACCTCGCGGGTGCGGTGCGCACCAGCCCGCAGCCGAGCATGCACGCCGACGCGGTCGTCGACCTGCCGCGCGGCGCCGTGTGGCTCGCGTCGTCCTCGATGTACCCGTTCCAGGCGTTCCGCATCGGCAGCGCGTGGGGCGTGCAGTTCCACCCCGAGGCCGGCGACGCGACGCTGCGCACGTGGGCCGAGCAGCACGACGACGTCGACACCGACGCCGTCCTCGCGCAGGCCGCCGCGCGTGCCGACGCGGTCGAGACCACCGGCCGCGCCGTCGCGGAGTCCTTCACGCACCTCGTGCGGGCCCGCGCCGCGACGCGCCGCGTCCCGGTCTGACGCGCCCGGCACCGCGCCCGTCCCGGTGGGTGCGCCCTCCCGCACCTCGCCCGGACGTGACGGGGCCGGGCCGACCTCTCGTGCTGAGAGGACGGCCCGGCCCCGTCGTCGCGCGTGCGGACGTCAGGCGTCCTGCGTGCCCGAGGTGATCTGCGGGGTGACGGTCGTCGCGTCGATCTGGCGCGGTGCGCCGCCCTGCTTGAGCGCCGCGAGGCGTGCCTCGATCTCGATGTCGGCGCCCGCGGACTCCAGCTCGGCGAACTGCGAGTCGAGCGAGGACGCGGCGAGCTCGGCCTGGCCCATCGCGTAGGCCTCCTCGCGACGCACCTTCTCCTCGAAGCGGGCGATCTCGCTCGTCGGGTCCAGGACGTTGATCGAGCCGATCGCCTCCTGCACCTGGCGCTGCGCCTGCGCGGACTTCTGCCGCGCGACGAGCGTGTCGCGGCGCTGCTTGAGCTGGCCCAGCTTGTCCTTCATCTGCGCGAGGCCCGACTTGAGCTTCTCGACCGTCTCGCGCTGCGAGGTCAGGATCGGCTCCGCGTCGCGGACCTCCTGCTCGGCGGCGATCTGCTTGCCGAGCGCGACCTTCGCGAGGTTGTCGAACTTGTCGGCGTTCGCGGCGTCGCCCGCTGCGCGGAACTGGTCGGCGCGTGACGACGCGGCCAGCGCCTTCTGCCCCCAGTCGCGCGCGGCCGCGACGTCCTCGTTGTAGTCCTGCTCGGCGAGCCGCAGGTTGCCGATGGACTGCGCGATCGCCTTCTCGGCGTCCGCGATCGAGCCCGTGTAGTCGCGCACGAGCTGGTCCAGCATCTTCTGCGGGTCCTCGGCCTGGTCGATCAGCGCGTTGATGTTCGCGCGCGCGAGCTGGGCGATCCGCCCGAAGATCGACTGCTTCTCCGTCATGGTGTCGTGCCCTCCTGTGTCGCCGACCGGACCGTCGGTCCGTGTCCCGTGCCGCGCCCGCCGTCGGCGGCGGGCGCCTCGTCCTCGCGTCGCGGTCAGAACCCGCCGCCGCGACCGCCGC
>NZ_LNTD01000166.1 GCF_001462455.1 Cellulomonas sp. B6
CACCGCACCGGTCGCGGCGGGCACGCCACCCGTGGCCGGAGCACCGGCGCGGGGCGCTCGCGCCGTCGGCACGGCCGGCACCGCACCGGTGCGCGGCGGGGTCACGACGTCCGCCGCGGGGCCGACGGTCGGCGCGCCACCGGGCTGCGCCGCCGAGTGCGGCACGGCCGAGGGCCGCACGCCGGAGGGTTCCGCGGCCACGGGGACGGCCGCGGTCGCCGGGCGCGGCGCCTGCGGCAGGGGCGCGGGACGGTCGTCGTCCTCGACGGGCACGGGCACCGCACGCACGGGCACCGACACGGGGGCGGCGAGCTCGGGTCGCCGCGCGAGCAGCGCCGCGTGGACGGCTCGCCGGACGCGGTCGACCTCCGCCTGCGGGTCCAGGAAGGCCGCGGCCGACCACACGCGCACGACCGACCAGCCGAGCCGCTCGAGCCGGTCGGCGACCAGGCGGTCGCGCACCCGCACGCTGGGCTCGCTGACGTACCCGTCGTCGTCCGTGAGGACGGCGACGAGCATCTCGTCGGGCAGCTCGGGGTGCCCCACGACCAGCGGGATGCGGGCGCCGCCCGGCACGCCGTGGTCGACGTCGACGACCAGCCCGTGCTGCCACAGGCGCTCGGCCAGGTCCAGGACGAGCCGGTCGGGGTCGGGGCCGCCCGTGGGTCGCTCCGACGCGTCCGTGCCCGGCTCCTGCGCACCGCGCTCGGCGGCGAAGCGCAGCACGTCGGCGAGCAGCTGCGGGCCGGGGCCGCGCAGCCGCTCCGGGTCCAGGTCCTCACCGGTGAAGCACGCGACGACCGTGAGCCGGTGACGCGTCGAGCCGAGCGCGTCGAGCAGGAGCGCGTCGCCGCCCGGGCGGCTCACGGGCCCGAACGTGTGCAGCACGCGGCGGTGCGGCGTGCGTCCCAGGCCGACGGACAGGATCACGGCGTCGCGCTGCAGGCCCGCGACGTTCGCGATGTCGACGACGAGGAACGGGTCGGCGCGGCCCGCGTCGAAGAACGCCCCGAGCGCGGGGTTCCCGCGCACCTCGGACATGACGACCTCGCGCACGGCGTCGGCGTGCCGCGCCGTCAGCGTGACGACCGCGAGCGACTCGTCGGGGTGCTGCAGCACGTGCTCGACGACCAGCTCCAGGACGCGCTCGACCTCGGCACGCGTCGAGTCGACCATGCTCGTCGCGGGGTCGGGCATGCCCGTGCCGTCGACTATCTCGAGCGCGACGAGCGGTGCCGAGGCGGGCAGCGGCGTCGGCACGAGCACGCCCTCGTAGCCGTGCTCGGCGAGGAAGCGCGTGAGGTACGGGTCGCGGCGCGACGCGTCGGCGTGCAGCGCGACCGCGGGCAGCACGTCGGCGAGCTCGCGGACCGCGCTGCCGGACGCGCACCGCGCGTCCCCCACCACGACGACCTGACGCCCGCGGGCGATCGCGGGCAGCGCCGCCTCGACGGGCAGGTGCGCGGCGGCGTCGACGACCACGAGGTCGACCGTGCGCGACGCGGGCAGCACCTGGGCGACGAGCATCGGCCCGGCGACGAGCACGGGCCGCAGCCGCCGCGCGAGGTCGGGGTACCGCGCGACGGTGTCCCGCAGCGATGTCATGCGCTCGTCGACGAGCTCGGCGAACAGGCCCTCGGCCTGGTCGCGGTACGTGCGGACGGCCGACGCGACCCGGCCCAGCGCCGCCGCGAGCACGGGCGCCGCCCGGCTGACGACGTGCCGGCGGTCGAGCTCGGCGTACCGCGCGGACAGCGCGCCCAGCGCGGCGCCGTCGTAGCCCGCGAGGGCGGGGTCGGCACCGAGCACCTGCTCGAACACGGTGCTCCACCACGCGAGGTCGAGCTCGGCGGCCGCGAGCGGCGGCGCGACGCGGCGGGCCGTGAGGTCGTCGACGAGGTCGCCGAGGCCCGCGGCGCGCAGGCCGTGCAGCAGCTGGGTGCGCTCGGGGAGCGTCTCGAGCGCGGACGCGCCCTCGCGCAGCCGCACGAGCCGGTCGCGCAGCTCGTCGAACGAGGTGGTCGTGAGGCGGCCGCCGCCCGGGGTCGTGGACAGGACCTCGGCGAGCCCCTCGACGTCCTGCCGGACCGCGAGGTGCTCGGCCTCGACGACCTCGAGACCCTCGGGCAGCCGCGGCCAGCCGCCGGCCGGGCAGTGGGCCTGCCACACCTCGCGGCGGGCCTGCACCTCGATGAGCGCGCCGTGCAGGTCGGCGACGGGGCGGCCCGGGCGCAGCATGTCCTTGGCCTGCTTGCGCAGCCGGCGACGGACCCAGAAGCCCATCGGCACGTCGTGCTCGGCGCGCCACTCCTTGGTGGCGGTCGCGGCGACGAGGTCGGCGGCGGTGCGCTCGAAGACGAGCGGCTGGAAGACGTCGAGCGAGTGCCGCACGCCGTCGAGCATGCGCAGCTGCTCGGCCCACTGGTCGAGCGTCGTGGCACGCGTCAGCCCGGTCTCGGCGGCGACCTGCGCGACACGCTCGACGAGCTGCGGCAGCGTCACGTCGAGCAGCCGGTCGAGGCGGTGCCGCACGACCTGGGCGTCGGCCGCGGTCCGCAGGTCGGCGTCGAACCACGGGGTGTCCTGCGGGCGCAGCCGGTAGGCGCCGAGCTCGCCGGCGCGCACGAGGTCCTGCGCGAGGCGCGAGCGGCGCTCGGCGTCCAGCGGGCGCGCGACGTCGGTGGACAGCCGCACGGTCGTCGCCGGCGCGGGGCGCGTCGAGGTCAGTCGCGCGAGCTCCTGCAGCGCGTCGTAGGCGGACACGCCCCACGGCTCGCGGGGGGCGTGCAGCGCGTCGACGTAGCCGCGCAGCCGCTCGCGCTGCTCGACCAGCGGCACCCGCACGGCCTGCACGGCGTCGACGTCGACGACGGGCGGCTCGAGCGTCATCGCGCCCAGCAGCCGGCGGGCCGCGGTCGTGCGCCACGCGGCGTGCGGCTCGACGTCGAGCACGAGCTCCCCGACGCCGAGACGCTGCAGCCGCTCGACGAGCGACACCGCGGCGCGCCGGTGGCCGGGGACGTACAGCACGGTGCGCCCCTCGGCGGCGGCGTCGGCGACGATCGCCGCGAGCGTGCCGGTGACGTCGGAGCCGGTGGGCGCGTCCACGAACACGTGGTGGCCCGTCGCGACGACGTCGAGCACGTGCTGCTGCGCGGGGTCCAGGTCGCCGATGCCGCGCTCGAGCGCGGGGTCCCGGTCGCCGGGCACGGGTGCGGGCAGGCGGACGTCGAGGGCGGCCCGGGCGTCCTCCAGCCCGGCCAGCGCCCGCACGACGTCGTGCCGGTCGAGCGTGCCCGCGAGCTGGTCGAGGTCGTCGACGATGATCTGGCCGGGGTGCACGAACGTGCCGACGACGACGCGCTCGACGAGCGTGAAGTCCTCGAGGACGGCCTCGCCCAGCGACGACAGCCGCTGCAGCGCGCCCCGCGGGTCGAACCCGGCGCCCGTGAACGTGCCGCGCGCGACCGCGCCCGGGTCGAGGAGCGCGCCGTGCCCGCGCAGCGCACGCGCCAGCACGGGGTTGACCTCGATCGACGGCTCGAGCTCGATCTCGTGGTCGCCCTCGCCCGAGCCGCGCGCGCGCAGCACGACGGGCCGCAGCAGCACCGGTGCGCGCACGGTGCGCACGGGGACGTCAGGGCCGTCGTCGCCCGGGCCGCGGCCGGTGGGCGTGCGCGGGTGGCGGGTCACGTGCGCGAGCGCACCGACGTCGTCGGACGCGAGGTCGGCGGTGGATCGGTCGGTCCACGTCGCGACGCCGATCGCGAGCGACGTGGAGGCGATGCCGTACCGCTGCGTGTACGCGGCCGCGCGTGCGGCGACGGCGCGCGCGCGGCGACGCGCGGCGGACTGCGCACCTGGCTCGCGCACGAGGTTCGACAGGCGCGTGGGTCGGCCGGCGAAGAGCTGCGCCATGCCGGACGGGTGCGCGGCCGAGAGGTCGAGGGCGGCGTCGCCGAGCTGGTCGACGTCGGCGAGCGTCGACGCCCCGGCCGCCTCGACGAGCGCGGCCCGCCACGTCGCGACCGCCCCCTCGAGGACCTCGGCGGGCGACGGCGGTTCGACGAGGGCCACGGGGGGTCCGTCCGCGGCTCCGGGCGCCGCGGGCACGGCGGCGTCGGGCTCGGGCCGGTCGCCCGGGCCGGGTGTGCGTGCGGGAACGGTCACCCTGGCACGGTAACCGCGTGGTGCGCGGATCCCGGGGCGGCCACGCCGTACCCGCCCGGGTTGCGGCGTCCGGGTCGCCGCGCGTCGCCGCGCGCGGGTGCGGAGCGGGCGCGGTGCGGAGCGGGCGCGGTGCGGGTCCGAGGCGGCGTCGCCCGGCGGTACGCCGCGGCACGGGGGGCGCGTCCGATCGGACGCCGCAGATCGATGCCGTCGGAGAGCCCGGGAACGACCGACGGGACGGGCCGTGTGGCCCGTCCCGTCGGTGCGAAGCTGAAACGGTGCGCACCGCGCAGGGGGCAGGCGATGCGCACCGTCAGGAATGAGTTTGGGCCATCGCAGCGTGTCGGTCAAACGTCCAGGCACGCCCATCACGGTGAAAATCCGATGACTCTGGAGTCATCCATGACACGCGCTCGGCGTGTCGCGCCGGAAACCGCTTCCGCCACGCCCCGCGGGCCCACGGGTGGCGCGACGCCCGGCGTCCTCGCGACCGCGCACGACGCCTAGGCTGGCTCGGGACGAGGAGACGGAGGACGGGATGCGCGGGCGCCGCAGCCCCACCGCGGTGTGGGCGGTCGCCGCACTGGCGTACCTCGTGGCGGTCGTCCACCGCACGGCCCTGGGCGTCGCGGGCGTGGACGCGATCGACCGCTTCGGGCTCAGCGCGACCGGCCTGGCCATGTTCTCGGTGCTGCAGCTCGGCGTGTACGCCGCGCTGCAGATCCCGGCGGGGCGTGCGCTCGACAGGTTCGGCGCGCGCACGCTCGTCACGGTGGGCTCCGCGGTCATGGCGGTCGGCCAGGGGCTGCTCGCCGTGGCCGCCGACGTACCCCTCGCGCTCACCGCCCGCGCGCTCATCGGCGCCGGCGACGCCGCGATCTTCATCAGCGCGTGCCGCCTCATCGCCGAGTGGTTCCCGGCACGCCGCGTGCCCGTCATGGTCCAGGTCACGGGCCTCGTCGGGCAGTCCGGGCAGATCGTGTCGGCCGTGGCCGTCGCGTGGGTGCTGCACGCGCAGGGCTGGGGGCCGACCTTCGGCGCCCTCGCCGGCGTCGGGGCGCTCGTGACCGTCGTCGCCGCGACCGGCCTCGCGGCACGCCCCCGCCCCGAGCCGTCACCGCTGGAGACCGCCACCCGCGAGCGCTTCGTGCATGCGGTGCGCGCCGCCGCCCTGCCGGCGGGCACCCGCCTGGGGTTCTGGTCGCACTTCCTCACGCCGTTCTCGTTCAACGTCGTCGCGATGCTGTGGGGCGTGCCCTTCTTCGTCACCGCGCAGGGGCGCACGCCCGCCGAGGCCAGCCTGCTGCTGACGACGATGACGGCGTCCGCGATGGTCGCGGGCCCCCTGGTCGGCCAGTGGACCGCGCGCCACCCGCTGCGGCGCTCGTGGGTCGTGCTCGCGTCGGCGGGTGCGACGTTCGCCGTGTGGGCGTGGCTGCTGCTGCCCGCCACGCCGCGCCCCCTGGCCCAGCTCGTGGTGTTCGCCGTGGTCATCGGCGCCGGCGGGCCGGTGTCCCTCGTGGGCATCGACTTCGCGCGGACCTTCACCACGGGCGACCGCCTGGGCACCGCGACCGGGTTCGTCAACACCGGAGGCTTCGTCTCGACCATCACGGGCGTCCTGGCCGTGGGCGTCGTGCTGGAGCTCGTCTCCCCCGCGGGCGCGACGACCTACCCGCTCGACGCGTGGCGCCTGGCCTTCGCCGTCCTGGTGCTGCCGTGGGCCGTCGGGGTCGTCGGGGTGCTGCACCACCGCCGCCGGGCGCGCGCCGACCTGAGCGCCGCCGGGACCCCCGTGCCGCCGCTGCGGGACGTGCTGCGCCGGCGACGCGCGTCGTGACGCGCACCGGACGCCGGGGGTGCACGCTGTGCACGTGACCGAGACCTGCGCGCCGCCCCCGCACCACCGCCCGCGCGGCTCTCACGAGGCGGCGACCCGCCGGTGAAGACGCTCGTCATCGGCGCCGTGCTGCTCGGCGCCGGCCTGCTCGCGCTGGCCACCGGGGTCCTGCCCGGCGACGCCGCGCTCGCGCTCGTCGAGCGCGTGTGGCCCGTGCTCACGTTCGTCGTGGCCGTGACGGTGGTCACCGAGCTCGCGGCCGAGGCGGGGCTGTTCCGCGCCGTCGGGGCGGGGGTCGCGCGCCGCGCGCGGGGGCGCACGCTCGTGCTCTGGGGCGGCGTCGTGGTGCTCGCCGTGGTGTGCACGGTCTTCCTGTCGCTCGACACGACGGCCGTGCTGCTCACGCCCGTCGTGCTCGCGGTCGCCGTGCACGCCGGGCTCGACGCACGGCCGTTCGCCCTGGTCACCGTGTGGCTCGCGAACGCGGCGTCGATGCTGCTGCCCGTCTCCAACCTCACGAACCTGCTGGCCGAGCACCACGTCGGCGGCATCCGGGAGTTCGTCGCGCTCACGTGGGCGCCCGCGCTCGCGTGCGTCGTGGTGCCGGTGGCCGTCGTCGCGCTGGTGCACCGGCGGGAGCTGCGCGGCCGCTACACGGTGGAGACCGAGGAGCCGGTCGCCGAAGACCCGGTGCTGCTGCGCTGGAGCGCCGGGGTCGTCGCGGCGCTGCTCGTGGGGCTCGTGAGCGGGGCGCCCGTGTGGATCCCGGCCACGGCCGCGGCCGTCGTGCTGCTCGCGGTGACCGCGTGGCGCCGCCCGCGCGTGCTGGGCGTCGGGCTCGTCCCGTGGCCGCTGATCGTCTTCGCCTCGGGCCTGTTCCTCGCCGCCGAGGCGCTGCAGGAGGCCGGGCTGCGCACGCTGCTGCAGCAGGACCTCGCCGGCGGCGGCCCCTGGACCGTCGCCGCGGCGGGCGCCGTCGGGGCGAACCTCGTCAACAACCTGCCCGCCTACCTGGTGCTCGAGCCGGTGGCGGCGCACGACCCGCGGCTGCTGGTCGCGCTGCTCGTCGGCGTCAACGCCGGACCGCTGGTGACGCCGTGGGCGTCGCTGGCCACGCTGCTGTGGCACCGCGCGCTCGTGCGCGCGGGGGTCGACGTGTCGTGGCGCCGCTACGTCCTGCTCGGGCTCGTCGTCGCACCGCTGACGGTGGCCGCGGGCGTGGGGACGCTCGTCCTGACGAGCTGAACGCGCCGTCACCGACGCCCGCCCCTGCGCCGACGCCCCGGGACCGGCGTGGTCGTCCCGGTGCGGCGGCGCAGGGCGTCGTCAGCGTGGGAGCGCGTCCGTCACATCACCTTGCAGCAGGGCGAGGAGAGCGACGTGGTCGCACCCGACGCCACGGTGGCACCGGCGACGCCGGAGAACGCGGCGAGGGCGACGACGAGCGCGAGGGAGAGCTTCTTCATGGTGGGACCCCTTTGAACGGTGCACCGGACTTTCCGGCACCCCGGCATGGTCCCCACGTCCGTGTCGTGACCGCAATGACTAACGACAGACCGGGGTAGACACTCCCGGGTCGGCCGTCACCCGGGCGTGTCGGGCGCACGGCCTCCGGCGCCTGACGTCGCCCGGACGGACGCGCGGCCGCTCAGGCGCGCACGACCCCGACGCCCGCGGCGTCGATCGCCCGGCGGTAGGCCGCGGCGACGTGCGCGCCGTCGTCGCCGGCGGCACGCAGCCGGTCACCCAGCCGACGCCACGACCGCGCGGTCGGACGCCCCGCGGGTGCGAGCTCGAGACGGTCCGCGACCTGGCGGTACGCCTTGATCGCGGCCGTGCGCTCCCCCGCCGCCAGCAGCGCGTCGCCGAGCGCCTCGTGCGCCGCCGCGGCGTCGCGCCGCTCACCGGCGAGCATCTCGACGGCGCGAGCCGCGTGCGCGAGCGCCGCACGGTGCTGCCCCAGCAGGAGCGTCGCGCGCGACCGGATGGTCGCGGCGCGCGCCAGCTCCACCTGCGACTCGCCGACCTCGAGGGCGGTGGCGGCCGCGTCGAGCTCGGCGAGCGCCTCGCGGGGGCGCGGCGGGTCGACGGTGAGCAGCAGCTGCGCGAGGTCGAGGCGCAGCCGCGGCACGTTGCGCTCGACCTCGTCCCCGCCCGCGATCGCGAGCGCCGAGCGCAGGTGGGACAGCGCGTCGTCGGCGTCGCCGAGCGCGTCGTCCACGAACGCCAGGTTCCAGTGCACCGACCAGACGGCGCGCGCAGAGCCGTGCACGAGAGCACGGCCGAGCAGGTCCTGGCCGCGCACGCGCGCGTAGGTGACGTCGCCTCGCGCGACGTACGCCCACACGAGCGTCGACTCCAGCCGGAAGATCTCGTCGGTGCCGGCGGCGAGGCCGGCGAGCGTCGCGAGGTGCTCCTCGCCCGTGCGCACCGCGGCGTGCAGGTCACCGGCCTCCGTGAGGGCCATGACCAGGCGCGTCGCGGCGTACGTCGCGCGCTCGGGGCGGTGGCCAACCACCAGCCGGTGCGTGACGTCGGCGAGCAGGCGCGCGGACGTCTCGAGGTCACCCGCGAGGTCGAGCGCCTCGGCACGGGCCAGCAGGACCTTCGCGGCCTGGTCGACGTCGAGCGCCGCGAGCTCGACGCCCTCGAGCTCGACGGCAGCGTCGGCGGCCCGCCCGGCGCGCATGAGCTGCCGCGCACGGACGAGGGCCGCCTCGGACTCCAGGTACTCGGGCGAGCGGTCGCCCTGCTCGAGGTACTGCGCCGTGACCCCGAGCGCACGCGCCAGGCGCACGAGCGCGGCGTCACCCGGCCCCCGCACGCCGCGCTCGAGGTGCGAGACATAGCTGGGGTGCATCATCGCCGCGCGCGCGAGATCGGCCTGGGACAGGCCGCTGCGCTCACGGGCGTCACGGATGCGTTCACTGACGGGGTGCACGGATATCACCATAGGGACCGGTCCCGCCGCACGGAAGAGGGGCGGAGGCGACTCGTGTCACGACGACGGTGACCGATCCGTCCGCAACGCACGCGGAAGCGACGAATCGGCACCCGACGTGTCAGATCTCACCCTGCGCGGACGCGGGCGTGGGGGTAGGCGCGGCCGTGGGAGCGGGCGCGGCCACGTGGCGCTCGCGGGTGATCCCGGTGCGCCGCGCGAGCACCTCGACCAGGCCGACGAACGCGAGGTTCGACGCGGTCGACACGGTCAGCGCGACGGGTCCGACGTCGACGAGGTCGAGGTCGGCCAGGCCCACGGCGCCGAGCGAGAACACGACGAGGTTGTTGACGACGTGCGCCGCGGAGGCCGCCTCGAGCCCGCCCGTGCGCCACGTGAGCCAGCCCATCGCGAGCGCCCAGACCGCGATGTCGACCATCGCGAGGTTGACGTACTCGTGGCCGAGCACGAACAGCGGCACGGGCAGCACGATCGCGAACGCGGGGTGCCGCAGCCACGTGCCGACGGTCTGCAGGAGGTACCCGCGGAACACGACCTCCTCGGCGACGCACTGCGCGGGCACGAGCAGCAGCGCGAGCCCGATCAGCAGCCACGACGTCCCGTCGACCTGCGGCTGCCACGCCCGGCCGGACGCCGCGGCGACGACCGCGTCACCCGTCTGGACCACGAGCGCGAGCCCGGCCGCGAGCGCGAGGCAGCGCGCGGCCCACGTCCAGCGCACGCGCCCGGCGACCGAGGCCAGCAGCCCCACGGGCCGTGCCCCGAGCAGCCGGGTCGCGACGAGCACGGCGGGCAGCAGCGCGATGATCGACAGCATCGCGACCACGAAGGTCAGCGGGTCGCTGAAGTCGGTGACGTCCAGGTCGTTCAGGGCGTCCCACCCGTCAGGACCGTTGGCGACCGCGGTGGCGACGGCGACCGCGATGCCGACGACGTGCAGGGCGACGTACAGCGCGAGCGCCACGAGACCCACCAGCAGCGGGCGCCACCAGCGCGTGCCGGGGCGCGTGCGCTGCAGCCGGTGGTAGGCGTAGGTGCCGGGCGCCTCGAGCGTGCGCCGCGGCACGGGGACGGCGGTCGCGCGGCCCGGCGGCGGGACGGGGGCGGGGGCGACGGACGAGGTGCTCACGCGTCCATCGTCACCGCGGCGCGGCGCGCGTCGCATCGGCCGCGCGACCGACCGCGGGGCGCCCCGGCTCCGTCGCGGAAGGGACGCTCGTCCCGGGGCCGGCGCCCGTGCCGGGTGTCTGATGCTGCCCATGCGCCCGCACGGCCCCGTCGTCCGCACCGTCCGCCACGACCCGGCCGACCGGCCGCTGCTCGTCATCTGGGAGGCGACGCGCGCGTGCTCGCTGTCGTGCGTGCACTGCCGTGCCGAGGCGCAGCCCCGCCGCCACCCGCGCGAGCTGGGCACGCAGGAGGCGACCGCGCTCATGGAGCAGGTGGCCGCGTTCGGGCGGCCGTCGCCGATCTTCGTCATCACGGGTGGCGACTGCTTCGAGCGTGAGGACCTCACCGAGCTCGTGCGCCGGGGGCGCGCGCTGGGGCTCACGGTCGCGGTGTCGCCCTCGGGCACCGAGAAGCTCGACCGGGCCGCGCTGCGCGAGCTGCAGGACGCGGGCGTCACGGCGCTGTCGCTGTCGCTGGACGGCGCGACGGCCGCGGTGCACGACGGCTTCCGGCGCGTGCCCGGCACGTTCGACCGCACGGTGCAGGCGTGGGCGGATGCGCGCGAGCTCGGCATGAAGGTGCAGGTCAACTCGACCATGTCGAGCCGCACGGTGCACGAGCTGCCCGACCTCGCGGCGCTCGTGCGCGCGCAGGGCGCGATGACGTGGAGCGCGTTCATGCTCGTGCCGATGGGCCGCGGCGTGGACCTGGGCGCGCTGACGGCGCAGCAGGCCGAGGACGTCATGAACTACCTGTACGACCTCGGACCGCACGTGCCGGTCAAGACGACCGAGGGGCACCACTTCCGGCGCGTGTCGCTGCAGCGGGCGGTGCTGGCCGAGCGCGGGGTCGACCACGTGGCCGCGCTGGGGCTGGGCGAGCTGTACGCCGAGCTGACCGAGCGGACGGCGGCGTTCGGGTGGGGCGACGGCGCGCGCGTGCGACGCCCCCCGGTCAACGTGAACGCCGGCTACGGGTTCGTGTTCGTGTCGCACGTCGGCACGGTGCACCCCTCGGGGTTCCTGCCCGTCTCGGCGGGTGACGTGCGCGAGCAGCCGCTCACGGAGATCTACCGCACGTCGGAGCTGTTCACGGGGCTGCGCGACCCCGGCCGCCTGACCGGGCGCTGCGGCGCGTGCGAGTTCGGGCGCGTGTGCGGCGGCTCGCGCTCGCGCGCGTACGCCTCGACCGGTGACCCGTACGCGTCGGACCCGCTGTGCGGGTACCGGCCGGGCTCCTTCCCGTACCCGCAAGACGTCGCGGCGCTGCTCGCGTCCTGAGCGCGACCGACGCCACGGGCCGCGCGTCGTCCCGCCGGCCGACCCGGTCGTCCGCGCGACCGATCCGGCGGGGCGCCGTACCCGCCTAGCATCACGGGGTGTCCCTGACCCCCGCCCCGCCGAGCCGCGCGCGCCGCGTGTGGTCGCACACGTGGCGCCTGATGCTCGCGCTGCCGATGGGGCTCTTCTCGGGCACGGCCGTCTACGGCGCGGGCATCGCGCGGGCCGAGACGACGGGGACGTCGAACCTCCTGGCCGAGGTGTGGATCGTCGTCGACCTCGCGGTGCTCGTCGTGGCCGCGGTGCTGTACGTGCTGCGCCACCGCGCACCGCTGCCCATCACGGGTGCCCTGGTCGTGCTGGGGTCGTTCTCGGTGTTCTCGGCGGGGATCGCGACGCTCGCGGTGGTGTCGCTGTCGACACGGCGCCGCTGGGGCGAGATCTCGGCGGTCTGCGCGCTGTGGTTCGGCGCCGGCCTGGTGGCCGACCGCGCGCTCACGCACGTGTTCCTGCCCGCGGACATGCTGTTCCCGCCGCGCTGGGTGCTGCTGCTCTCGGTGCTCGTGGGCATGGCGCTGCCCGTGGTCACGGGCCTGTTCATCGGCGGTCGGCGCGCGCTCGTCGCGTCGCTGCGCGAGCAGGCCGCGATCGCGCGGCGCGAGGCCGACGCGCGCGGCGACACGGCCCGCGCGTCCGAGCGCAACCGCATCGCGCGCGAGATGCACGACGTCCTCGCGCACCGGCTGTCGCTCGTCGCGCTGCACGCCGGGGCGCTGGAGTACCGCGCGGGCCTGGACCCCGAGCAGGTGCGCGACACCGCCGCGATCGTGCGGGAGAACGCGCACGAGGCCCTCGGCGAGCTGCGCGAGGTCCTCGGCCTGCTGCGCGACCCGACGGCCACCGACGAGCAGTCGCGCCCGCAGCCGACGCTCGCGCAGGTCGACGAGCTCGTCGACGGCACGCGCGCCGCGGGCTCCCCCGTGTCGTACGTGCTCGACCAGGTCGCGGAGGACGACCTCGCGCGGCTCCCGCTCTCGACGAGCAGGCACCTGTACCGCGTCGTGCAGGAGACCCTGACGAACGCGCGCAAGCACGCGCCGGGTGCGCCCGTGAAGGTGCGCCTGCACGGCGCGCCCGGTGACCGCGTCGGCGTCGAGGTGACCAACCGGATGCCCGACCACCCGCCGGCGACGCCGCTGCCGTCGTCCGGGTGGGGGCTCACGGGGCTCGCCGAGCGGCTGCGGCTCACGGGCGGCGAGCTCGACGTGCAACGACGCGCGGACGGCACGTTCGCGGTGCAGGCGTGGCTGCCGTGGGCGGCCGGGACGGAGGGACAGGCATGACGGGCACCACCACGGGTGACGGACGGCCGGCGACGCGGGTCGTGCTGGTCGACGACGAGACGCTCGTGCGCGTCGGGCTGCGGCTCATCCTGGGCGCCGACCCGACCATCGAGGTCGTCGGCGAGGCCGGCGACGGGCTCGAGGCGCTCGACGTGGTCCGTGCGACGTCGCCCGACGTCGTCCTCATGGACATCCGGATGCCGCGGCTCGACGGCCTGCAGGCCACGCAGCGGCTGCTGGCCGAGCAGCCCGACGCGCGCGTCGTGATCCTCACGACGTTCGACACCGACGAGATGGTGCTCGGCGCGCTGCGCCTGGGCGCCGCGGGCTTCCTGCTCAAGGACACGCCGCCCGCCGAGATCGTGCGGCACGTGCACGACGCGGGTGCGGGACGCACGACGCTGTCGCCGTCGGTCACGGACCGGCTCATCGCGTCGGTGACCGACCAGCCGCGCGACGAGCGCCGCGCGGTCGCGCGCCGCAAGCTCGACGCGCTGACCGAGCGCGAGCGCGACGTCGCGCGGGCGATCGGGCGGGGCCTGTCCAACGTCGAGATCGCGTCCGAGCTGTTCATCACCGTGGCGACCGTGAAGACGCACATCAGCCGCATCCTGGAGAAGCTGCCGGCGGACAACCGCACGCACATCGCGATCTGCGTGCACGAGGCGGGCGACGTCTGATGCGTCGCGGCGCGCGGACGGCCGGGGGCGCCGTCGCGGCGTGCCTGCTGCTGCTCACGGCGGCGTGCTCGGGCGGCGGCGTGCTGCCCGCCCGGGCGCCCGACGTCACGGGGACCGTCGCGCTGCGCGCCGACGGTCCGGTGCTCGCCGACGCGTCCGACGCGTACTTCGAGGGGATGTCGCTCGGCTCGGTGCAGGACGCGGCGGTGGTCCGCGGCCGGGACCGGGTGGCGGCGGGCGTCGACGAGCTCGAGGACGGTGAGCCCGTGCGCGTGTGGATCGGCGGCGGGTGCCGCGAGTCCTCGCCCGTGCAGTGCGACGTGGTGGCGCTGCACGTCGCGCCCTGAGCGGCGCCAATGCACCGCACCGCGCCGCGTCGGGCCAGCCGGTCCGCTCGCGAACGACCCGGCGGCGACGCGGCGCCCCGCTCACCGCAGCGTCGGCAGCACCTGGTGCGCGTCGAGGACCCCGCGGAACGGGTCACCGACGTCGGCGAGCCGGTCGAGGACGGTGCGCACCGTGAACGCGTCGGGCCGCAGCCAGTCGGCGTCGAGCTCGTCCCACGTGATCGGCGCCGACACGGGCGCACCGGCGGCGGCGCGCGGGCTGTACGGCGCGACGAGGGTCTTGTTGACGGCGTTCTGCGTGTAGTCGAGCCGTGCGTGCCCGCCGCGCTCGCGCACCTCCCACCGCCAGCTCACGAGGTCGGGCACGACCTGCCCGACCGTCCGCGAGAGCCGCTCGACCCACGCGCGCGTGTCGTCGAACGACGGCCCCGGGGCCACCGGGACCCAGATCTGGATGCCACGTCTCCCGGTGAGCTTGGGGTACGCGCGGACGCCCAGGTGCTCGAACGCGTCGCGGTGCAGGCGGGCCAGCAGCACGAGGTCGTCCCACGTGGTCGACGTGCCGGGGTCGAGGTCGACCAGGGCGTACGTCGGCAGGTCGGGCGCGTCGGTGCGCGACGTCCACGCGTGCCACTCGAGCGCGCCGAAGTTCGCGGCCCACACGAGCGCGGCGGGCTCGTCGACGACGAGGTACGTGGTGGTGTCCCCCGGGTCGACGTCGGGGCGGTCCCAGCGCGGCACCCAGTCGGGTGCGTGGTCGGGCAGCTGCTTGTGCCAGAACCCCGCGGTGCCGGCGCCCTGCGGGAACCGGTGCATGTTGAGCGCGCGCCCCGCGAGGTACGGGAGCACGACGGGCGCGACGCGCGCCGCGTACCGCAGCAGGTCGCGCTTGGTGACCGGCGGCTCGCCGTCGCGCCCGCCGAACAGCTCCTTGTCGAGGTTGGTGACGCGCAGCCGCCGGCCGTGGACCTCCCACGTGCCCGAGGTCCCGAGGTCGTCGAGCGCCGCGAGCGCGTCGTCGTCGCCGGGCAGCGGTGCGGGCGTTGCCTGCGCTTCCGCGTGCAGGTCCACCTCCGCCTCGGCCGCGGGCACGCCAGAGCGCCACAGCCGGTCCGGGTCGGCCGCGACCTCGTCGTTGGTGCGTCCCGAGACGACCGACGTCGGGTGGTCCTCGGCGTCCCAGCCGTCGACCGCGTGCTCGTCGTGCTTGTGGATCAGCAGCCACGGCTCCGTGCCGTCGCCACCGTCCCGCCCGCGGCGGTCGCTGCGGACCAGCAGGAACTTGCCGCGCAGCCGCTCGCCGTGCAGCTCGGCGTGCAGCTGGCCGTCGCGCAGCTCCGCGGCCGGGTCGTCGCTCTTGTACGGCACCCACGTGCCGCGGTCCCACACGATCACGTCGCCGCCGCCGTACTCGCCGCGCGGGATCACGCCCTCGAACCCCGCGTACTCCAGCGGGTGGTCCTCGACGTGCACGGCCATGCGCCGCACGCCCGGGTCGAGCGTCGGGCCCTTGGGCACGGCCCAGCTCAGCAGCACGCCGTCGAGCTCGAGACGGAAGTCGTAGTGCAGCCGACGCGCGCGGTGCCGCTGCACCACGAACCGGCGCTCGACGGCGCCGTCCGCGGCGGGCGGCGCGCCGGACGGCTCGGGCGTGCGCGTGAAGTCGCGCATCGCGCGGTACGTGCCCAGCGCGTCGGCGTCGTCCGTCGAGCGCACGTCGTCCGTGCTGCGCCCGCGCGCGCCCGCGCCGTCCGGGCGGTTCACGCGCCCGCCGTGACGTCCGGGTCCTCCTCGGGCTCGAACGTGCTCGGGGCGCCGTCGGACGTGCCGCCGACGCCCTCCTCGTTCAGCTGGTCGGGGTGGATCGTGCTGCCGTAGTCGGTCTCGCTCACGGTGGTCCTCCCGGGGTGGTGGTCGGGTCGGCGGCTGTCAGGGGGTCGGCGAGCCGCCGTTGACGTTGAGCGTCTCGCCCAGCACGTAGCTCGACTCGGGCGACGCGAGGAAGACGTACGCGGGCGCGAGCTCGGTCGGCTGGCCCGCGCGGCCCAGCGGCACGCTCTGCCCGAACTCCGGCAGGTCCTCGGCGGGCTGGCCGTGCGAGGGCTGCAGCGGGGTCCAGATCGGCCCGGGCGCGACCGCGTTCACGCGGATGCCCTGCGGTGCGAGCTGCTGCGCGAGGCCCTTCGTGAAGTTGTTGATCGCGGCCTTGGTCGACGCGTAGTCGAGCAGCGTCGGCGACGGCTCGTACGCCTGCACCGACGTCGTGTTGATGATCGCCGACCCCGGCGGCAGGTGCTTCAGGGCGGCCTTGGTGAGGCGGAACATCGCGAGGATGTTGGCCTGGTAGGTCGCCTCGAGCTGCTCGTCGGTGATGTCGTGGATCGACTCGGTGGCGATCTGCTTGCCCGCGTTGTTGACGAGCACGTCGAGGCCGCCCAGGCCCTCGACGGCCCGGTCGACGACGCTCGCGCAGAAGTCCGCGTCGGTGAGGTCGCCCGGCAGCAGCACGGCCGTGCGCCCGGCCGCCGTGACGACGCGCTCGACGTCGCGCGCGTCCTCCTCCTCGGCCGGCAGGTACGAGATCGCGACGTCGGCGCCCTCGCGCGCGAACGCGATGGCCACCGCGGCGCCGATTCCGGAGTCGCCGCCCGTGATGAGCGCCTTGCGGCCGACGAGCCGCCCGGTGCCGCGGTACGAGTGCTCGCCGAGGTCGGCCGCGGGCGTGAGCTCGCGCTGCGAGCCGGGCTCGGCCTGCGTCTCCTCGGGCGGCGAGATCGACGGGTAGCGGTCGACGGGGTTCTGGAACGTCAGCTGGTCGGTCGTGGTGGTGTCGGTGTCGTCGGACGCCACGGGGCCTCCTCGGGTCGGTGCGTGCACCCACGTCTCGAGCGCGTCCCCAGTCTGTGCGGGCTGCGCCGGGCCCGCACGCCGCGGGCGGCTCGCGCCCCGACGTGCGGTCGGGGCACCGGGTGGCGACCATCGAGGGACCGGAACCGAGTCGGACAGCGAAGGAGCACCCGATGAGCGAGAACCCCGGCCCCGCGGACCCCGGCGGGCACACCCACGAGCACGACCACCCGCACACCCACGACCACCCGCACGAGCACGACGGCGACCACGCGCACGACGGCGACCAGACGCAGCCGCCGGTCGACACGGGCCCCGGCCCGGACGAGGCGGACGTCGACCACGGACGGCGCGAGGGCGGCCGGCACGTCGCCGGCTGACCCGCCCGCCCGGGCCCGCGCGGTGCTCGTCCGCCGCCCGGACCCGGGCGAAACCGGACGCCCGTCCTGCGGGGCGGGCGTCCGCACCGTAGAAAGGACGAGGTGAGCACGCACCTCGAGGACTACGCCCTCCTGTCCGACCTGCGCACCGGCCCGCTCGTGTCCCGCGACGGCAGCATCGACTGGCTGTGCCTGCCGCGCTTCGACTCCCCCGCGGTGTTCTCCGCGGTCCTCGGCGGGCCCGACGACGGGCGCTGGCAGCTGTCGGCCGTCGACGGCGAGGTGATCGAGCGGCGGTACCTGCCGCAGACGTTCGTGCTCGAGACCACGTGGCGCACGCCGACCGGCACCGTGCGCGTGACGGACTTCCTGCCCCTGACGTCGGGGCGCGACGACCTGGTGCGGCAGGTCGAGTGCCTCGAGGGGACGGTCGAGGTCGAGCACGACCTGCGCCTGCGGTTCGACTACGCGCGCGCCACGCCGTGGGTGCGGGTGGTCGACCACCACGGGCGCGAGGCGCTGCAGTCGCTCGCGGGTCCCGAGGGGATCCTCGTCACGGGTCCGCTGCTGAAGCGCGTCGACGGCGACGACGGCGTCGCGCAGGACGGGACGTCCGCCGAGCCGGGCGCGTTCTCCGCGGCGGGCGGCGCGCGCACGCCGCGGCTCGGCGGCCGGTTCCGGCTCGAGGAGGGCGACGTCCTGGACTGGGACCTCGTGTGGTTCCCGTCGTACGCGGACCCGCCCGAGCCGATCGACGCCGACCAGGCACTCGCGGCGGCCGTGAGCTTCTGGACGGACTGGTCGTCGAAGCTCGAGGTCCGCACGACGCACGACCCGCTCGTGCTGCGCTCGCTGCTCGTGCTGCGGGCCCTCACGCACGGCGACACGGGTGGGATCGTCGCGGCGCCGACCGCGTCGCTGCCCGAGGAGCTGGGCGGCGTGCGCAACTGGGACTACCGGTTCGTGTGGCTGCGCGACGCGGCCCTGACCATCGAGGTCGCGGTCGCGCACGGCCTCACCGAGGGGGCGTGCCTGTGGCGCGACTGGCTGCTGCGCGCGGTCGCGGGCGACGCCGACGACGTCAAGATCATGTACGGCGTGGGCGGTGAGCGGGAGCTCGACGAGAAGGAGCTCGACCACCTCGACGGGTACGAGGGGTCACGGCCCGTGCGGATCGGCAACGGCGCGGCCGACCAGTACCAGGCCGACGTCGTGGGCGAGGTGATGATCGCGCTGGGCATGCTGCGCGACGCGGGCGTCGGCGAGGACGAGTACACGTGGGGCCTGCAGAAGAGCCTGCTGCGGTACACCGAGACGCACTACGACCGCCCCGACCACGGCATCTGGGAGATGCGCGGCGACCTGCACCACTTCACGCACGGGCGCGCCATGATGTGGGCCGCGTTCGACCAGGGCGTGCGCGCGGTCGAGGAGCACGGGCTCGACGGCCCGGTCGAGCGGTGGCGCAAGCTACGGGACCGGCTGCGCGCCGAGATCGACGAGCGCGGCTACGACCCCGAGATCGAGAGCTTCACGCAGACGTACGACAACGCCGAGGTCGACGCGTCGCTGCTGCAGCTGCCGCACACGGGGTTCCTCGCGTACGACGACCCGCGCATGCTCGGCACGGTCGCGCGCATCGAGCAGGAGCTGACCGACGAGCACGGCCTCGTGCACCGGTACCGCACCGACACGGGCATGGACGGGCTCGAGGGCGACGAGCACCCGTTCCTCATCTGCTGCTTCTGGCTGGTCGAGCAGCACGCGAACAGCGGCCGGCTGGAGGACGCCGAGAAGCTCATGGCACAGCTCGTGGGCTACGCGAACGACCTCGGGCTGCTGAGCGAGGAGTACGACCCGGGCGCCGGGCGGCTGATCGGCAACTTCCCGCAGGCGTTCAGCCACATCGGGCTGATCCGCGCGGCGGACGCGATCGCCGCGGTGCGGGCGCGCGGGGACGGGGCGAGCTGAGCGCGGGGGCGGCGGCCCGGCCCGGGCGCTGCCCGCGCGCGCCCGCTCAGGAGACCGTCAGCACCGTGCCGGGCGGCACCTTGCCCCACAGCAGGTCGAGCACGTCGGCGGTCACGCGGACGCACCCGTTGGAGATCGCACCCGTCGCCGTGAAGGGCGACGTGTGGATCGCGGTCGCGGACGTGCGGGTGCGCGTGTCGTAGGCGTCCATGGTCTCGCTCTGGCTCGAGAGCAGGAGGCTGCGCGGCGTGTACGTGCCGGGCTGGTCCCACTGCGACCCGGTGAGGAACTGCGCGGCCGCGGGCGTCGGGGTGCCGGGCGCGCCCACGGCGAGGACGGGCACCGTGCGGGGCGTCGTGCCGTCGTCGATCGTGAGCGTGAGCGCCGTGCGGTCCAGGTGCAGGCGCCAGCTCGTGCCGCTCGCCGCGGTGTCCTGCTCGCGGATCCACGCGGTGCGGCCGTTGACCTGCGCGGCGTCCTGGCTGGGCAGCGCGCTGCGGGTCGCGACCATGACGCGCAGCCACCCGGCGCGGCGCTCCACCACGGGCAGCACGGTCGGCACGTCGAGCGTCGCCGTGGGCACCGTGCCGCGCGGCGTGCCGTAGGGCGCGTCGTACGCGGCGGTGTCCCGCACGACCGTCGCGGTGCGCCACGTGCCGAGCGCCGGGTCCTGCGAGCGCAGCTGCTCGAGCCCGTCGTCGCCGGGCAGGCCCGGCACGACCACGCGCGGCTCGACGACCGGCAGGGCCGTGAGGTCGACGGGCCCGATCACCGGCGGCGGGGGCACGGCCGCCTTGGCCGCGACGACGGGCGCACGCACGACGACGGTCTCGGGCGTCGCCGCGGGTGACGAGGTGGGCGACGACGGTGCGCACGCGGCCGCGAGCGCCACGACCGCCGCGGCGAGCACGGGGCGCGAACCAGGGCGCGAACCGGCACGCGGTCCGGGGCGCTGCGGGGTGCTCATCCGTCCATGGTGCGTCCGGTCGGGCAGCGGCACCAGGCTGCGGGACCCGTGGCCGTCCCGGCTCGGGCCGTGGGCCGTCGCGGCGCCGGCCGGGGTCCGGCGGCCCCGGCGCCCGGCGGCGGTCAGCGGGTGTCCGCGGGGACGACGAGCGGCGCACCCGTCACGGGGTCGGGCACGACGGTGGCGTCGAGCCCGAACACGTCGCGCACGCGCTCGGCCGTCACGACCGCGGCGGGGTCGCCCTGCGCGACCACGCGCCCGTGCTTCATCGCGACGAGGTGCGTCGCGTAGCGGGCCGCGTGGTGCAGGTCGTGCAGCACGGCGACGACCGTGCGGCCCTGCACGTGCAGGTGGTGCAGCAGCGTGAGCACCTCGAGCTGGTGCGTGACGTCGAGGTACGTGGTCGGCTCGTCGAGCAGGACGAGCGGCGTGTCCTGCGCGAGGACCATCGCGATCCACGCGCGCTGCCGCTGCCCGCCGGACAGCTCGTCGAGCCGACGGTCGGCGATGTCGGTGGTGCCGGTCGCGGCGAGCGCGCGCTCGACCGCGTCGACGTCGGCCGCCGAGTAGCGGCGCAGCACGCGCTGGTGCGCGAACCGGCCGCGCGCGGCGAGCTCGGCGACCGTGATGCCCTCGGGCGCGGTCATGGTCTGCGGCAGGAACGCCAGGCGCCGGGCCCGTTCGCGCGCCGCGTAGGAGGTCAGCGGTGCGTCGTCGAGCAGCACGCGCCCCGCGGCGGGCGTGAGCAGCCCCGACAGCGCGCGCAGCAGCGTGGACTTGCCGCACGCGTTGGGGCCGATGATCACGGTGAACGAGCCGTCGGGCACCGCGAACGTGAGGTCCTCGCTGACCGTGCGGGCGTCGTAGCGCAGCGTGACGCCCTCGGCGCGCAGCCGCGACGCGGTGCCGAGGTGGTGCGGCGAGGTCGGGGCGGTCGTGGCGGTCATCGGGTCCTCGCCTCTCGGAGCAGCAGCCACAGCAGGTAGGCGCCGCCGATCACGACGGTGACGACGCCGACGGGCACGGTCAGGGGCAGCACGTGCTGCGCGACGAGGTCGGCGCCGAGCAGCACGACCGCGCCGACGCCCGCGCTCGCGGCGAGCGGGATGCCGGGCGACCCGGCGGCGCGGCGCGCGATCTGCGGGGCCGCGAGCGCGACGAACGCGACGGGTCCGGCGACGGCGGTGACGGCGCTGACGAGCCCGACCGCGGCGACCAGCAGCACGGTGCGGTCGCGGCCCGCGGCGACGCCGGTGGTCGCGGCGACGTCCTCGCCCAGCTCGAGCTGCGCGAGCGCACCGGCGCGGGTCGCGACGACTGCGAGCAGCACGACGACGCACACCGCGACGGGCCGCACGAGCTCGGCGGTCGCGGTCGTGAGCGTGCCCGCGCCCCAGGCCGACGCGAGCAGCGCGGTCTCGAGGTCGGCGCGCAGCAGCACCCACGTGTTGAACGCGCCGAGCATCGACGACACCCCGATGCCGACGACGATGAGCCGGAACCCCTGCAGACCGCCGCGGTGCGCGAGCAGGTGCACGACCACGGCCGTGAGGACCCCGCCGACCAGGGCGCCGACCGTGCGGGACGCCCAGCCGCCGCCCAGCGACACGAGCGCGATCAGCATGCCCGTGAACGCGCCGTTCGACAGGCCGACGACGTCGGGGCTCGCGAGCGGGTTGCGCGTCACGGCCTGGAACACGCCGCCCGCGACGGCGAGCGCGGCGCCGAACAGCACGGCCGCGGCGACGCGCGGCAGCCGCCACTCGAGCACGACGGTCGCGGCGAGGCCCTGCGTGCGGCCCGTGAACGCGCCCACGACGTCGGGCCACGGCACGGGGAAGTCGCCGACCGCGAGCCCGACGACCGCGAGGACCAGCAGCACGGCGGCCAGCACGAGGCACAGCACGCCCTCGCGCACGCCGACGCCCACGTGCAGCCGGTCGGTGCCGACGAGCACGCGCGGGCGCGGGCCGCGCAGCAGCCGCACGGGAGCGGCACGGCGCGCGGGTGCGGCCGCGGGCGCGGTCGGGGCGGTGCCGGCGGCGTCGCGCACGTCCGGGCGCGTGGCGGTCACAGCGCCGTGGCCCGTCGGCGGCGCGCGAGCGCGATCATCACGGGCGCACCGACGAACGCGGTGACGACGCCCACGGGCATCTCGCCGGGCGGCACGGCGACGCGCCCCACGACGTCGGACGCGACGACCAGCACGCACCCGCCCAGCAGCGACCCCGCGAGCACGCGGCGCTGGTCGGTGCCGAGCGTCCACCGCACGACGTGCGGGACCATCAGCCCGACGAACGCGACGGGCCCGGCGATCGCGGTGGCGCCGCCCGCGAGGACCGTGACCGCGGCGAGCACGAGCACGCGCGTGCGGCGCACGTCGACGCCCTGCGCCTGCGCGACGTCGGGCCCGAGCGCGACCGCGTTGAGGCTGCGCGCCGTGAGGGCCGCGACCAGCAGCCCCAGCACGATCAGCGGCAGCACCGGCAGCACGACCTGGGGGCCGCGCTCGAGCAGGCTGCCGGCGGCCCAGCCGCGCATGCGGTCGAACGTGTCGGGGTGCGTGAGCGTGAGCCCGCTCGTGAGGCCCGCGAGCACGGCGCCGACCGCGACGCCCGTGACGACGAGGCGCGCGGGGCTCGCGCGCAGGTCGGCCGCACCGCCGAGCACGTGCACGCCGACGGCCACGACCAGCGCACCGAGGCACGCGAGCCACATGTACCCCGCGGGCATCGTGACGCCCAGGAACGTGATGCCCAGGGCCACCGCGAACGCCGCGCCGGCGTTGACGCCGAGCAGGCCCGGGTCGGCGAGCGGGTTGCGCGTGAAGGCCTGCATGAGCGCGCCCGCGACGCCGAGCGCGCCGCCGACCACGAGGCCCGCGAGCGTGCGCGGCAGCCGCTGGTCCCACACGACGAACCGTGCGGTGTCGGTGCCGCGGCCCAGCAGCGCGTCGAGCACGTCGCCCGGCGGCACGGGGTTGGCCCCGACCAGCACGGACAGCGCGACGACCCCGAGCAGCACCGCGAGCGCGCCGACCACCCAGCCGGCGGCGTGCCGGCGCGGCGGACGCGCCCGGCCCGGCGACCGGAGGGTCGCCGGGCGGGCGGTCGGTGCTGCGGTGCTCACGGGTGCGCGGGTCGGCCGGTGCGGGTCAGGACGCCGCGGAGAGGATCTTCTCGATGTCGTCGAGCACGGCCTGCCCGCCGAGCGGGCCGACGCCCGTGATCCACCACGCCTGGTCGACCAGGTGCAGCTGCGGGAACGCCGCGGCGTTGGCGCGCACGGCCTCGGGGACGCTGGACTCGTCGGTCACGTCGGTCGTCGTGACGAACACGTGGTCGGCCTTCGCGTCGAGCACGTTCTCGGGCGAGACGTCGACCGAGATCGAGTTCTCCCAGTCGCGCTCGGGGGTCGTGAAGCCGACGCACTCGAGCGTGCTGCCCGCGAACGAGGTGGGGCCGTAGAGCGTGAGGATGCCGTCGCGCGGGCGGATGAGCTGCGCGGTCTGGCCGGCCGTGCCGAACTCGTCGGCGATCTTCTTGCAGCGCGCGTCGTACGCGTCGAGGAGCTTCTGCGCGTCGGACTCGTCGCCCAGGGCGGTCGCGGTGAAGCGCACGTTGTCCTGCCACGGGTCGGTCTGCGTGGCCATGAAGACGGTGGGCGCGACGTCCGAGAGCTGGTCGTACAGCGCCGAGTGGCGCGACTCGGTGCCGATGATGAGGTCGGGCTGCAGGGCCGCGATCTTCTGCACGTTCGGCTCCTGCACGGTGCCGACGGTCTGCACGTCGGCCGCGGCGTCGCCGAGGTAGGCGGGCACGCCGAGGGCCTCGTTGAGCACGGCGGCGCCGACGGGCTCGACGCCCAGCGCGACGGCGGTGTCGAGCTGCACGGGCTCGAGGACGACGACGCGCTGCGGGTGCGCGGGGACCTCGGTCTCGCCGCGCGCGTGCTCGACGACGCGGGGCGCGTCGGACGCGTCGGCGGAGGCGGACGGCGTGGGGTCGGCGGTGCCGGCGTCCGCGTCGGCGGCGCACGCCGAGAGGCCGAGACCGAGGGCCGTGACGGCCGCGAGCACCGCGACCCGCGACCGCACCGTGGAGACTGCTGAACGCACGCCAACTCCTTCGTCCGTGACGGTCCGCCCGTCGCGGACCGGGGGTGACGTTAGCAAAGCCTTACCTCACCGCGTACGTGCGGTCCGTCACACGGCGACCGCGTAGCCAGCGGGTTCGGGTGCCGGGACCCCGCGCGGGCGGTCGTGCCAGTACCCCTGCGTGTGCACGCGCTCGGGCGCGAGGCCCGCCCCGGCGAGCGCGGAGCGCGCCCCGGCCAGGCGCGTGCTCTCGGTCGCGACCCACGCGTAGAACGCGTCGCCCGCGGCCGCGGCGGCGGGCCCGTGCGCGGCGACCCACGACTCGACGGCCGCCACGAGCGCCTGCCCGCCGCGCCGCCCGTGGCGGAGCAGCACGTGCGCGTCGTGCTCGGCCGTGACGTCGTCGAGCGTCGCTGCGTCGGCCGCGTGGCCCGCCTCCAGCAGGACCGTCGCGCGCACACCCGCGGGCAGCGCCGCGAGGATGCCGCGCACGGCGGGGTACGCGGTCTCGTCGGCCGCGAGCAGCACGCGCTCGACCGCGCCGCCGGGGCACCACTGCACGCCGTGGTCGGGCGCACCCGCGCGCACGTCGGGGCCCGAGACCAGCAGCGCGTCGCCCGGGCGGGCGGCGAGGGCCCACTCGCTCGCGGGGCCCGCGGGGTCGTGCACGTAGAAGTCGAGGTCGAGCTCGCGCGCGTCGGGCCGCACCTCGTAGGCGGTGTAGCTGCGCAGCACGGGCCGCCGCTGCTCGGGGACCGCGCGCCACACGCGCCGCCACTCGCGCTCGGGCAGCCCGGGCAGCAGGCCGTCGCACGGCTCGCCCAGCAGGATCTTGATGCGCTGGTCGAGCCCGTACGGCGCGAACACGCCCAGGTCGGGCCCGGCGAGCGTCACGCGCACGAACCCGGGCGAGAGCCGCACGACGCGCGTCACGACCGTCGCGAACAGCACGTTCGGCGACGTGCGGAAGCGGGGCTCGACGGCGGGAGGCACGGGATAAGGGTTGCCATACCTCAGCCCTCACGTCCAGTCCGCGCCCGCGCCCGCGACCGCGACCGCAAGGATCGTCGGCCGTCGCCAGGGTGTCCTGCCGGAACGATGTGAGTGAAGATTATCGCTGTAGCCTTCAACTGCGCGCGACCAGAGGAGAAGGATGACCACCGACGAGATGTGGCCGGCGGTCGACCACGAGGCGCTGCCCTGGGCCGCGACGAGCCCCTACCTCGACGCGTTCCAGCGACGGCGCGTCGCGCGCCCCTACGAGGCCGCCGTGCCACCGTCGATCGCGGCGGCGAGCCCCCGCGTCAGCGCCCGGGTGGCGACGCTCGCCGAGGAGGCGACGCTCGACGTCGCGCGCTTCGACAGCGCGATGGCGTCGCTGCCCGTCCCCATGCCGACCGTGCTGCTCCGCACCGAGTCGGCGTCGAGCTCGCAGATCGAGCACCTCACCACGAACGCGCGCAACCTCGCGCTCGCGTCGCTCGGCGTGCCGTCCCGGCAGAACGCCGACATCGTCGCAGCCAACGTCCGAGCCATGACGGGTGCCCTCGCCGCGGGCGACGACGTCACCGCAGCGGGCATCCTCGCGGTCCACCGCGCGCTCCTGGCGGAGTCGGAGCCCGAGACCGCGGGACGCTGGCGGTCGGAGCAGGTGTGGGTGGGCGCCTCACCGATCAGTCCGCACGGTGCCGACTTCGTCCCTCCGCACCACGATCGCGTGCCCCTGCTCGTCGACGACCTCGTCGCGTTCGCCGCGCGGGACGACGTGCCCGCGCTCGTCCTGGCGGCCGTCGTCCACGCGCAGTTCGAGACCATCCACCCGTTCACCGACGGCAACGGGCGCACCGGGCGCGTCCTGGTCCACACGGTCCTGCGTCGACGCGGTCTCGCGCTGCACACGACGGTCCCGGTGTCCGCCGGGCTGCTGCGCGACCCGGAGTCGTACTTCCGCGCGCTCGGCGCCTACCGGGACGGCGACCTCGACCCGATCGTCGAGCAGATCGCGTCGGCCGCGGTCGCCGCGACCGCGAACGGCCGCCAGCTCGCCGCCGAGGTCGTCGCCGCCCGCGCACGCTGGCACGACGCGATCACCGCGCGGTCGGACTCGGCGGCGTGGCCGTTGTCCGACCTGCTGTTCTCCCAACCCGTCGTGACCGCCGAGTACGCGGCCCGCATGCTCGGGGTGTCCGACCGCGCGGCACGGAACGCGATCGAGGTGCTCCAGGAGGCCGGGGTGCTCCACTCCCCGTCGACCGGCCACCGTGCACGGGTGTGGCAGGCACCCGAGGTGCTCGCCGCGATGGACGCCTTCTCGGCGCGCGCGGGGCGGCGACGCGCGGGACGGTGAGCCGGGCGCCGCACACTCGGGCCCGGCCCGCGCCGATTCGCCGACTCTCAGAGCCGCGGGACGAGGACCACCTGGACCTCGGGGAGGTCGCCGAACCGCGCGCGGGCGTCGCACGACGCGACCGTACGACCGTGCTCGGCGGCGTGCGCGGCGATGATCAGGTCGTGCGCCCCCCGCGGCTGGCCCGCGCGGCGGACGTGCGCGATCAGACGCGCGTGCTCGGCGGCGGTGCGCTCGGTGTAGTCGAGCACGGTGATCGCCGACGTGATCGCGGCGAGCACCCGCGCACGGTCGGCTGCCCGCTGCGCGGTGTCGGCGAGCTCGATGCCCGTGCGGAACTCCGCGACCGTCACCGCGGCGATCGCGAGGTCGTCGTCGTCGAACAGGTCGCGGTCGACGGCGCCGCGCTCGTAGGCGATGAGCGTCGTGGTGTCGAGGATCAGCCGGCGTGCCACGGGTCGCTCTCCTCGGCCGTGAGCAGCGCGGTCGCGCCGGCGACGTCGCCCTCGAGGTCGTCGTCGAGCGTGGGGACCCCCGCCAGCGCGGCGCGGAGCGCACTGCCGGTCGTGGAGACCGCGGGCGCGATCTGGGCGACGACGCGCCCGCCACGCGTGATCGCGATCGTGTCGCCGTGCTCGACGGCGTCCAGCAGGTCGGAGAAACCGCGCGAGGCGTGCGTGGCGGTGACGGTGCGCATGACAGGATCGTACGCGCACATCTGAGAATCTGATAGGAGTGACCCCGTGGTTTGCCGCGGGTGCGCGCCGTCGGCCCGCGGGCGACAGTGGGGCCATGACGTCGGACACCTCGGCCTGGCACCCGCGCACCACCCCGCCCGGCGGCCGCGCCGCCGTCCCGCCCGGGCCCGGGCAGGAGTCCGTCTGGGACTACCCGCGGCCGCCCGCGGTCGTGCCGAGCGACGAGCACGTCGTCGTGCGGCTCGGGGACACGGTGGTCGTCGACACGCGCCGCGCGCTGCGCGTGCTGGAGACGTCGCACCCGCCGACGTACTACCTGCCGCTGGCCGACGTCGCGCCCGGTGCGCTCGCGCCGGTCGCGGGCCCCTCGACGGTGTGCGAGTTCAAGGGCCGCGCGACGTACTTCGACGTCGTCGGCACCGACGCGGGCGCGCGCGTCGTCCGCCCGCGTGCCGCGTGGGGCTACCCCGACCCGCGGCCCGGGTACGAGGCGCTGCTCGACCACGTCGCGCTCTACCCGGCCGGGCTGGTCTGCACGGTCGACGGCGAGGTCGTCGAGGCGCAGGAGGGCGACTTCTACGGCGGGTGGCGCACGCGCCGCGTCGTCGGGCCGTTCAAGGGCGGCGCGGGCACCTGGGGCTGGTGACGCTCAGGCGGCGACGCCCTCGGCGCGCAGCGCGTCGGTGAGCAGGCCGACCAGGGCGTCGAGCTGCACGTCCGTCGACGCGGCGTCCTCGTCGAGCGCGACGCCGTCGAGCGCCGCCGCCGCGAGCCCCGACTTGGCGTCGATGAGCTCGGCGATGCGCGCGTCGATGGTCTGCGCCGCGATGACGCGCCACGCCGTGACGGGCTGGTCCTGGCCGATGCGGTGCACGCGGTCGATGGCCTGCGTCTGCTCGGCGTCGGTCCACGGCAGCTCGGCGAGCACGAGGTTCGACGCGACCTGCAGGTTCAGCCCGACGCCCGCCGCCATGAGCGAGCACACGACGATCTGCACCTCGGGGTCCTCGACGAACGCCGTGACGTTCTTCTCGCGCTGGCGCGGGGTCTGGTCGCCGCGGATCGACGCGTGCTTGAGGCCGCGCTCGGTGAACAGCTGCTCGGCGGCGTCCATGACGTCGACGTGCTTGGCGAAGAACACGACCTTGCCGACGTTGCGCGCGAGCTGCGCCGCGTAGTCCGCCGCGAGCCCGGCCTTCGCCTGGCCGATGCGGCGGACCATCGTGAAGACGTTCTCGCCCTTCTTCTTCGACGACGCGTCCTTGAGCTCGGCGGCCGCGACGCGGCGCGCGAGGTCGAGGTCCACGCGGTCGACGATCTCGCCGCGGGCCGCGACGGCCGAGCGGTAGTGCTCGACGAGGCGCTGCGCGAGCGCCGCCTCGGCGGCACGGATCGAGCGGCCGACCGCACCGTCGAGCTCGACGGGCAGGTCCGCGACGCGTCGCGCCGGGATGTCCGCGGCGACGTCGACCTTGCGGCGTCGCACGATGCCCATGTCGATGACGGCGGCGCGCGCCTCCCGGGCGAACCCGGGGTCGGCGGGCGTCAGGCCCGTCTCCTCGAGCGCCGACATGAGCGGTGCGAGCGGCTTGTCGTCGTCGATCCACCCGAGGAACTGCCAGATCGCGCGGAAGTCCTCGATGTCGTTGATGAGCGGCGTGCCCGTCAGCGCCATGAGCAGCGGCCGCGTGGCGCGCAGCCGGATCTTGTCGGCGATGCCCAGCACGTGCTGCGAGCGCAGCGACGACTTGTTCTTGATGAAGTGCGCCTCGTCGACGACCATGCCGCGGAACCCGTGCGTGCCGAGCCACCCGGCGTGCCGGTCGAGGATGTCGTAGTTGACGACCACGACGTCGGCGAACCCGTCGACGTCCTCGCCGTCGCCGTGCACCACGGTGACGTTGCGCAGCGGCAGCCACATGCCGACCTCGTGCGCCCAGTTGGTCTTGACGACGTTGGGGACGACGACGAGCAGCGGGAACGCGTCGGCGGCCTGCGCGGCGAGCAGCGCCTGCGCGGTCTTGCCGAGGCCCGGCTCGTCGGCCAGCAGGAACGTGCGGTGCCCGCGCGCGGCGGCGGCCACGAGCCGCGCCTGGTGCGGCATGAGCTCGCGCCCGTGCAGACCCGGCAGGGTGCGGACGTCGGGCAGCTCCATGCACGCGGGCGAGCCGTTGGCGGCGCGCTCGAACGACCGGAACAGCGGCTCGAGCAGCTCCCACCCGTCGAGGCGGTGCGTGCGAGGCGCGGCGCGCAGGGCCGCGGCGGCCTCGAAGTCGGGTGCGAGGAACGGGTTGGCCAGGCGCGCGGCGATCACCGACTGCGGGACGACCCGCCTCTCGGTGGCGGCGGTCGGCGCGGGCGCCGGGGCGGGCTCGGGCTCGTCGGGGACGTCGAGGCCGCCCGCGCGCATCACGGTCTCCTTGTAGGAGCGCGCCGCGTCGGAGAGCTTCGCGTCGTCGCTCAGCAGCGTCAGCAGGGTCGTGTCGCGCGCGGCGATGCGTGCGAGCTGCGTCGCGACGCCGTCGAGCCGCTTGAGCTGCTGCGCCTTCTTCGCCTCCGACAGGTCGGCGTCGGCCATGACGCGAGCCCGCTCCTCGCGGACGAGCAGCGCGACGACCTGGAACTTGGTCCGCACGCCGGAGCGCGTGGGCGTGCGCTGCACGGCGTCGTCGACCTCACGGGCGATCCCGGCGAGGACGGGGATGATCCCCTCCTGGTCGGGGTGCGCGGTGCGGCGGCGCTGGCCGCCCGCGTCGGGGCGCGCACGCCCGGGGCGTCGCTGGCCGGCTCGGGCCACAGATCCTCCTCCAGCTGCGATGCCTGCACCGTCAGCACGATGCAGCACGACGGGCCGCGGCCCACGGGCGGGCCGCTCACGCCGGGCGCCGCGCACCAAGGACGGTGCGTACGCCGACGGCGGCACGGGCCGTCCGCCCGTCGGGGGCGGGCCACGGACCTCGAGGTCCGCTCCCAGCTCTCCCGGCGCGTCGACGACGCGAGGCCCCCATCTGATCACACGTGGGGCCCGATCCACGAGCGGCGGGCCGCGCGCGGGCAGTCACCACGTCGCGGGAGCACCGCTCGGTCCCGGCTCGACGCCGGGCACTGGGCCGACCGGGTGGTCGTGCGCACGGGAGTCACGAGGTCCCAGGTCGCGACACCTCCGCCGTCGCTACGCTCCGACCGCCTGCCCGGGGACGGCCCGGGCCGCTCGCCCTGGAGCCGATCATGTCCGACGCCATCGTCGATCCCCCTGCGCCCACGCAGCCCGCGCCCACCCCGGCCCCGGAGAACCTCGGACGGGGAACGCTGGCCGCTCTCCTCACCGTCCCGGTGGGTGTCGGCGTGTGGGTCCTCGTGTGGAGCCTCGGCTTCATCGCGTCGCTCGTGGGCGCGCTCGTCGCGTTCGGGGCGCTGCGCCTCTACGTCTGGGGCGCCGGACGCATCAGCCGCCCGGGCGCGGCGATCGTGCTGCTCGTCACGGTCCTGACGCTCGTCCTCGCGTTCTTCGGCGGGATCGTGTACGACGTCGCCGCGGGCCTCGGCGAGCTGAGCGGTACGGGCACCTGGTCGATGCTGTGGCACCCGCAGTTCTGGCCGGCGTTCAGCGAGCTGCTGCCCGAGCTCTTCCCGGAGTACCTGCCCGACTTCGGCTGGGCGCTGGGCTTCGGTGCGCTGGGGTCGTTCGCGACGCTGCGCGCGGCGTTCGCCGCGGGTGGCGCGCCGGCCGCGCCCGCACCGGCGACGCCGCCGACGACCGACCCGCAGGCGTTCCCCGAGCAGCACTGACCGACGGTGTCGCCGCGCCGGCCCCGGGGAGGTTCCGCCTCCCCGGGGCCGGTGCGTCGTGCGACCGCTACCGCCGCTCGAGCGCGGCGACCGCCTCGTGCAGCGCGGCCGTGGCCGCGTTGACCTTGCCCTGCGCGCCCGGCGTCACGAGCACCGCGACGACGCGGCCCAGCACGGCCTTGACGCGCGCGATGCTCAGGCCCGTGAAATCCTTCGCGCTGAGCTTGAGCGCCTTGACCTCGGCGATCGCGGCCTCGAGCTTCGAGGTGTCGACGACCGGGTGCCGCTGCCCGAGCCAGCGCTCGGGGTTCGCGGACGCGGCGGCGCCGAGCTTCTCGGAGAAGTCGCTGTTGAAGATCAGCGGGTTGTGCGTGGACCGCCACGACGCCTGGTCGGTCATGCCCCAGAACGTCACGCGGTTGATGTCGGTCGAGTACTTCTTGTAGACGGCGAAGTACTCGGCGAACCGCTGCGCCTGGATCTTCTCGAGCTCGGCGCGGTTGCTGATCTTGCCGACCCAGTAGTCGAACTCGCCGCGCGAGATGCGGTCGGCGACGGTCGGGTCGGTGAGGTCGCGGTACGCGGCGCGGTCCTCCCCCTCGGGCTGCCCGTTCCACGCCTCCCAGACCTGCAGGTCGAGCTCGCTGATGCTGGCGGTGAAGCCGGCCTCGGTGATGAGCTGCAGCGACCGCTCGACCGACGCCTCGTTCGAGCACGCGCCGGGCTGCCACTCCGCCGCCGCGTCCGTGACGAGCGAGCGCAGGCGCGTGCGGTCCGAGCACGCGAACGCGGGGGTCTGGTTGATGTAGTTGTGCGACTGCAGGCCGATCGACTCGACCAGCTGGCGCGGGTCCTCGGGGTGCTCCGCCTTGTAGCGGGCGTTGAGGTCGGTGGCCATCGCGAGGATCGCCTGCGCCTTGCCCTCGGACTGGAAGACGTTGAAGTCGTTGTACTCGAGGCGGGTCTCGGGCCCGTACTGCCGCGCGTAGACGAACGCGTCGTACAGGAAGTCGGCGGGGTGCTCGCCGGCGGCCGTGTCGGCACCGTTGGCGTACGCGCTGTACCAGCGGGACTGCCCGCCGTTCGGGCCGCCGCGCAGGTAGTCGCGCCAGTCCTGCGTCGCGGGGTCGAACTCCGCGAGCCCGTCGACGAACGCCTCGTTGACGACGTCCCACGACTCGGCCTTGCCGCGGTAGTGCGTGAGCACCTCGCGGATGTAGTCCTCCATGTTGGCCTTGGCCTGCGCGCGCGTGCCGCCCGTGGCGCCGCTGTTGATCCGCGCGGGCGACTGCCCGTGCCACACCAGCACGTGCCCGTGGACCTTCATGCCGCGGGCGAGCGTCTGGTCGACGAACGCGTCGGCGGGGCCGAAGTTGAACGTGAAGTCGCCCGTCACGGGGTCGATGTTGCTGTTGGGCAGCAGCTGGTCGGGCTTCATGTTGTTCTCGGCGGTCATCACCGAGTAGTGCCGCGCGACCGTCGACGAGGTCGGCGACCCGTCCGCGTAGGTGCCGGCGTCGGAGTAGATGTTCCCGACGTCGAAGTAGTCGCGGTACACGTCCTTGAGCGGCGCGATCTGCGGCCGGAACGACGTCTCGAGCGTGACGTCGCCCTCGGGCATCGTGAACGACAGGGCGCGTGCGCCGATCCACGCGAGGTCGGCGGACGTCCAGCCGGCCCACACCTGCCCCGCCCCGGGCGTCGCCGTGAGCTCGACCGTGTCGCCGGGCGCGTACGTGCCGCCGCCGGTGACGGTGCCCGCGCCGGTCGCGCGGATCGTGACGTCGTACGTGGCCGCGTCGACCGCGGCGTGCGCGGGTGCCACGAACCCGACGGTCGCGAGCGCGACCGCGAGGCCCGCGCCGGCCCAGCGCACGGGCCGCCTCCCGTCGCGCCGTGCCTCGGTCCGGCCACCTCTGGTCCGTCGGGTCATCGACTGCTCCTCCCCAAGGGTCGACCCGGGCAGGCGCGCGCCGCAGGACCACGTCGTCCTGCACGTCCGCGCTGCTCAGGGGTTCGACGCGCGGGCGACGACCGCCCGCGACGACGCGGGAGGACCCGGCGTCGGGTCCCGGGCGGCGCCACCGTCGTCGTCGACGGCAAACGCTCGCCACACCGCGTGGGCGACACCGTAGGCGCGGCCGGAAACGGACGTCAAGACCCGACCAACCGGACGTGGCGGACTCTTGACAACCCCGGAGCGTGGCGGGCTAGGTTCGACGTCATCACGGGTGGAGAACGTTTGCCATCGTCCTCCGCCGTCGCCGAGCCCCGCGCACCGTCGCGCCGGGGAGCGCCCCTGGAGGCACCCATGCCGGGTCCGGACGTCACCGCACCCCTGCGCCCGCTCGTCCCCCGTCGTCGTCGCGCGGGCCGCACCGCCGCCCGTGTGGGCGCACCGCTGCTGGCCGCGGTGCTCGCGGTCGGTGCGCTCGGGCCCGCCGGCCCCGCGGCGGCCGCGCCGGAGCCCGCCGCGCTGCCCGAGCCGGGGCAGACGTTCGAGCACTACCCGCCCATGAAGGACCAGCACGCCGACCGGTTCTCGATGGGGATCTTCGGGGCGGGCGAGATCGAGGGGCTGCTGTACAACTACGCGTCGTACACGCCGGGCAACGAGATGAAGCCCGAGAGCACGCAGCGCGACAAGGGCGTGTTCACGTACGACGCGGCCGAGGCGGCGTTCGCGCGGTACACGTCGCGCAACCCCGACCTGGCGCTGTACGGGCACACGCTCGCGTGGCACTCGCAGTCCCCGACGTGGCTGTGGGACGCGCCGCCCGCGCGGTTCGACCAGCCGGGCACGTTCGACCGCGACACCGCGCTGGCGAACCTCAACACACACGTCGAGAACGTGCTGGGGCACTTCGGGGACCGGCTCGTGGCCGTCGACGTGGTCAACGAGGCCGTCGGCACCGCGAACCCCGCGGACTGGCGCGGCTCGCTCGCCAAGGGCGAGGGCTGGTACCAGGCACTGGGCGCCGACTGGGTCGAGCTCGCGTTCGTCAAGGCCGCCGAGGTCGTCGACGCGCACGGCTGGGACGTCAAGCTCACGTACAACGACTTCGGCCTGGACTCCCCCGCCAAGGCGCGCGTGGTCTACGAGATGGTCAAGGACATCAACGCGCGGCACGCGGGCGAGCGGCCGGGCGGGCGTCCGCTCATCGAGGTCATCGGCATGCAGGGCCACTACAACCTGGCCACCGACGTCGCGGCCGTCGAGCAGAACATCCGGCTGTTCGCGTCGCTCGGGGACGTCGAGGTGCACGTCACCGAGATGGACATCGCGCTGCCGCCGGGCGAGCTGACGCCCGAGGCCGAGAACAACCAGGGCATGAAGTACGCCGAGCTGTTCAAGGTCTACCGCGACTACGGCGCGGGGCCGGGCAACACGACCGGCAACCCGAAGGTCGTGCACGCCGTGAAGCTCGCGGGCGTGCGTGACGTGCGGCAGGGCTGGAAGGGCGGCGAGTTCGCCATGCCGTACGACTACGACGGCAACGCCAAGCTCGCGCTGCTGGGCATCCTGTACCCCGAGGAGTTCCTGGCGACGCACGAGTACGTGGACCTGCCGGGCGGCGGCGACCGCGAGCCCGTGCCGGGCGTGCATGTGTACGACACGTCGCTGGGCGACGCGTGGAGCGGCGCGAACGTCGTGCTGGGCGACGACGCGACGGTGTGGCCGTGGTCGACGACCGACGACGGCGAGGTCGCGTTCCGCCCCGAGGCCGGTACGACGTACCGGCTGACGGTGAGCTACACCGCGAAGGGCACGACGGCGATCCGCGTGCGCTGGCTCAAGGACAACACCAACGGCGGGTACACCACGAGCGACGGCGCAGTCATCAACGACCACCAGTACGCCGCCGGGCAGGTGGCCACCCACATCCCCGCGTACTTCAACAGCGGCATGGTCAACATGGGCAGCTACGACCTGGTCACCGAGATCACGCTCGACGGCGACCAGCCCGCCGACGGCCTGATCGGCAACATCGGCATCCGCGGCGGCGGGGGCGGCAACGCGTTCTCGATCAACGCGCTGCGCGTCGAGAAGCTCGGCGCCGGTGGCGCCGAGACCGTGGCGCAGTGGCCAGGTGAGGTCGCGCAGCCGCCGGCCACCGCGCCGTCCGCGCCGACAGCCGTCACCGCGACTGCGGGCAACGGCACCGCGGACGTGTCCTGGACCGCGCCGTCCGACGACGGCGGCAGCGCCGTGACGTCCTCGACCGTGACCGCGCAGCCGGGCGGGGCCACGTGCACGACGGACGCCACCGGGTGCACGGTCACCGGGCTGACGAACGGGACGGCGTACACGTTCACGGTGACCGCGACGAACGCGGCCGGCACGTCGGAGGCGTCGGCGCCGTCGGCCCCCGTGACGCCGTTCGGGGCGCCCGGGACCCGCGGGGCGGTCGCGCTGGCCGTGTCCGCCGAGGCGGTGTGCGTCGACGGGACGCCACGCGTGACCGTGCGCGTGCGGAACGCCGAGCGCGTACCCGTGCTGGTCGCGGCGACGTCGCCGTGGCGCGGGGTCGGCGGGTGGCTGGTGTGGCCGGGGTCGACCGTGCAGAAGACGTGGACCGTGCCGGGCACGAGCGTCGAGG
>NZ_LNTD01000167.1 GCF_001462455.1 Cellulomonas sp. B6
CGTGCACGGTCGGGTCAGCCGACCGCGGTGAGCGTGAGCACGCCCGTGTACGACCCGGCGGCCGTGTCGAGCGGGAGGCCGAGCGTGAGCGCCGCCTGCACGGTGACCTCGCCGGACGGGGTGCCCGCGGGCGCCGACGCGAGCGTCGACCCGGACGCCAGCCCGCCGGACGCGCTGGGCGTGAGCGCGGGCCCGGCGGCGGCGACCGCGCCGCTCACCCCCGGGGTCCAGGCGAGCCGCGACCCGCTGAAGGTCGCCCGACCGTCCGCCGTGGCGAACGTGCCGGTGCGGCCCGTGATGGACCAGCCCGTCGACGCCGGGCGGGTGTCCTTGACCGTGATGGCCGGCAGCGCACCCGTGGCCGTGAAGCCCGCCTCACCGGCGACGGCCGTGCCGAGGGACACCGCGCCGTCGCCGGCCACGGTCCAGGTGAACGCGCCGGGCTCGGGCTCGACCGGCGCCTCGGGCACCGTCACGTCGACCTCGAGGTCGCCGTCGAACAGCACGGGCACGAACAGCTCGTGCGCCGCGTTGGCGGCCGCGCCGCCCGCCGCGTAGACGTAGACGCCGTAGGTGCCGGTGGCGGCGGCCGCCCGGGTGACCGTGAGCTCGGCCGTGAAGGAGCCGTCGGCGCCCAGCACGACGAGGTTCGGCGCCTGCGTCGGGTAGTCCGTGCCGACCTGCGTGTACGACGGCTCGGGGATCGCCCACTTCTGGCTCGTCACGGGGCGCGCGGAGCTGCCGGCGCCCGCGGACGGACGCCAGACGTCGGCGAAGCGGCCGAACGTCACGTAGACGCCCGACGGCGCCCCCGCGGCGACCGGCGGCCGGCCGGCCGTGTTGACGTTCGCGGCCGGGTCGAAGCCCGTCCCGCGGACCGTGACCGTGGTCGAACCCTCGGGGTCGAAGCCCGCGGTCTGCGACAGCTCGATGCGGGGCTCGAACGCGGGCGCGGCGGCGTCCCGCTGCGCGGTGACCGTGAAGTCGTCGAGCGCCGCCCCCTCCTGCAGGAAGTCCTGCAGCGCGGCCGCGCCCGCCGCGGTGAGCGTCACGCCCGTGCCGGTCACCGTGACCTCCGACGCGGACAGCGTGACGTCGACGTCGGCGACCTGGCCGAGCGTGACGTCGTCGCCGCCGTAGGTGCCGGCCTGGTAGCCGAGGTTGTTCTCCGGGATGACGACCGACAGGTCGCCGACGACGCTCGCGACACCGGCCACGACGCGGATCTCGACGTCCTTCACCGTCACGGTGAACGCGTGCGACGGGAACGCGAAGACCGCGCCGCCCGAGGTCGCGACCGTGAGGTCGTCGGCGCTCGTGACGCTGCCCCCCGTGACGGGCAGCGTGTACGGCAGCGTCTCGTTGGGCGACGACGCGCTCTCGGGGAACGCGGGCGTGCCCGCGGTGTCGAACTGGGCGGGCGCCACGAGCGTGATGCGCTGCCCGACCGGCAGGGCCCCGATCGGGGGCATCGCGGCGGTCTGGCGGCCGACGTAGTTGCGGAACGACTCGCGGAAGCCCCACTGGAGGGTGCCTCCGGTCGGGTCCCCGGGTGCGGCCTGCGCCGCGCTGCCGAGGGCGACCCCGGCGGCGGCGGTCGCGAGCGCGACGAGCCCGGCGACGGCGGCGCGGGCGCCGCGTGTGCGTGCTGTGTGCATCATCTCCCCTTGCTGGACGTTGCTGCTGCTGGACGTTGCTGCTGCTGGACGTTGCTGTTGCTGGACGTGGTGCTCGTTCCGGACGTGGTGCTGCTGACGTCCGTCGTCCGGCCCCCCGGGCCCGGACGTGGGGCTCGCGGCCCCTCCTCCCGCGGCGTGCGCCTCGGGTGCTAGCCCCGGCCGGGCAGCACGAGCCACCCGCGCCGGAATCCCACGAGCGCGCCGGCCGTGCCCAGGAGCACCCCGGCGAGACCGACGGTGGCGCGCGCGCCGTCCCGCGCGCGGGCGGCGTCGCGACCCACGAGGTCGGTGCGCGCCCCCGAGAACGTCGCCGTCGCGGGCACCGCGAACGCCGCCGGTCCCTGCGCGAGCGCGGGCACCGCCGCGAGCGGCGACGAGGCCGCGCGGGACGCGACCGTCCGTGCCGGCGCGGCCGGCTGGGCGGGCTGGGCCACCGCGCCCGACGGCGGAGCGACCACCGCGGGTGCGGTCTGCTCGCCGTCGACCGCCGAACCGGCGCGCAGCCGCACCGTGACGGGTGCGGCGACCTTGCGCGGGTCCGCCTCGCCGCCGGTCGCGAGCCAGTACCCGCTCTGCCCGGTGAGCGTCTGGAAGTCGAGGAAGGACGCGGGGAACGCGCCCCAGTACGGCTCGTTCGCCGGGGTGCGGGCGCTCTGCCCGTGGTCTCCTGCCTCGACCCCGACGTACCGAGGCGTGGTCACCAGGCCGCTCGCGGTGAGCTCACCGGCACGGACCCGCAGGTCGGCCAGCACGGCACGCCGGGGCGGGACCGGCTCCCACGCGGACGCGTCGTCGCGCGACGCGGCGTACCCGCCGAGGGTCGCCGTGAGCGTGCCGGTGCCGTCGGCCGCGACGCGCAGCTGCGGGTCGGACGCCCACCAGTACGTGAGGCCGCCGTAGTAGACGACCGAGAACGTGCCCGTCCAGTCGACCTGGAGCGTGCCCGCGTCGAGGTCGGCGACGCCCGTGCCGCCCCGCAGCGAGACACGCGCCTGCGACACCGCGTCACCGCCGACCGGTCGCCCGTCGGGGGTCTGGCAGCGGGTGTCCCAGGACGCGACGCGACCGTCCGGCGAGCCGTCGGGCACCGTGACGCGCACGGCTCCGTCCGTCGCGCGGTACAGCCCGTCGGCCGCGGTCCAGACGCGCGAGCCGCCCGCGTCGCCGGTCGCGCCGGGGCGTCCGGCCATGAGGAAGTGGCACCCGCCCGCGTGCGCGCGGCCACCCGACTCGGCGTTCAGGCCCCACAGCAGCTCGGCGTCGGTGAGCACGCGCGTGCCGGTCCCGAGCTCGGGGACGGTCACGGTGATCTCGACCTGCCGCTCGCCGGCCGACGCGGACGCGGGTGCCGCCGATGCCGCGGCGGGGAGCAGCAGCGCGGTCGCGAGGGCCACGAGCGCGCCGCGGGCCGCGCGTATCCGGTGCCGTGCGGCGGTCACCGCGCACCTCCCGTCGTCGCGGCGGCCGGGTCGGGCGACGCGAGGCCCGCGTGGCCCGCGTGCACGGGTACGGCCGGTGACGCCGCGACTACCGCCGGTGGCGCCGCGACCGGGACGAGCGGTGCCGTGGTGGCGGCGTCCGGCGCCGGACCGGAACGCGGTGCCGGCGCTGCGGCCGGTGCAGGGTCGGGCCGTGCCGACGCTGCGGCCGGTGCGGGGTCGGGCCGTGCCGGCGCCCGGCGCGCACGCCGACGTCGGGCACCGGCCACCGCGGACGACACCACGACCGCGAGCAGGACGAGCGCCGCGACGCCGACCGCGACCTCCTGCCACGTCGGGCCGGTCGGCGCGGCGTCGGCCGCCGCCTCGGCGGCCTCCTGCGCGGAGACGAGCGCGGGGTCCTTGGTCGCGGTGAACTGCGCCTGCGGCGCGGCCCCGGACGCGGCGCCGCGCAGCTCCAGCACGTGCGTGCCGGTGCGCAGGTCGGCGGGCAGCTCGACGAACCCGGCGACCTCGCCGTGCGGACCGGCGGCCAGCGGGCCGACGGCGAGCCGGCCGTCGTCGACGGAGCCGACGACCTGCTCGCCGGGCAGGAACCCCTGCCCGGTGAAGCTCATGGCACGCCCGAGCACCGCGGTCGCCTGGTCGACGCCGAGCGTCGCGGCGGCGGGGTCGACGACCGGCACCTCCTGCGCGGCCTCCTCGGCCGCACGCGCGTCGTCCGTGGCACCGGCGGCCGGCGCGGCGGCGGGGGCCGCCGAGGCGCCCGCGAACGTCACGGGCGTGAACGTCTCGTTGGCGGCGTTCTTGACGCCGTGCGCGCCGATCGTGATGACGCCGCACGTGACCTGCAGGCAGTCGACCGTGGTCGACGCCCCGGACCGGTCGACCGTCGCGAACCGGGCGCCGGGCACGACGAGCGTCGTGCTCCACGTGCCGTCCGCCTCGACGACGCCGCCGTTGGCGGCGGCGGCCGTGTCGGAGCCGGGGAACGCGACGAACCGCTGGTGACCGGCGTTGTCGGCGCTCTCGCTGTCCGGGACGTACCGCAGGTCGTCGCCGGTGACGCCGCCCGCGGACGGGCGCCACGACCCCGAGACCCAGCCGAACATCACGTAGATGCCACCGAACCCGCCGCTCACGGACTGGAAGCCCGTGCCGCGCAGCGTGAGGGTCGTGGGGCCGGACGGGTCGGCCGCGGCGCGGCCGTCGGTGCCGGAGACCTCTACGCGCGCGGCCGCCTGCGCCGGGGCCGCCCCGACGACACCGCCCGCGAGCGCGAGCATCGCAGCGGCGAGCGCGCCCGCGAGAGTCCGCACCGGTGCGCCGGGCCGGGCGGCGTGCCGGCGTCCGCGCGGGCGTCGCGCGGTGCGCACGTCGGTGGGGGCGTCGGGGCGGGTCGTCATGGTGTGCTCACCTCGG
>NZ_LNTD01000168.1 GCF_001462455.1 Cellulomonas sp. B6
CCACGAACCACGCCCCAGCCCCCGAAACGCCCCGTGCACTCGACGGAAGGACCGACACCATGAGCGCACCCACGGACGACACGGCCACCCGGCCCGCGGCCACCGAGCCGCTGAGCCAGGACGAGGCCATCGCGTCGCTCGGCCACTACACGTACGGCTGGCACGACCCCGACGTGGCCGGCGCCTCCGCGCGCCGCGGCCTGTCGGAGGACGTCGTGCGCGACATCTCGCGGCTCAAGAACGAGCCCGAGTGGATGCTCAGGACGCGCCTGAAGGCGCTGCGCCTGTTCGACAAGAAGCCCATGCCCTGGTGGGGCGCGGACCTCTCGGGCATCGACTTCGACAACATCAAGTACTTCGTGCGGTCCACCGAGAAGCAGGCCACCAGCTGGGAGGACCTGCCCGAGGACATCAAGAACACGTACGACCGCCTCGGCATCCCGGAGGCCGAGAAGCAGCGTCTCGTCGCGGGCGTCGCCGCGCAGTACGAGTCCGAGGTGGTCTACCACCAGATCCAGGAGTCGCTCGAGGAGCAGGGCGTCATCTTCCTCGACACCGACACGGGTCTGCGCGAGCACCCCGAGATCTTCGAGCAGTACTTCGGCTCGGTGATCCCCCCGGGCGACAACAAGTTCGCGTCGCTCAACACGGCCACGTGGTCCGGCGGCTCGTTCGTCTACGTGCCGCCGGGCGTGCACGTCGAGATCCCGCTGCAGGCCTACTTCCGGATCAACACCGAGAACATGGGCCAGTTCGAGCGGACGCTGATCATCGCGGACGAGGGCTCGTACGTGCACTACGTCGAGGGCTGCACCGCGCCGATCTACCAGTCGGACTCGCTGCACTCCGCCGTGGTCGAGATCGTCGTGAAGAAGAACGCGCGCGTGCGCTACACGACGATCCAGAACTGGTCGAACAACGTCTACAACCTCGTGACCAAGCGGGCGACCGTGGCCGAGGGCGGGACGATGGAGTGGGTCGACGGCAACATCGGCTCCAAGGTCACCATGAAGTACCCCGCGATCTACCTCATGGGCGAGCACGCGCGCGGCGAGACGCTGTCGATCGCGTTCGCCGGCGAGGGCCAGCACCAGGACGCGGGCTCCAAGATGGTGCACGCCGCACCGCACACGTCGAGCTCGATCGTGTCGAAGTCGGTCGCGCGCGGCGGTGGCCGCACGTCCTACCGGGGTCTCGTGCAGATCCTCGAGGGCGCGTCCCACTCGGCGTCCAACGTGCTGTGCGACGCGCTGCTGGTCGACCAGATCTCGCGCTCCGACACCTACCCCTACGTGGACGTCCGCGAGGACGACGTGTCGATGGGCCACGAGGCGACCGTGTCGCGCGTGAGCGAGGACCAGCTGTTCTACCTCATGTCCCGGGGCATGGCGGAGACCGAGGCCATGGCGATGATCGTGCGCGGGTTCGTCGAGCCCATCGCGCGCGAGCTGCCCATGGAGTACGCGCTCGAGCTCAACCGCCTCATCGAGCTGCAGATGGAAGGGGCCGTCGGCTGATGACGACCACGACGAACGAGGGCGCCGCGACCGGCCTCTCGACGGACCACTCGCGCGCGGTCGCCGACGGTGCGCACAGCCACGGCATCGGCACGGTGCCCGAGGCGTCGCGCGCGGCGCGGCCCACGAGCTTCGACGTCGCCGACTTCCCCGTGCCCACCGGGCGCGAGGAGGAGTGGCGCTTCGCGCCGGTCGACCGGTTCGCACCGCTGTTCGCGGGTGCGAGCGACGGCGTCCTGACGGGCCACGGCGTCCTCACGACCGTCGTCGAGGCGCCCGAGGCGCGCGTCGAGATCGTCGACCGCGACGACGCGCGCCTCGGCCGCGCGGGCGTCCCCGGCGACCGCGCCGCGGCCGTCGCGTGGGCGTCGTTCGAGCGCGCGACCGTCGTGACGCTGCCGCGCGAGTCGGTGTCCTCGAAGGTCACCTCGGTGGTCGTCGAGGGCGTCGAGGGCGCCGGCACGCACGAGGCGCCGCTCGAGCCGACGGCCGCGCACCTGCTGGTGCACGCCGAGCCGCTCTCGCAGGGTGTCGTCGTGCTCGACCACGTCGGGCACGCCAACCTCACCGAGACGGTCGAGATCGTGGCCGAGGACGGCGCGCACCTCACGGTCGTGTCCGTGCAGGACTGGGCGGCCGGCTCGGTGCACGCCGCGAGCCACCGCCTGCGCATCGGCCGCGACGCGACGGTCAAGCACATCGTCGTGACGCTCGGCGGCGACGTCGTGCGCGTCACCCCCGACACCGAGTTCGTCGGCGAGGGCGCGTCGGTCACGGCGCTGGGCGCGTACTTCGCGGACGCCGACCAGCACCAGGAGCACCGCCTGTTCGTCGACCACGCGGTCCCGAGCTGCGTCTCGCGCGTGACCTACAAGGGCGCGCTGCAGGGCGCCGGTGCCCACACCGTGTGGGTCGGCGACGTGCTGATCCGCGCGGCCGCCGAGGGCACCGACACCTACGAGCTCAACCGCAACCTCGTCCTCACCGACGGGGCGCGCGCCGACTCGGTGCCGAACCTCGAGATCGAGACGGGCGTCATCGAGGGGGCCGGGCACGCCTCGGCCACCGGGCGCTTCGACGACGAGCAGCTGTTCTACCTGCGCGCCCGCGGCATCCCCGAGGCCGACGCGCGTCGCCTCGTCGTGCGCGGATTCTTCGCCGAGCTCATCGGCGAGATCGGCGTGCCCGAGGTCGAGGAGCGGCTCATCGCGTCGATCGAGGCCGAGCTCGAGAAGTCCATGAGCGAGATCCTCGGCACGACGCCCCAGGTCGAGGGCTCCGACGCGTCGGTGACCACGGCATGACCGCTCAGCTCGCCTGCCTGACGGCGGACGTGCCGGTCGCCGGCACGCTGCGCGTCGAGCTCGAGGGCCCCGCCGGCCCCGTCGAGGTCGCCGTCGTGCGCGACGAGACCGGCGACTGGCACGCCATCAGCGACATCTGCTCGCACGGCGCCGTCTCGCTGTCCGACGGCGACGTCGAGGGCTGCACGGTCGAGTGCTGGCTGCACGGGTCGAAGTTCGACCTGCGCACCGGTGAGCCGCTGTCGCCTCCCGCGGTCCGCCCCGTCCCCGTCTACCCCGTGACCGTCGACGGCGAGCGCGTGCTCGTCGACGTCGACGCCCCGCTCTGACCCCCGAGGAGTACCCCGAGATGTCCACCCTGGAGATCCGCGACCTGCACGTCAGCGTCGAGACGAAGGAGGGCCCCAAGCCCATCCTGCGCGGCGTCGACCTCACCGTGAACAGCGGCGAGACCCACGCGATCATGGGCCCCAACGGGTCCGGCAAGTCCACGCTGGCCTACTCGCTGGCCGGCCACCCGAAGTACGAGATCACGTCGGGCACCGTGCTGCTCGACGGCGAGGACGTGCTCGCGATGTCGGTCGACGAGCGTGCCCGCGCCGGCATGTTCCTCGCCATGCAGTACCCGGTCGAGGTGCCGGGCGTGTCGGTGTCGAACTTCCTGCGCACCGCGAAGACCGCGATCGACGGCGAGGCGCCCCCGCTGCGCTCGTGGGTCAAGGACGTGCGCGGTGCGATGGACAACCTGCGCATGGACGCGTCGTTCGCCGAGCGCTCGGTCAACGAGGGCTTCTCGGGCGGTGAGAAGAAGCGCCACGAGATCCTCCAGATGGAGCTGCTCAAGCCGCGCTTCGCGATCCTCGACGAGACCGACTCGGGCCTCGACGTCGACGCGCTGCGCATCGTGTCCGAGGGCGTCAACCGCGTGCGCGAGACCACCGACGTCGGCATGCTGCTGATCACGCACTACACGCGCATCCTGCGCTACATCAAGCCGGACTTCGTGCACGTCTTCGTCGACGGCAAGATCGCCGAGCAGGGCGGCCCCGAGCTGGCCGACCGCCTCGAGAACGAGGGCTACGACCGGTTCCTGCCGGCCGGCACCTCCGCCTGAGCACCGTCCCGGTGGCCGCCGGGCGCCCCGCGCGCACCGGCGGCCACCGGACCCTCGTCCCTGGGCGACCGTCGCCACCTGACCCCGCGCCCCCGCGGGGTCGCCCCGCCGGCCGCCTCCCGTCCGCCCGGAGGACCCCATGACCAGCACGCTCGAGCCGCTCGCGTCGACCCTGTCGGCCGCCGAGCTCGCCGCCGTGCGCGCCGACTTCCCGCTCCTGGAGCGCACGCTGCGCGACGGGCGCCCGCTCGTCTACCTCGACTCCGGCGCGACCTCGCAGAAGCCCGAGGTCGTCCTCGACGCGGAGCAGGACTTCTACACGCGGCGCAACGCGGCCGTGCACCGCGGCGCGCACCAGCTCGCCGAGGAGGCGACGCACGCGTTCGAGGACGCCCGCGCGCGCGTCGCCGGGTTCGTCGGCGCGACGCCCGGCGAGCTCGTGTGGACGTCGAACGCGACCGCCGCGATCAACCTCGTCGCGTACGCGATGTCGAACGCGACCGCGGGACGCGGGGGCCAGGCCGCCCGCCGGTTCGCGCTCGCGCCGGGCGACGAGATCGTCGTCACCGAGTCCGAGCACCACGCGAACCTCGTGCCGTGGCAGGAGCTCGCGGCCCGCACCGGTGCGACGCTGCGCTGGATCGGAGTGGACGACGACGGGCGCCTGCGGACCGACGAGCTCGCGACGGTCGTCACCGAGCGCACGCGCGTGCTGGCGTTCACGCACGCGTCGAACGTCACCGGCGCGGTGACCCCCGTCGAGGCGTTCGTGGCCCGCGCGCGCGAGGTCGGCGCGCTCACCGTGCTCGACGCGTGCCAGTCCGTGCCGCACCTGCCGGTCGACCTGGGCGCGCTCGGCGTCGACTTCGCGGCGTTCTCGGGGCACAAGATGTACGGCCCCACGGGCGTGGGCGCGCTGTACGGGCGGCGCGAGCTGCTCGAGGCGATGCCGCCCGTGACGACCGGCGGCTCGATGGTCGAGGTCGTCACCATGGAGGCGACGACCTACGCGCCGCCGCCGCAGCGGTTCGAGGCCGGCACGCAGATGGTGTCGCAGGCCGTCGCGCTCGGCTGCGCCGCGACGTACCTGTCGGAGCTCGGGATGCCCGCGGTCGCGGCGCACGAGCGGCACCTCGCGGGGCTGCTGCTCGGCGCGGTCGCGTCCGTGCCCGGCGTCCGCGTGATCGGCCCGACCGACACCCGCGAGCGGCTCGCGGCGGTGTCGTTCGTCGTCGACGGCGTGCACGCCCACGACGTCGGGCAGGTGCTCGACGACGCCGGCGTGGCCGTGCGCGTCGGCCACCACTGCGCGCAGCCGCTGCACCGCCGGTTCGGCGTCGCGGCCACGGCCCGCGCGAGCGCGGGCGTCTACACGACCGACGACGACGTCGCGGCGTTCCGGGAAGCACTCGCGGGGGTCCGCGCGTTCTTCGGACTGGGCGGCGCGACGACGGACGGGAGGCCCGCATGAGCTCGGCCATGGAGCAGCTGTACCAGCAGGTCATCCTCGACCACGCGAAGTTCCCGCACGGCCGCGGCCTGCCCGACGGTGTCGGCGCGGTCGGTGTCGCCGCGGCCGACCACGGCACGTGCGCGGCGACGTCGCACCAGGTCAACCCGACCTGCGGCGACGAGGTGACGCTGCACGTCGACGTCGACACGAGCGGCGGCACGCCGGTCGTGCGCGGCGTCGCGTGGGAGGGCCAGGGCTGCTCGATCTCGCAGGCGTCGACGTCGGTGCTGCACGACCTGGTCGTCGGCCAGGACCTCGCGACCGTCGACCGGCTCGCCGCGTCGTTCCGCACGATGCTGCAGTCGCAGGGTGCGGGGCTCGCCGACGAGGCCGAGGAGGAGGCCCTGGGCGACGCGGTCGCGTTCGCGGGCGTCTCCCGCTACGCCGCTCGCGTCAAGTGCGCCCTGCTCGGCTGGGTCGCGCTCGACGACGCCCTCATCCTGTCCGGTGCCCGTACGACGGAGGACGCATGACCACCGAACCCACCACCCCCGCCGCGGTCGACGGCGACCCCGCAGCCGCGGGGGCCGCAACGGTCGCCGACGTCGAGGAGGCGATGCGCGACGTCATCGACCCCGAGCTCGGCATCAACGTCGTCGACCTCGGCCTCGTGTACGGCGTCGTCATCGACCAGACCAACACCGCGGTCATCGACATGACGCTCACGTCGGCGGCCTGCCCGCTGACCGACGTCATCGAGGACCAGTCCGCGCAGGCGCTCGACGGCATCGTCGACGGCTTCCGCATCAACTGGGTCTGGATGCCGCCGTGGGGCCCCGAGAAGATCACGACCGACGGCCGCGAGCAGATGCGGGCCCTCGGCTTCAACATCTGACGCAGCACGTCGCACGCCCCCGCACCGGACCGGTGCGGGGGCGTCCGTGCGTCGGCCCGGCGGCCGGGGTCCGACCGAGCTGCTCAGAGGCTGTCGGTCGCGAACGTGTCGCACGCCGCGAGCGACCCCTGCTCGTAGCCGGTGGTGAACCAGCGCTGCCGCTGCTCGCTGGACCCGTGGGTCCACGTGTCGGGGTTCACGCCGCCGCCCGACTGCTGCTGGATGTGGTCGTCGCCGACGGCCGCCGCGGCGTCGAGCGCCTGCGCGAGCTGCTCGGCGGTGATCGGCTCGAGGAACGGCGTGTCCGTGCCCGGCCGCGGCGTCTCGGTCGCCGCACCGGCCCACATGCCGGCGTAGCAGTCGGCCTGCAGCTCGACGCGCACCGAGTCGGACTCGGCGCCACCGCCGCTCCGGTCGGCGCGGTCGAACACGCCCGTGAGGTTCTGCACGTGGTGCCCGTACTCGTGCGCGTAGATGTACATCTCGGCGAGCGGGCCGCCCTGTGCGCCGAACTGCTGCTGGAGCGTGGCGAAGAACGTCGAGTCGAGGTACACGGTCCGGTCGGGCGGGCAGTAGAACGGCCCGGTGGCCGCGGACGCCTGGCCGCACCCCGTGCTCGTGCCGCCCGAGAACTCCACCCCGCCGGGTGCGGCGAACGCCGTACCCGCCGGCAGGCTCGTCTGCCAGAACGCGTCCAGCGACTGCATGGTCGCCGAGAACCGGCAGATCGGGTCCGTGTTGGCCTGCTCGACCGTGCACTCCCCGACCGCGGTCTCCTGCTCGCTGCCGCCGCCCGGGCCGGCACCGAGCTGACCCGAGACGTCCTGCCCGGTGAAGAGGTAGATGGCGAGCGCGATGATCGCGACGAGACCGCCGCCACCGGCCGCGATCGTGCCGCCGCCGGCGCGGCGTCGCACGCGCCCGCCCTCGAAGTTCCCGCCCTGGCTGAAGGTCACGCGCACACGGTAGGTCCCGGCTCGCGGGCCCGCTCGTCGAGCGAGGGCTCGCCGCCATCCTCACGGTCAGTCGGCGAGGCCGCGCGCGGCGAGCGCGTCGCCGGTCGTGCGTGCGTGCGCGACCATCCGCACGGTCGCGGGGACGACGGTCGCGCGCGGGTCGCGCTCGAGGCCGCGCGCCCGCGCGGCGTCCCGGGACTCGCCGACCACGCGGACGACCACCGGCACGGTGCGCAGGAACAGCCCCACGGCCAGCGCGACCGTCTCGGGCGGGAGCCCCACGCGCCGCAGCGGCCGGGCCGCACGCGCGACGGTCGCGAGCAGGTCGTCGGCGCGCGTGGTCGCGGTCACGAGCGTGCCGGCGAGCACGAGCGTGAGGACGTCGAGCGCGGTCTCGACCCCGACGGCCCAGCCGCGCGCCCACGTCTGGTAGCCCGCGAGGACCGCGGCGGCGAGGACGACGGGCAGCAGACCGCGGGACGTGCGGCGCCACGGGAGGCGGGCGAGCGCCGCGAGCCCCCCCACGGCGACGAGCGCGAGGGCCGCCGTGGCCGGTCCGCGCAGGACGACCAGCACGACGCCGAGGCCCGCCAGCGCGACGAGCTTGAGGCCGGCAGGCGCGCGGTGCAGGACGCTGGACCCCGGGTGGTGCAGCCCGAGCGGACCCGCCCACGGTGCGCGCAGCGGACGGCCGGGTGCCGTCCCGCCGCGGCGTCCGACGGGGCTCACGGTGCGGCCAGCGCGTCCGGCGACCCGGTCATGAGCGCGCGGTACCGCGCGAGCGCCGGACCGGGCGCGTCGTCCGCGACGACCTGCCCCCGGTCCACGACGAGCACGCGCTCCGCGCGCGCGGCGGCGTCGAGGTCGTGCGTGACGACGACCACCTGCTGGTCGAGCGACGCGAGCAGCGCGTCGACGTGCGTGCGCCAGCGCAGGTCGAGCAGCGTGGTCGGCTCGTCGCACACCAGCACGGCGGGCTCGGTCGCGAGCACGGCGGCCAGCGCGAGGAGCTGGCGCTGCCCGCCCGAGAGCTGGTGCACCGACACGTGGGCGCGCTCCGCGAGACCGATGCGCTCGAGGGCCGCGTGGGCCCGCGCCGTGCGCTCGGCCGCGTCGGGCACCGTGCGGCGCAGCGACAGCGCGACGTCCTCGAGCGGCGTCGGCATGACGAGCTGCGCGTCGGGGTCGGTGAACACGAACCCGACACGCCGGCGCACGGCCGCGCCGTCGCGCACGGTGTCGAGGCCGTCGACGCGCACGGCACCGGCCGACGGCAGCACGAGCCCGTTGAGCAGGCGCGCGAGCGTGGACTTGCCCGACCCGTTGGCGCCGACGACCGCCACGCGGCGCTCGCCGATCCGCAGCGTCACGGGGCCCAGCAGGCGCACCACGCGCTCGGGCCCGCCCGCGGGGTCGGGGGACCAGGCCGTGACCTCGGCCGCGTCGAGCTCGATCACGCGCGGCGCGTCACGCGCGACCGCGGCGCAGGTCGGGGAACGCGCGCAGCACCGCGAGCGTCACACCGGCGGCGAGCAGGTTCTTCACGACGTCGCCGGGCCAGTAGACGACGTCGATCGCGAGCGCCTCGCCGGGCCCGACCCCGAGCCGCGCCATGAGCCCGACGATCCCCGCGGGGTGCGTCACGAGGAACGACGAGCCCAGCCCCGCGGCGACCAGCAGCGGGTAGCGCCACCGCGGGCGCGCCCGCAGCGCGAGCCCGCCGAACCACCCCGCGGCGGCCGCCGCGAGCGGGAACGCCAGCAGGTACCCGGCCGACGGCTTGCCCAGCACGCCGAGCCCGCCGGTCATCTCCGCGAACACCGGGACGCCCGCGAGCCCGACCACGAGGTACAGCGCGACGGCGAGGAACCCGCGCCGCGCACCGAGCACGAGGCCCGCCACGACGACGGCGAACGTCTGCAGCGTGATCGGCACGGGCGTGCCCGTGGGGATCGCGGGAACGAGCGCGCACGCCGCGACGAACGCCGCGAACGTCGCGACGAGCGCGACGTCGGTGCTCGTGCGGCGTGCGGCGCGCGGCTCCGGGGGAGCGGCGGGCGCGTCGGCCACCGGTGCGGTCGACGCGTCGACCAGGGATGACGTGCGGTCGTCGGGCAAAGCGCTGGACATGGCGGGCCTCCTGGCGGTGGGCTGGGCGTTGCCCGTGGTCGTCCGACGGGTGCTCGGGCCGCTGGCCACGCTAGCGGCTCGGTAGGATGGTGGGCGTTTGTGCGGGCCGCCAGAACCGTCGCGGCTTTCTCGTAGGAAGTCGCTCGTCGGACACCGAGCCGAGCGCCGCACGCACCCGCACCTGTCCGCACGGACATCTGCCCGGACCATCTGCACGGAACCGAGGGACCACCTGTGATCACCGCCTCGGGCGTCGAGCTGCGCGTCGGCGCCCGCGTCCTGCTGGAGCCGACGACGTTCCGGATCGCCGCGGGCGACCGGATCGGGCTCGTCGGGCGCAACGGCGCCGGCAAGACGACCCTCACCAAGACCCTCGCGGGCGAGACGCAGCCCACGGGCGGCACGATCGCGCGCGGCGGTGACGTCGGCTACCTGCCGCAGGACCCGGCCTCGGGCGACCTCGAGCAGCTCGCGATGGACCGCGTGCTGTCGGCGCGCGGCCTGGACGCCGTGCTCACGGCGATGCGCGAGACCGAGGGGCTCATGGCGTCGACGGACGACGCGACGCGCGACAAGGCGATGGACCGGTACACGCGGCTCGAGGCGCGGTTCACGGCGGCCGGCGGCTACGCGGCCGAGAGCGAGGCGCACCGCATCACCGCGGCGCTCGGCCTCGACGACCGCGTGCTCGGTCAGACGCTCGGCACGCTGTCCGGTGGCCAGCGCCGCCGCGTCGAGCTCGCGCGCATCCTGTTCTCGGGCGCCGAGACGCTGCTGCTCGACGAGCCGACCAACCACCTCGACGCCGACTCGATCGTCTGGCTGCGGGACTACCTCAAGGTCTACCCCGGCGGGTTCGTCGTCATCAGCCACGACGTCGAGCTGCTGCGCGCGACGGTCAACAAGGTGTTCCACCTGGACGCGAACCGCTCGCAGCTCGACCAGTACAACCTCGGCTGGGACGCGTACCTGAAGCAGCGCGAGACGGACGAGAAGCGTCGCCGTCGCGAGCGGGCCAACGCCGAGAAGAAGGCCGCGACGCTGCTCGCGCAGGCCGACAAGATGCGCGCCAAGGCCACCAAGGCCGTCGCAGCGCAGAACATGGCGCGCCGCGCCGAGCGCATGCTCTCGGGCCTCGAGGAGGTCCGCGTGTCCGACAAGGTGGCGAAGCTGCGGTTCCCGGACCCGGCGCCGTGCGGCCGCACGCCGCTGACCGCCGAAGGGCTGTCGAAGTCCTACGGCTCGCAGGAGGTCTTCACCGACGTCTCGCTCGCGATCGACCGCGGCAGCAAGGTCGTCATCCTCGGCCTCAACGGTGCCGGCAAGACGACGCTGCTGCGGATCCTCGGCGGGCTGCAGGACCCCGACACGGGCGAGGTGCGCCCGGGGCACGGGCTCAAGCTCGGGTACTACGCGCAGGAGCACGAGACGCTCGACCTGTCCCGGACGGTCGTCGAGAACCTGCGCACCGCGGCGCCCGACCTCACCGACACGCAGGTGCGTTCGGTGCTCGGCTCGTTCCTGTTCTCCGGCGACGACGCCGACAAGCCCGCGCGCGTGCTGTCCGGCGGCGAGAAGACGCGGCTCGCGCTCGCGGCCCTCGTCGTGTCGAGCGCGAACGTGCTGCTGCTCGACGAGCCCACCAACAACCTCGACCCCGCGTCGCGCGAGGAGATCCTCGCGGCCCTGCGCGGCTACACGGGCGCGGTCGTGCTCGTGAGCCACGACGAGGGCGCGGTCGCGGCGCTCGAGCCCGAGCGCGTGCTGCTGCTGCCCGACGGCGACGAGGACCTGTTCGGCCCGGACTACCTCGACCTCATCGCGCTGGCCTGAGGTCGCGTCGCGGCGCGCGGGGCCGGCCGCCGCTCCCCGCGCACGGGGTCGCGCGCCGTGCGCCGTCAGAGCGGACGCGCGGCCTCCTGCGCGTCGATCTCGGCGTCCTCGTCGATCTCGTCGCGGCCCCGGGCGCGGCGCGGCCGGCGTGCGGGCGTCGGATCGGCCGGACCGCCGCCGGTCGGCGTGGGACCGAGGGGGAGAGCCGCCGTCCCGGTCCACTCCCGGCGCGCCGACACGCTGAACGCGACGAGCCCGCCGAGCGCGAACACCCACCACTGGAACGCGTACGACAGGTGCGAACCGGGGTCCGTGCTGGGCGCCGCCAGCGTGCCGAGGGCCACGTCGGGTGCGGGCACCTCGCTCACGAGCGAGCCGTAGGCCGCGTACGGCGCGCCGTCGACGCCGCCGGCCGCGAGCACCTGCGCGGGCGCGATCGAGTGCGCCTGCCCTGCCGGTGCGGTCCGCGTGCTGGGGGACTCGCCCGGGCGCAGCCGCACGGTCACCGCGACGTCGCCGGCAGGGGGAGCGGGGACGTCGACGTCGGCTGACCCGTCCGCGCCCGTGGGCACCCAGCCGCGGTCCACGACCAGCACCCGGCCGGCGTCGGCGGGCGGGCCGAACGCCCCGGGCGCGGCGTCCGTGACGAGCAGCGGCACGAGCGCGTGGTACGCGGGCGTGCCGTCCACGGGCCGGTTGCGCAGCAGCACGGTCGCGTCGACGAGGTACTGCCCCCGGACCTCGACGGACCGCCACGCGTCGGCGTCCGGGAGCGTCGCGGCCGGGTCCGGCACGACGTCCGCGAGGTCCACCGGCGCGGCCGAGTAGTTCGTCTCCACCACCGCGATCGCGGCGTCGCGCGCGACGTGCCGGTGCCACTGCCAGCGCCCCAGGAACGTGCAGACCACCGCCACGACGATCCCGACGACGACCAGCCCGACGGCGCGTCGGCGCGCGTCGGCGCGCAGGTCCGCCGGCGTCAGGCGCAGGACGTCGTCGCCCGCGGGCGGCGTCGAGGTCACGCCTCGACCCGGTCCAGGTCGTCGACGGGGACCACGTCGCGCAGGAAGTCGCGCACGCGCAGGTACTCCGACAGGTGCTCGCGGTGGTCCTCGCACGCGAGCCACACCTTGCGACGCTCGGGCGCGTGCAGCTTGGGGTTGTTCCACAGCACGCCCCACGCGGGCACCTGCCGGCAGCCCCGTGCGCTGCACACCAGCTCGTCGACCGCGTCGGGCACCGCCGTCGGGGTCTGGTTCACCGTCCACCTCCCAGCTCGTCGTGGCGGGGCGCGGCACCGATCTGCCGCGCCTCGAAGGGCACGTCGCCCGCGTCGCGCCGTGACCTGGCCGTCGTGGCGAGCAGCACCGCGACGTAGGGCAGCACGCTCGCGGCGACCAGCAGCGCGAGCGGGACCCACAGGGGCGTGTGCGACCACAGCAGACCCGCGGCGACGAAGCACAGCACGCGCACGCCCATCTGCCACAGGTACCGGCGCTGCCGGCGGGCGAGGTCGTCGGCCGGCGACTCGGGGGCCGAGGTGATGCGGTGCACCTCCGGCTCCCGCCGGGCACCGTCCCGACGCGTGCTCACCACCCGATGGTAGGCGTCCCCGCTGTGCCCGGCCGCGCGGGCGGGTGCCGGTCGACGCACGTGGGCTTTGTCGAGGTCCCACAACCGCCGCGCCCCAACTCGTGGCGCCCCGCACCGCCGCGCCGCGCGCAGCCTCGGCTAGCGTCGTGTCCCGTGCCTGCCACGACACCCGAGCCCACGACGTCCGACGCCACCCCCCGCCAGCGCAGCGTGCTGGTGACCGGCGCCAACCGCGGCATCGGCCGCGCGATCGCCGAGCGGCTCGTCGCCGGCGGCGACAAGGTCGCCACGATCGTCCGCTCGGGCGGCGCGCCCGACGGCGTGCTCGAGGTCATCGGCGACGTGCGCGACACCGCCTCGGTCGACGCGGCGTTCACGCAGGTCGAGGCCGCGCACGGCCCCGTCGAGGTGCTCGTCGCCAACGCCGGCATCACGCGCGACCAGCTCCTCATGCGCATGACCGACGACGAGTTCGCCGAGGTCCTCGACGTCAACCTCACCGGCGCGTTCCGCGTCGTGCGTCGTGCCAGCAAGGGCATGATCCGGCTGCGCCGCGGCCGCATCGTCCTCATCTCGTCCGTCGTCGGGCTGTACGGCTCGCCGGGCCAGGTGAACTACGCGTCGTCGAAGTCGGCGCTCGTCGGCATGGCGCGCTCGATCACGCGCGAGCTCGGTGCGCGTGGCATCACCGCGAACGTCGTCGCGCCCGGGTTCATCGACACCGACATGACCAAGGCGCTGCCGGAGGACCGCCAGCAGGCCTACCTCGGGTCGATCCCGGCCGGCCGCTTCGGCCAGGCGGACGAGGTCGCCGCGGCCGTGCAGTTCCTCGCGTCCGACGCGGCCGCCTACGTCTCGGGCGCCGTGCTGCCCGTCGACGGCGGTCTCGGCATGGGCCACTGAGCCCACCGCCGCCACCACCCC
>NZ_LNTD01000169.1 GCF_001462455.1 Cellulomonas sp. B6
GGCTCGGGAGTCGGCGTCGGGGTGGGCGTCGGGGTCGGCACGGGCTCGTACCCGATGATGACGCGACGGTCCTCGATCCCGCAGCCCGCGAGCACGACGCCCACCTCGGCGGTGCCGTTGCGGCGGACCTCGGGGCGCGAGCTGCCCGGCGGGTTGGTGCGCACCACCTGCACCTCGACGCGTCCGGCGCCGCGGTCGACGCCGTACGCGGCCGAGACGAGCCGGCCGCCGTTGCGGTCCGCGTACTCGGCGGCCTCGGCGATGCCGACCGACGGCGGCAGCAGACCCGCGAGGTCCCCGCCGGCCGCGAGGGTGTCGAACCGCTCCAGCACCACGTCGCGCATGCGGTCGGCGGCGGCGAGCGCCGCGGCGTCGGCGCCACCCTCGGCCTGGTCGGACATCTGCGTGCGCCCGGCGATGGGCAGGACCACCACGAACAGCAGGACCATCACCGCGAGGCACACGACGACGACGAGCCCCGTCACGGCCGCGCCCGCCTCGCGCGCGTGCCGTCCCAGCGACCTCAGGCGCATCGCTACTCCCTCTCCGGCTGGTCGGCCGCGTGCGCGGCGGGTGTCGTGGGTGTCCCCCGCACGACGGCAGGACCCACGGCACGTGCCGTGGGTCCTGCCGGCCCGGGCTGCGGGGCCGCCCGGTGCTGGATCAGCCGCGCGCGTTGTCGAGCGCGTCGGAGATGTCCGAGATCTGCGTCTCCGCCTTCTCCTCGGGCTTGAACGTACCCATGGCGGTGAGGACACCGACGATGAGGAGCGCCGCGACGACGAGGATGCCGAGGTACTCGAGCATGCCCTGGCCCGAGTCGCGACCCTTCTCGACGACCTTGCGGAGACGGGCCTGGGTGCTGACGATCGTGCTGCTCATGGTGATCTCCTCGCAGTGGGCCGGCGGTGCCGGGCGGTGTCGGATCGTGTGGGAGGAGCCGAGGGCGCCTCCCGATGCCCGAAAAACTACGTGTCGTGCCGTGCTGCGCGTCGGGTCCGTGGGCCCAATCTCGGGCCCACTCAGGTCCCGACGCGGGCCGGGCCCAGCGCTCCACCCAGCCAGAGCGCGACGGCCTCGGCCCGGGTCCGGACACCCAGCTTCGCGAAGATGTGGTTGACGTGGTTCTTCACCGTCTTCTCGGACAGGAAGCACTCCCGCGCGATCTCGCCGTTGGTGCGGCCCTGGGCGATGAGCTCCATGACCTCACGCTCACGCGCCGACAGCCCGACGTCCGGACGTCCGACCTCCTGAACCGGCGCGGGCTCGGACCACGCCTCGCGCATCACCGTCGCGGCCACCGGGGACAGCACGAACGAGCCCGCCGCGACGGCCTGCACGGTGCGCACGAGCTCGGGGCCGTCGAACTGCCCGTGCACGAGGTAGCCGCTCGCCCCCGCCCCCACGGCCGCGCGCACGACGTCGGGCGCGTCGGAGTAGGTCAGCATGAGCACCTTGCTCCAGGCCCGGATCTCCGCGGCCACCTGGACCCCGTCGCGTCGTGGCATGCGCACGTCGAGCAGCACGACGTCGGGGACGACGTCCCGCACCACCCGCACGGCCTCGTCGCCGTCCCCGGCCTCGCCCACGACCTCGAGCTCGTCGACGCCGTCGAGGAGGCTGCGCAGCCCCATCCGGATCACCGCGTTGTCGTCGACGACGACGACCCTCAGCGGCCCGTCCTCCAGCCGTGCCGTCCCCGCGCTCATGCCCACGCTCCCCGTCCTGTCATCGACGCCCCCTCCACCTGCGCGGCACCCCGTCGAGGCGTGCCGACGGGCCACACGAGCTCGACCGTCGTGCCCTCGCCGGGCGCCGAGACGACCTCGAGACGGGCCCCGGCCTCGCGCGCGCGCTCCCGCATCCCGACGAGACCGAAGTGCCCCGGCGGTCCCGCACCGTCGGCGGCGGGCCGGAACCCGGCGCCGTCGTCACGCACCCGCAGGCGCACGCCCACGTCCGGGTCACGCTCGAGCACGACCTCGACGGTGCCCGCGTCCGCGTGGCGGGCCACGTTCTCGAGGGCCTCGGCGACCACCGCGAGCGCCTCGTAGCGGGCGTCCCCGGCGAGGTCGACCGCGTCGCGCGCCGTGCAGCGGCAGGGCACGCCCGAGCGCGCCTCCCACTCCGCGCACATGTCGGTGAGCACCTCGACGAGCGCACGGTCCGGCTCGTCGCGACGCATCCGGACAAGCAGCTCGCGCGCCTCGCGCGCGGCTCGCTCCGCACCCTCGGCCAGGTCCGCCGCGACGCGTCGCGCGGTCGCCTGGTCCTTGTCGACCCACACCACGAGGCCCTGCGCGCCGAGCGACAGGCCGTGCAGGGTCTTGCCGAGCGAGTCGTGCATCTCGCGCGCGAGGCGCGCGCGCTCGTCGGCCGCGGCCGCCGCGCGCTGCGCACCGGCGAGCTCACGCGCGACCGACAGCTGCTGCTCGTGCGCCCGGCGGACCGCGAGCCCGATCGCGACGAGCGCCGCGTACAGCGCGGGCACGCCCATCTCGGTCATGAACCCGCGCGGCTCGGGCCCGGGCGAGGACACCGCGACGAGCACGTAGCCCGCGCACATCACCACGGCGCCCGCGACAGCCACGGACGGACGCGTCAGCACCCCGACGACGAGCGCGACCGGGAACGTCGCGAGCACGAGCGGGCTCTCGACCCCGAGGACCCACACGACCATCAGGCTGACCAGGACGTCGATCACGAGCGTGATCGGGTGGCGCGTGACGAAGTCCATGACCTGCGCGTACATGAGCACGGCGAACGTCGCGGCGCTCAGCACGAGGATCGAGCCGAGGAGCGGACCGGTCATCGTCTCGCCGACGAGACCGAGCAGCGCGATCATGATCGTCGCCAGCCGGACCAGGAGCGCGACACCGACGACGCGTCCCGCGAAGTCACGCGCCGGGAGGCTCACCCGAGGCTCCCCATGAGCTCGGCGAAGTCGACGTCCGACCCGAGCACGAGGCCCGTGAGCATGAGGATCACGGCGCCGGGCACCAGGACCGTGGTCGTGATGAGCGTGAGCTTGGGCGACATGCGCGCCGCCTTCTGCCGCTGCCGCTGCCCGCTCTCGCGACGCATGTCGAGCGCGATCTGACGCAGCGACTCGGCGAGCGGCGCGCCGAGCTCCTGCGACTGCAGGAGCGCGGACACGAACTGCCCGACCGGCTCCGACGCCGAGCGCCGGCGCAGGTCGACGAACCCGTGCCGGACCGACGCGCCGTTCGCGATCTGGTGCAGCGTCAGCTGCATCTCCTCGGACAGCGGCCCGCCGAACCGCTCGGAGACCTGCCACAGCGCCTGGCGGAAGTTGACACCGGCCATGACGGTCACGGCCAGGACGTCGAGGAAGTCGGGCAGGTCGCGGTCCATGCGCTCGCGGCGCAGCCGGCGGGCACGGTCGAGACGTCCCAGCGGGATGATCACCGGCACCACGAGGGCGAGCGCGGACATCGCCGGCTGCCCCAGCAGGATCAGCGCGAGGACGGCCGGGAGGATGATGATGATCCACAGCGCGCTGCCGGTGAGGAACCCGTCGACCGTCATGCCGTCGGGGCGTCCGGCCTCGTCGATGCGACGCTGCAGACCCTCGAGGCGCTTGGGCCCCAGCAGCCGGCGCAACGACGGCACCAGCCGCGCGGCGAGCGCCTGCAGCGGCGACGTGCCCTCCGCCCGGCGGCGCTGCTGGCCCCGCAGCAGATCGAGGTCCTCGACGGCGAGCGTGTCGAGCGCGTCGCGGCGCAGCCCGCGGTAGCCCACGAGAAGCAGCACCACCGCGCACGCGCCCAGGCCACCGGCCAGGACGGCCACGACCGTGCCGGGGCTCATCGCTCGATCCTCGTCATCCGGCGGATCGCGACGAAGCCCGCGGTGTACAGGGCACCGGCCACGACGAGCGCGCCGCGACCGACCCAGTGCTCGGTCATGGCCTCGACGGTGCCGGGCTGCACCAGGTTGAGCAGGAACAGGATCCCGACCCCCATGCCGATGACGATGTAGCCGGTGACGCTCGCCTGCGCGAGGGTCGTGCGGATCTCCCGGCGGATCTCCTTGCGGTCGTCGAGCGTGTCCGCGATGTCCCGGAGCGCCGACACGAGCGACCCGCCGCTGCGGGAGGAGACGAGCAGGGTCGAGACCAGCACCGAGACCTCGCGCGAGGGCAGGCGGTCCTCCATCTCGCGCATCGCGGTGTCGAGGCTCGCGCCGAAGCGCAGCCGTGCGGCGACGCGCCCCAGCTCGACGCCCGCAGGCGCGTTGAGCTCGTCGGACGCGAGGGTGATCGCCGACGCGATCGACAGCCCGGCGCCGGTGGCGTTGGACAGCACGCGCGCGAGCTCGGGCATCTGCGCGACGAACGCCTCGTTGCGGCGGTCCTGCGCGCGGCTCAACCACGCGCGCACGCCGACCACCGCGCCCGCGAGCCCCGCCAGGGCGAACACCGGCGCCAGCCCGACGGCCAGCACCCACGCGAGCACGATCCCTCCGACGGAGGCGACGGCCACGACCAGCGTGGGCGACCGCTCCTCCTCGCCCGCGAGGAGGAGCTGACGCTGCACCGCACCGCCCAGGCGCGTGCGCACGAACGAGCGGTCCCACGCGGCGACGCGCCCCTGCCAGGTGGTCGTCGGCTCGTCGACCACGCCCGACAGGATCGCGCGGCGCCGCGAGGACACCGACGCGATCTCGGCGGTCCCCAGGACGAGCAGCACCGCGGAGGCGAACACCAGCGCGAGGATGCCGACGACGATCACGGCGCGCCCCCCGGCTCCGCGTCCGACGCGGGACGCCGGATGTCCTCCCCCGCGATGCGCAGCCGGTCGACGAGCACCTGCGGCAGCGGGAAGCGCTCGAACGCACCACGCGAGCCCTGCGGGTTCGCCGCCTCGGGGTCCCACCGCATGATCGGGGAGATGGAGAAGTCCTCGCGGTGCCGGGAGGTGACGTAGCCGACCTCGACGACGCGCCGCGTCCCGTCCGCGCCGCGCAGCAGCTGCACGACGATGTCGACGGCGTTGTTCACCTGGTCGCGCAGCGCGTGGAACGGGACCTCCACGTCGCTCATCGAGGCGAGCGTCTCGAGGCGGATGAGGGCGTCGACGCTGCTGTTGGCGTGGACCGTGGCGAGGGAGCCCTCGTGACCGGTGTTCATCGCCTGGAGCATGTCGAGCGCCTCACCACCACGGACCTCGCCGACGATGATGCGGTCGGGCCGCATGCGCAGCGCGTTGCGCACGAGGTCGCGGATCGTGACCTGCCCCTGGCCCTCGACGTTCGCCGGACGCGTCTCGAGCCGCACGACGTGCTCCTGCTCGAGCGAGAGCTCGGCGGCGTCCTCGATCGTGATGATGCGCTGGCGGCCCGGGATGAACGCCGAGAGCGCGTTGAGGAACGTCGTCTTCCCGGAGGACGTGCCGCCGGACACGATGATGTTCGCGCGCGCGCGCACGCACGCCGCCAGGAGGTCGGCGGTCTGGGCGTCGAGCGTGCCCCGCCGCATGAGCTCGTCGAGGCCGTACGAGCGCGGGAACAGACGGATCGTGACCGTCGGCCCGTTGAGCGCGAGCGGCGGCAGGATGACGTGGACACGGGCACCGCGCGGCATGCGCTCGTCCGCGGGGAGGCGCGCGTCGACCATCGGGCTCGACTCGTCCACGCGTCGGTTGACGGTCGACACGATGCGGTCGATGGTCTGGCGCAGCTGGTCCTCGGACGCGAAGGTCGTCGAGACCTTCTCGAGGCGCCCGAAGCGCTCGGCGTAGATGGTCTCGTGCCCGTTGATCATGATCTCGGACACGCTGTCGTCGGCGAGCAGCGGCTCGAGCACGCCGAGGCCGATCGACTCGTCGACCACGCGCCGGATCAGCGCGTTGCGCTCGCGCGTGGTGAGGATGACGCCCTCGGTCGAGACCAGGTGCGCGACGACGCGCTCGAGGCGCACGCGCCGCTGCGCGGGCTCGAGGCGACCCAGCTCCTGGAGGTCGACCTCGTCGAGCAGCTTGCGCTTGAACTGCGCGACGAGCTGCTCGTCGAGCTCGGTCCGTGCGTTGGCGGACGCGGCCAGCGCCGACGTGGTGGTCTCGCGCGGACGCCCCCAGGCGTCGATCAGGTCGCTCATGAGGCGGTCCTCGGCATCGTCATCTGTCGCTCGATCTGCAACGGGAAGATCGTGCCCTTCATGTCGACGCGCACGCGGACGGTGTCGGGCGACGGGTACCACACGCGGTACGTCGTGCTGTCGGGCACCGAGCGCGCGACTGCGACGGAGGCCGACTGCCCGAGGCTCAGCGCGCGCGCGCCGTCCCGCGCGGCCTGCTGCGCGATGCTCGACCCGACCATGAACCAGACGACCTGCATCGTCACGAGCACCATCGTCCCGAGCAGGAAGATGGCCGCGACGGCCTCGATCGCCGACGAGCCGCGGTCGCCGCCCGCCTCGCGCCACCGTCTGCCCAGCAGGCTCACGGCTCCGTCACCACCTCTCGCACCACGGTCACGCGCCACGGGGTCGACGCCAGGCCCGGCGCGAGCAGCGGCACCTTGGTCGACACCGAGGTGCGGCCCGCCACCGGGTCGGACGACACGGTGACGCTCGGCTCCATGACCGCGGGGATGCGGCCCAGCGCGGCCGCCCGGACGTCGGCGTAGGAGGAGCCGATCGACGTCTCGCGTGCTGCCGCGCTCGCCGCGTAGCTGGTCCACATGAACGTGACGCCCACGACGACGAGCTGCACCACGAGCGCGCACATCAGGGCGACCCACGGGAACACGCTGATGAACTCGATCGAGGCGGAGCCGTCGTCGGCGCCGGCACGGCGCCGGCCGCGCGCGCGGGTGCGTTCCTCGGCGGACTCCTCCTGGGGGCGGCGCGCGGCCACGCCGAGGTGCCGGCCGAGGCCGCGCAGCGCCTGCCACCACCCCGCGTCGGTGGCGAACTCCGGGCTGCGCGAGTTGGTCGCGCGCTCGAGCTTGCGACCCTGGTCGGGCAGCGTGAGCGGCATCATCGGCGACGGCGAGAGCCGGGCCGCCGTCTCGGGCTGGACCTCGTCGGCCTTGCTGTGCCGGTTGAGCAGCACGTGCACCGCGTCGGGCTTGCGCACCGCCAACTGCTCCCACGAGGTCACCTCGCGGCGCAGCCCGCGCAGGCTCACCAGGTCGGGCGTCGTGAGGGTGACGACCTCGTCCGCGATCTCCACGACCGAGGCCTGCACCGGGTTGACGCGCGCGCCGGCGTCGACGATCACGAGGTCGTACTGCTGCCGCACGAGGCCGACGATCTGCCGGATGGCCTGCGCCGTGACGTACTCCGCGTCACGGACGTCCTCGGGGGGCAGCAGCAGGTGGATCCCGCTCTCGTGCACGAAGACGGCGTCGGCGACGGTGCGCAGCGACAGGTCGTCGGCGACCTTCGCGAGATCGGCGACCGACGTGCGGTGGCGGGCCTCGAGGAAGGAGCTGACGTCGCCCTTCTCGAGGTCGAGGTCGATGAGCAGGACCTTGTGGTCCGGGATCTCGCGCCGCACGTCCCACGCGAGGTGGGTCGCGACCGTCGTGACGCCGACGCCGCCCTTCGCGCCGGTCAGCGCCAGCACGATCGCACGGTGGCCGGCCCCGTCGGCGTCCCGCTCGACCAGCAGCTCCTGCAGGCGCGAGGACCAGTCGAGCGCGTTGCTGACGCGCTGCTGCACCTCGGTGAAGGACAACGGGTACGTCAGGACGCCGCGCGCACCGGCGTCGAGCGCGAGCGCGAGGTTCTCCGGGTCCGCGTCGCCCGACACGATGAGGCACACGCTCGCGGGGCGGCGCAGACCCATGTCCCGGATGACCTGGTGCACGGGCTCGGGCCCGAGCTGGTCGTGCACGATCACGAGGTTCGGCTCCCGCTCGACGACGGCGCGCACGAGCTCGCCGGTCGTCTCCGCGAGCGCCAGCACCTCGAGCTCGGCGACCTCCGCGAGCTGTGCCCGCAGCTCGTACGCCAGCGTCTGCTCGGCGCACCCGATGATGACGGTCCCGGCCATCAGCCCACGTTCCCTTCCGGCACGGTGACGCCGCCGAGGTCCTCGGCGTCGAAGTCGTCCTGCTCGCCCGTACGGTCCTCGCCCGTCCCCGTCGGGAGGCCCACGAGACGGACCTCCTGGGCGAACGCGGCGGCGTACGTCACGGCGAGCGCGTCGTTCGGCTCGAGCGCGAGCGTGACCGGGACGACCGCCTGGCCGCCGGTGGCGCTCTCCTCGTCGAACCGCACCTGGCTGCCGCGCACCGACACGACGCGCACGTTCTTCACGAGCACGCGCACCTGCTTGGGCAGGCCGGGCACGTCGGCGAACACCGCGTAGATGTCGACGAAGTCGCCGGGCCGCACACGGTCGGCGACGCCGGTGATCTGGTTGACCTGGATCGCGATCTCGCGCTCGGTCGGCGACAGGTCCGACGCGGGGACCAGCATGTCGGCCGACAGCAGCGTGCCCTGGGCCACGTTGAAGCCGATGCGGCGCCCGACGAGGTCGTCCGCGGTCACACGGGCGGTGTCGGACAGCCACCGTGCGGGCACCTCGTCGCTGGTGATCGACGACTCGTCGAGGACGGCGTAGGCGGGCAGGTCGTCGGCGGCGCGGTACACCGTCACCACCGAGCCGACCTGGCTCTGCACGTTGCCGACGTACGTCGCGACGACGAAGAAGACGGCGACGGCGAGCGCGGCCGACAGCAGGATGAACAGGACGCCGCGACGCTGGCGGGGATTCACGCGAGAGCTCCTCGGGGATCGACGGCGGCGGGCCGCACGTGGCAGAACGGACAGGTGTCGGCGAAGACGAGGGCGTCGCACACGCCGCAGCGCCCTCGGGCCGGGGGCAGGTCGATGCGCTGGTCGGCGGGCAGCGCCACCAGCTCGACGGCGTCGTCGGAGCCGACCCGCCCGCGGGGGTCGAGCGTGAGCGCCGCGACCTCGACGGTGCCGGACGAGCCGGCGGTGGTGAGCACGTCCTGCAGGGCCGCCGCCGGGATCCGCGAGAGGCCGGAGCCGTAGACCTCGCCGCGGGCCACCGCGGGCTCGGCGGGCGCGGCCCGCCCCACCCCGCGCGCCTCCGGCACGGGACCCGAGAACGTGACGACGAAGCCGTCGCCGCCGGGCAGCCAGGACCGCAGGTGCTGGCCGACGGCGACCTGGGGGTGCTCGAGCCGCGCGACGGACGGCGTCCACGCGCCGCTCCACGTCCCCTCGAGGAGCTGGTCGGCCAGGACCGCGGCGATCCCGGCGTCGACGCCTGCGGCCGCGACCTGCTGCGCGACCAGCAGCAGCGCGACCGGCCCGTGGTGGGCGGTGCGCCAGGCGACGGGCCGCCCGGTGTCCGACAGCAGGGCCGCCTGCCGCCGGACGAGGTGCTCGTGGCGCTTTTCACCCACGAGGAGGACGTGCTCACCCGGTCCGGGCAGTCGGTCCGCGAGGCCCGGCAGGTCGTCCGGCGCGGTCAGCAGCAGCCCGTCCCGCTCGAGGAGCTCACGCGCGTCCGGGGTGGGCGGCACGAGTGCCGACACGACGATGCGCTGCATGGATACGGTGATCTCCTCGCGAGACGGGGCGGTGCGGTGCCCGTGGGCCGGGACCGCGGACGACACCCCGATCAGACGATCGGGGAGGATCCGGGCGGGCCGTCGGGGGTGCTGCCGAGGGGTACGTCGACCCGCGAATGGTAATTGGAGGGCCGGTATGCGCAATTCGAGGACTCGGCTGTTCGTGGACGGCGTCGACGTCGCACCGCTCGCCGTGGCCGATACGTGGGGGGCCCGTGCCCGGGGCATGCTCGGGCGCCGTCCGCTGCCCGAGGCCATGTGGTTCGTGGGCGAGGGCGCCGTGCACGGCGTGGGCATGACGCGGAGCCTGGACGTCGCGCTGCTCGACGCCGACGGGCACGTGGTCGCGACCACGGTGCTGCGCCCGTTCGGCGCGACCGCACCGCGGCGGGGTGTCGTCGACGTGCTGGAGGCACCGCGCGGCCGCTTCGCCACATGGGGCCTGCGGCCCGGGAGCAGGCTGACCCGCGGCGAGGGCAGCGGTCTGCCGGGGCGGGTCTGAGGCACGCACCCATGCTGGGCGGTGGCGGCGGGTCCCGGTCAGGGCCCCCGGGCCGACGCCGGGCACCGCGCGGTGGGCCCGGCGTTGGGCCCCCGGACCCAGGTCCCGCGAGGGCGTGCTCCCGTCGCGCGCCGGGGGCGCAAAAGGTCTCGGCCCCTGTCGGTGGTCCCCCGTAACGTGGACCGACGTGCGCCAGCTCCCCCTCGCCGATCCCGGCACCCCGCCGCTGCGCGGTCCCGTCACCTACCTGTGGTGGATCGCCCGCCGCCAGTGGGGCATCATCCTGACCGCCGTCGCGTGCGGCGTCGTGCAGTTCGCCTGCCAGGCCTTCCTGCCCTACCTGACGGGCCGCGCGATCGACGACGGCCTCGCCGACGGCTTCGGACCGGCGCTGCTGCAGGCCGCGGGCCTGCTGCTCGCGCTCGGCGTGGTGAGCGCCGCGGCGTCGGCCGTCGGCCACCGCTACGACGTCGCGAACTGGCTCCGCGCGGCCTTCACCACGTCGCAGCTCGTCGGCCGCACCGCGGCACGCTCGGGCCACGCCATCACGGCGGAGCTCCCCACCGGCGAGGTCGTGTCGGCCGTCGCGAACGACGCGCTGCGGGTCGGCGAGGTCTACGCGTCCCTGGCCCGCTTCGTCGGCTCGGTCGTCGCCTACGCGGCCGTCGCGGTGCTCATGCTCCAGGTGTCGCTGCAGCTGGGCCTCGTCGTCCTGCTCGGGCTGCCGGCGGTCGCGGGCGCCCTCGGGCTGCTCGTGCGTCCCCTGCAGCGTCGGCAGACCGCGCAGCGCGAGGCGTCGGGCCGGCTCACGACGCTCGGCGCCGACACCGTCTCGGGGCTGCGCGTGCTGCGCGGCATCGGCGGCGAGGACGTCTTCACCGGGCGCTACCGCGAGCAGTCGCAGCTGGTGCGACGTCGCGGCGTCGAGGTCGCCGTCACGCAGTCGTGGCTCGACGCGCTCCAGGTGCTCCTGCCCGGCGCGTTCGTGGTCGCGCTGGTGTGGCTGGGCGCGCACATGGCGCTCGACGGGACCATCACGCCGGGTCAGCTCGTCACGACCTACGGGTACGCGGCGTTCCTCGGGTGGCCGGTGCAGAACGCGACGCAGTTCCTGCAGGCGACCACCCGCGCCGTCGTCGGGGCGCGCAAGGTGCTCGCGGTGCTGCGCGTCGAGCCGGCGACCGCCGCCGCGACGCCGGACGGCACCACCGTGCCGCCCGCGGGCGCACCGCTCGTCGACGAGGCCAGCGGCGTCACCGTCGAGGCCGGTCGCGTCGTCGCGCTCGTCTCGGAGGACCCCGACGAGTCCGCGCGCATCGCGACCCGCCTCGGTCGGTTCGACGACGCCGAGGAGGCGCCGACGCCCGTCACGCTCGGCGGCGTGCCGCTCACGCGGCTGCCGCTCGCCGAGCTGCGGCGCCGGGTCGTCGTCGCCGAGGCCATGCCGCAGCTCTTCTCGGGCCCCCTCACCGAAGGGCTCGACGTGCGCGGCGGCGCGACGCGCGACGACCTGCTCACCGCGATCGGCCTGGCCGACGCGCAGGACGTGCTCGACTCCGTGCCCGACGGCCTCGACGGCGAGCTCAGCGAGAAGGGCCGGTCGCTGTCCGGCGGGCAGCGCCAGCGCGTCGCGCTCGCGCGCGCGCTGCTGACGCAGGCCGAGGTGCTCGTGCTCGTCGAGCCGACCAGCGCGGTCGACGCGCACACCGAGGCCCGCATCGCCGCGCGGCTGGCCGACGCCCGGCGGGGCCGCGCGACGCTCGTGGTCACCGCGAGCCCGCTCGTGCTCGACCACGTCGACGAGGTCCAGCTCGTGCACGGCGGACGTCTCGTCGCGCGCGGCACGCACGCCGCGCTGCTCGACGGCGAGGCCGGCCCGCAGGTCGCCGCGCTGTACCGGCGGGTGGTCGGACGCAACCTCGACGACGACCTGCCGGTCGAGCAGACCTTCGAGGACGCGGAGCCCGACGCCCGCGCCCTGACCCAGCCCACCACGACCCCCGGAGGTGCCGCGTGAAGCTCCCCATCGCCGACGCGGCGACCGTGCGCGCCTACGCGGGCGACCTGCTGCGCCGCAACCGGCGCCCGCTCGGCGGCATCGCGGTCCTGCACACGCTCGCCGCGATCGCGGGCCTCGCGGGCCCCCTGCTGCTGGGCCGGATCGTCGACGCCGTCACGCGCGGCACGGACGCCCGCTACATCGACACGCTCGTGGTGATCGGGGTCGTGGCCGTGCTCGCGCAGACCGGCCTCATCCGGTACGCGCAGCGCGCCTCCATGCGGTTCGGCGAGAAGGTCTTCGCCGAGCTGCGCGAGGAGTTCCTCGAGACCGTGACGTCGCTGCCCCTGTCGACCGTCGAGCGCGCGGGCACGGGCGACCTCGTCACCCGCACGACCAACGACGTCAACAAGCTGCAGCACGCCGTGCGCTTCGGCGTGCCGCGCGTGATCGTCGCGGTCGTGACGATCACGCTCACGGTCGCGGCGTGCCTGGTCATCGACCCGCTCGTGTCGCTCGGGCTGTTCGTGGGCGTGCCGACGATGGTCGTGATGGTGCGCTGGTACCTGCGACGCGCGACGCCCGCGTACATCCGGGAGTCGGCCGCGTACGCGGTGCTCAACGGCACCATCACCGAGACCGTCGAGGGTGCGCGCACCGTGGACGCGCTGAGCCTGGCCGACGCGCGCGAGCGCCGCGTCCACGAGGACCTGCGCGAGGCGTTCGACGCGGAGCGCGCCACCCTGCGGCTGCGCACGATCCTGTTCCCGGGCGTCGACCTCGCGTTCGTGCTCGCCCCCGTGGCCGTGCTCGTGTGGGGCGGCTGGCTCGCGTCGCAGGGCCACGTCACGCTCGGCGCGGTCACCACGATCGTGCTGTACGCGTACCAGGTGACGGGCCCGGTGTGGGAGCTCATCTTCTGGGTCGACGAGATCCAGGTGGCGGCGACGGCGCTCGCGCGCATCGTCGGCGTGCGCCTGGTCGACTCCGACCGCGAGGCGTCGGGCGAGCGGCCCACCGACGACCGGGTCGCGACGCGCGACCTGCGGTACGCGTACCGCGAGGGCCACGACGTGCTGCACGGCATCGACCTCGACCTCGCGCCTGGCGAGCGGCTCGCCGTGGTCGGGCCGTCGGGTGCGGGCAAGTCCACGCTGGGCCGGATGCTCGCGGGCATCCACCCGCCCACCGGTGGCACCGCGACGGTCGGCGGCGTGCCGCTCGTGGACCTGCCGCTCGTCGAGCTGCGGCGGCACGTCGCGCTCGTGACGCAGGAGCACCACGTCTTCGTCGGCACGCTCGCCGACAACCTGCGGCTGGCCAAGGTCGACGCCCAGGCCGACGAGCTCGAGCGAGCGCTGCGTGCCGTGGACGCGTGGGACTGGGTCGAGGCGCTCCCCGACGGGCTCGCGACCGAGGTCGGCTCGGGCGGTGCCGCGCTCACGCCGGCGCAGGCCCAGCAGCTGGCGCTGGCCCGGCTCGTGCTGCTCGACCCGCACACCCTCGTGCTCGACGAGGCGACCTCGCTGCTCGACCCCCGCGCGGCGCGGCACCTCGAGCGCTCGCTCTCCGCGGTGCTGGCCGGCCGCACCGTCGTGGCGATCGCGCACCGGCTGCACACCGCGCACGACGCCGACCGTGTCGCCGTCGTCGACGCGGGCCGCATCGCCGAGATCGGGCCGCACGACGAGCTGGTCGCCGCCGGCGGCGAGTACGCGTCGCTGTGGCGGTCCTGGCAGCACGAGTCCGCCTGACACCGGACGCGGCCGGGGGCTCCCGTGCTCCCGCGGAGCGGCCCGCGGGAGCCCGGCGCGACCCCGTCGCCCACGCCGACGACCGACGTGCCGGCCTCCGACCACGACGCTCGACGGGACGACGACCGCACCGTACGAGGCCACCGAGACCGACGTGGTGACGCAGCCGGCCGACGTCTCGGGCCTGACGACCGACGTGCAGGCCACGAAGAACAACGCGCCCGTGACGTCCGACGACCCGTGCTCCAGCGCGCGGGCGAGCGAGGCGATGGCCCGGACGTGGCGGTTCACGTGCGAGAGCGACGCGCTGCTCGTCGGGCCGCGCGGGAACGACGGCGCGGGTCTCGCAGACCGCGGGGAGCTACGCCTTCACGCGCCGCTGACCACGCGACGCGGCGACGACCCGGCGTCGGCACCGTCCTCGCCGGGGACGTCGTGGTCCGGGACGTCGTGGTCCGGGACGCCGTCCCCCGGGTCACCGTCGCCGCTCGGGTCGACGTCCCCCGGCAGCGGCGGCCGCCCCGCGGCCTCGTCACGCACGAGCCGCCACCACAGGCCGAGCGCGAACAGGCCGAAGATCCACCACTGCGCCGCGTAGGCGAGGTTCTGCACGTTGAGGCCCGACCCGGCGAGCGTGGGCGGGGCGAGCGCCTCGAGCGCCGCCGGGTCGCCCGGCGCGCTCGTCTGGACGACGAGGTAGCCGGTGTAGACCGGGCCGCCCCACGCGGCCAGGAGCTGCGGCGCGCTGATCGCGTCGGTCCGGCCGTCCACGGGTGCGGCACCGGCCTCCTCCCCCGCCTGCAGCCAGCCGACCACCTCGACGTCGCCCGCGGGCGCCGCGGCCACGTCCGGCGTGGCCGACCAGCCGCGCACGACCGGCAGGACGGCGGTGCCGTCGGCGGTCGCCACGCGCAGCGGCGTCAGGACGAGGTAGCCGTCGGTGCGGCCCGCGTGCTCGCGCCCCGTCACGAGCAGCGTTGCGTCGTCGTCGTACGTGCCGGTGACCACGGCCTTGCGGGCCACGAGGTCGCCGAGGAAGGTCTGCCCGGGCGCGAGCAGGTCGGCCAGCGGCTCGGGGTCGGCGGTCACGACCCGTTCGGCCTCGCGCTGCGCGGCCGCGGCGCCACGCACCTCGGCGCGCTCGAGCTGCCAGGCACCGAGCCGGCCGCACACGGCGGCCGCGGCGAGCAGGAGCACGAGCAGGCCGAGCATCCGCGGACGCACCGCGGCGCGCCACAGCGAGGTCTCGGCCACCGCCTCACGGTACCCGTCCCGCACGGTCCGTCGGCGCGTCCACCCGGGCCGTCCGCGTGCGTCGCGCACCCCGGCGGGACACCCTGGACGTGCACGGTCGTGCCCTCCGCGCCACCCTCGCGACCCCGTCGCGCGTGGGGTTGGATGGCTGTGGTCAGGAGCACAGTGCCGGTGGGCCGGACGTCCCACCTCACGCTGCGACCTCACGGAAGGCTGGAGAACACCCCGGCCGTTCACGGCACACCCCCAAGGAGGGGACATGACAACCACCGCCTCGGACCCGCAGAACGCTGCGGACGCAGGCCCCATCGCCCCGGGACCGTTCGCGGCCGCCGAAGCCCGCACCGCCTGGCGCAAGGGATCGGGCCAGGTCGACGACGCCACGCTGCAGCGCCTCTCGACGTGGTGGCGCGCCGCGAACTACATGTCGGTCGGCCAGATCTACCTGCTCGACAACCCGCTGCTGCGCCGCCCGCTGCACCGCGACGACGTCAAGCCGCGCCTGCTGGGCCACTGGGGCACGACGCCCGGGCTGAACTTCCTCTACGCGCACCTCAACCGCGCGATCGCGGAGCGCGAGCAGTCGACGATCTACGTGACGGGGCCCGGCCACGGCGGCCCCGGCCTGGTCGCGAGCGCGTACCTCGACGGCACGTACTCCGAGGTGTACTCCGACATCACGGAGGACGAGGAGGGTCTGCGTCGGCTGTTCCGGCAGTTCTCCTTCCCGGGCGGCATCCCGTCGCACGTGGCGCCCGAGACGCCGGGCTCGATCCACGAGGGCGGTGAGCTCGGCTACGCGCTGAGCCACGCGTACGGCGCCGCGTTCGACAACCCGAACCTGCTGGTCGCCGCGGTCGTCGGCGACGGCGAGGCCGAGACGGGCCCGCTCGCGACGAGCTGGCACTCGAACAAGTTCGTCAACCCGCGCCAGGACGGCATCGTCCTGCCGATCCTGCACCTCAACGGGTACAAGATCGCCAACCCGACCGTGCTGGCGCGCATCAGCGACGCCGAGCTGCACGACCTCATGGTCGGCTACGGCCACAAGCCGCACGTCTTCGTCGCGGGCTTCGACGACGAGGACGACCTCGAGATCCACCGCCGGTTCGCGGTGCTGCTCGACGAGGTGCTCGACGAGATCGCCGAGATCAAGGCGAACGCCGCGGCGGGCGACGTGAGCCGCCCGATGTACCCGATGATCGTGTTCCGCACCCCCAAGGGCTGGACGGGGCCGGACGAGATCGACGGCAAGAAGACGACGGGCTCGTGGCGCGCGCACCAGGTGCCGCTCGCGAACGCGCGCGACACCCCGGAGCACCTCGCGGTGCTCGAGCAGTGGCTCCAGTCGTACCGCCCGGCCGAGCTGTTCGACGCCACGGGCCGGGTCGACGCCGACGTCACCGCGCTCGCGCCGCACGGGGACCTGCGCATGAGCGCGAACCCGCACGCGAACGGCGGCCTGCTGCTGCGCGACCTGCGGCTGCCGGACTTCCGGGACTTCGCGCAGGACGTGCCGACGCCGGGCGGCAGCATCGCCGAGGCGCCGCGCGTGCTCGGCGAGTACCTCACGGAGGTCATCCGCCGGAACCCCGACACGTTCCGCATCTTCGGCCCCGACGAGACCGCGTCGAACCGCCTGCAGGCGGTCTACGAGGTCACGGCCAAGCAGTGGAACGCGGAGTTCGAGGGTCCCGAGGTCGACGACCACCTCGAGCGTGCGGGCCGCGTCATGGAGATGCTCTCGGAGCACCAGTGCCAGGGCTGGCTCGAGGGGTACCTGCTCACCGGGCGGCACGGCCTGTTCACGTCGTACGAGGCGTTCATCCACATCGTCGACTCGATGTTCAACCAGCACGCCAAGTGGCTCAAGGTCACCAACGACATCCCGTGGCGCCGGCCGATCGCGAGCCTGAACTACCTGCTGTCGAGCCACGTGTGGCGCCAGGACCACAACGGCTTCAGCCACCAGGACCCGGGCTTCATCGACCACGTGGTCAACAAGAAGGCCGAGGTCGTGCGGGTCTACCTGCCGCCGGACGCCAACACGCTGCTGAGCACGTACGACCACTGCCTGCGCAGCCGGCAGTACGTGAACGTCGTCGTGTCCGGCAAGCAGCCCGCGCCGAACTTCCTGTCGATGGACGAGGCCGTGGCGCACTGCACGCGCGGCCTGGGCATCTGGGAGTGGGCCGGGTCGGAGGCGCAGGACGAGGAGCCGGACGTCGTGCTCGCGTGCGCGGGCGACGTCCCGACGCTCGAGGTCCTCGCGGCGGCGGACATCCTGCGGCGCGAGCTGCCGCAGCTCAAGGTGCGCGTCGTCAACGTCGTGGACCTCATGCGCCTGCAGGACGCGCGGGAGCACCCGCACGGCCTGTCGGACGACGAGTTCGACACGATCTTCACGGCCGACCGCCCGATCGTGTTCGCGTACCACGGCTACCCGTGGCTCATCCACCGCCTCACGTACCGCCGCAACGGGCACTCCAACCTGCACGTGCGGGGGTACAAGGAGGAGGGCACGACCACCACGCCGTTCGACATGGTCATGCTCAACGACCTCGACCGGTACCACCTGGTCATCGACGTGATCGACCACGTGCACTGGCTGCGCGCGTCGCAGGCCGGTCTGCGCCAGCGCATGGTCGACGCCCGCCTGCGCGCGCGGCAGTACACGCGCGAGCACGGCGAGGACCTGCCCGAGGTGCGCGACTGGGTGTGGCCCGACGCCGGGAACGCCGCGTCGACCGAGGAGATCTCCGCCTCACTTTCGACCGGCGGGGACAACGAGTAGGCAGACTGTCACGGGCGCGTGCCCGGGCCCACCGGCCCGGGCACGCGTCCGTCGAGGACGAGCAGCCCCCACCCGGGGCGATGAGGAAGTGAGCTGAACGGTGGCCCGCACGATCTACGTCATGTCGGCCGAGGGGGACACGGGCAAGTCCGTCGTCGCGCTCGGCCTCGTCGACCTGCTGACCCGCACGGTCCAGCGCGTCGGTGTCTTCCGACCCGTCGCCCGGTCGACCGACGAGCGCGACTACGTGCTGGAGCTGCTGCTCGAGCACGACGGCGTCGACATCGCCTACGAGGACGCGGTCGGCGCGACGTACGACGACGTCATCTCCGACCCGGACGCCGCGCTGTCGCGCATCGTGTCGCGGTTCCACGACGTCGAGCGCCGCTGCGACGCGGTCGTCGTGGTCGGCACCGACTACACGGACGTCGCGGGCCCCACCGAGCTCGCGTACAACGCGCGGATCGCCGCCAACCTGGGCGCGCCCGTGCTGCTGGTCGTCAACGGCGCGCACCGCAGCGCCGAGGACGTCAACCACGCGGCCGAGGTCGCCGCCGCCGAGATCGACGCGAACCACGCGCAGGTCGTCGCGGTCGTCGCGAACCGCTGCGCGCCGAACTCGCTCGACCAGGTGCGCACCGCGCTGGGCGGCACGCGCCCGGTGTGGGCGCTGCCCGACTCGCCGCTGCTGTACGCGCCCACGCTGCGCCAGCTCATGGAGGCCGTCGGCGGCTCGCTGACCAGCGGCGACGAGGAGCTGCTGGGCCGCGAGGTGCTCGACGTGCTGGTCGGCGCGATGTCGATCGAGCACCTGCTGGACCGCCTGCAGGACGGTGCGGTCGTCATCACGCCCGGCGACCGGGCCGACGTGCTGCTGGGCCTGCTGATGGCGCACCAGGCCGACGGCTTCCCGTCGCTCGCGGGCCTCATCCTCAACGGCGGCCTCGAGCCCGCCCCGACGATCCAGCGCCTGGTCGAGGGGCTCGGGTCGCGCCTGCCGCTCATCACGACGTCGCTCGGCACGTTCCGCTCGGCGAGCGCCGCGGCCACGACCCGGGGCCGCGTCACGCACGACTCGCAGCGCAAGGTCGACACGGCGCTCGCGCTGTTCGAGCAGCACGTCGACGGCGAGGCGCTGCTGGCCGCGCTCGACGTCGAGCGGCCCGAGGTCGTCACGCCGCTGATGTTCGAGTACGCGCTGCTGGACCGCGCGCGCTCCGACCGCAAGCACGTCGTGCTGCCCGAGGGCAACGACGACCGGATCCTGCGGGCCGCCTCGACGCTGCTGCAGCGCCAGGTCGCGGACCTGACGATCCTCGGCGACGAGGCCACGATCCGCGCCCGCGCGACCGAGCTGGGCCTCGACCTCGACGGCGCGCAGGTGCTGGACCCGAAGAACGGCGAGACGCTCGAGCGGTTCGCCGAGATCTACACCGAGCTGCGCAAGCACAAGGGCATGACGGTCGAGCGCGCGCGCGAGATCGTGTCCTCGGTGTCGTACTTCGGCACCCTGATGGTGCAGCTGGGCCTGGCCGACGGCATGGTCTCGGGCGCGGCCCACACGACCGCGCACACCATCAAGCCGTCGTTCGAGATCATCAAGACCCGCCCCGACGTGGGCAGCGTGTCGAGCTGCTTCCTCATGTGCCTCGAGGACCGCGTGCTCGTGTACGCCGACTGCGCGGTCATCCCCGACCCGACGGCCGAGCAGCTCGCGGACATCGCGATCTCGTCGGCCGAGACCGCGACGCAGTTCGGCATCGAGCCGCGCATCGCGATGCTGTCGTACTCGACCGGCGAGTCCGGCTCGGGCGCGGACGTCGAGAAGGTCCGCGAGGCCACGCGCCTGGTGCGCGAGCGTCGCCCCGACCTGTCGGTCGAGGGCCCGATCCAGTACGACGCCGCGGTCGACGCGTCGGTCGCGCAGACCAAGATGCCGGACTCCGCGGTCGCGGGCCGGGCCACGGTCTTCGTCTTCCCCGACCTCAACACGGGCAACAACACCTACAAGGCCGTGCAGCGCTCAGCCGGCGCCGTGGCGATCGGCCCGGTGCTGCAGGGGCTGCGCAAGCCCGTCAACGACCTGTCGCGCGGTGCGCTGGTCCAGGACATCGTCAACACGGTCGCGATCACCGCGATCCAGGCGCAGGCGCAGGCCGACGCCACCACCCCGAGCACGGAGGCCTCCGCCCGATGAGCACGTCCACCCCCAGCAGCACGAGCGTCCTCGTCGTCAACTCGGGCTCGTCGTCCGTCAAGTACCAGCTGGTCGACCCGGCGTCGGGCGACGCGATCGCGTCGGGCATCGTCGAGCGCATCGGCGACGCGCTGGGCTCGGTCAAGCACGTCGCGCACGGCGAGACGACGCGCCGCGAGGTGCCGGTGCCGGACCACGCCGAGGCGCTGCGCCTCGTGCTGGGCCTGTTCGACGAGATCGGCCCCGACCTCGCGTCGGCCAACGTCGTGGCGGTCGGCCACCGCGTGGTCCAGGGCGGCGACCTGTTCGACGGCCCGACGCTCATCACGGCGCAGGTCGAGCAGCAGATCGAGGACCTGTCGCCCCTCGCACCGCTGCACAACCCCGCGAACCTCACGGGCATCCGCGTGGCGCAGGCGCTGCTGCCGGACGTGCCGCACGTCGCGGTGTTCGACACGGCGTTCTTCCGCACGCTGCCCGACGCGGCCGCGACGTACGCGGTCGAGGCGTCGGTGGCCGCCGAGCACAAGGTGCGCCGGTACGGCGCGCACGGCACGTCGCACCAGTACGTGTCGCAGCAGGTCGCGCAGATCCTCGACCGCCCGCTGGACGAGATCAACCAGATCGTCCTGCACCTGGGCAACGGCGCGTCGGCGTCGGCCGTGCGCGGCGGCGTCGCGGTCGAGACGTCGATGGGTCTGACCCCGCTCGAGGGCCTGGTCATGGGCACGCGCTCGGGAGACGTGGACCCCGCGGTCGTGTTCCACCTGCACCGCAACGCGGGCATGTCGATCGATGAGATCGACGACCTGCTCAACCGCCGCTCGGGCGTCAAGGGCCTGGCCGGCGAGAGCGACTTCCGCGCGCTGCACGACCTGGTGGCCGAGGGCCACGCGGGCGCGCGCCTGGCGCTCGACGTGTACCTGCACCGGCTGCGCAAGTACGTCGGCGCGTACCACGCGGTGCTGGGGCGCCTCGACGTCATCGCGTTCACGGCCGGCATCGGCGAGAACGACGACATCGTGCGGCTCGGGGCGCTGAGCGGGCTCGAGGCCCTCGGCATCGAGGTCGACCCGGCGCGCAACGAGGGCCGTAAGTCGGAGCCGACGGTCATCTCCCCCGACGGCGCGAAGGTCACGGTCCTCGTGGTCCCGACCAACGAGGAGCTCGCGATCGCACGGCAGGCGCTGGACGTCATCGGCGCCTGAGCAGCGGCACGACGGACGGCACGGCCCGGACCCGCGTGGTCCGGGCCGTGCCGCGTCCGGGGCCGGGACGCGCGACGTGGCGCACGCCACACCACGGTGAGGTAAGGCTTCGCTAACATCGTGTCCCGTGCCCTCCCCCACCGCGACCGGCGTGACGCTCGGCGCCCGCGACGTCACGATCCGGTACGACGCCGTCGTCGCCGTCGACGCCGTGCACGTCGACCTCGAGCCCGGGCGCGTCACCGCGCTCGTCGGACCCAACGGCTCGGGCAAGTCCACGCTGCTGCGCGGCATGTCCCGCCTGCACCGCCTCGCCGGCGGCCACGTCGCGCTCGGCGACGTGCCGGACGTCGCCGCGCTGTCCCCGCGCGAGTTCGCGCGGCGCGTCACGCTGCTGGCGCAGTCGCGCCCCACGCCCGCGGGCATCAGCGTGCGCGACGCCGTCGAGCTGGGCCGCCACCCGCACCGCACCGCGTGGCGCGGCCGCGACGCCGCCGGGCCCGCCGCCGTGCAGCGCGCGCTCGAGCTCACCGGCACCGCCGACCTCGCGGACGTGCCCGTCGACACGCTGTCCGGCGGGCAGGTGCAGCGCGTGTGGTTCGCGAGCGCGCTCGCGCAGGACACCGGCGTGCTGCTGCTCGACGAGCCCACCAACCACCTCGACCTGCGCTACCAGGTCGAGGTCCTCGAGCTCGTGCGCGCGCTCGCCGACGACCACGGCGTGACCGTCGGCGTCGTCCTGCACGACCTCAACCACGCCGCCGCCGTCGCCGACCGCGTCGTCGTGCTCGCCGCGGGCCGCGTCGTCGCCGACGGGCCGCCCGCGAGCGCGCTCGACCCCGACCTGCTCACCGCGGTGTACGACATCGAGATCACCGTGGACGTCGACCCCGCCACCGGCGAGGTCGACGTGCGCACGCCCCGGCAACGCGTGCGCCGCACCGTGGCCCGCTGACGGGCCGACCGGCGACGGCGCAGGCGCCGGCACACCTTCCTGCGCGCCACGACTCCCCGAGGACACACCCATGCGCACCACCCGTCCCGCCCGCGCGGCCGTCGTCGCGCTCGCCCTGCCGCTGCTGCTCGCGGCGTGCGGCACGAGCGACGGCGCCGCCGACGCACCCACCTCGACCGGCGCCGCCGCGCAGGGCGAGCCGATCACGGTCACCGACGCGCGCGGCGAGGAGATCACGCTCGACGCACCGGCCGAGCGCGTGGTCGCGCTCGAGTGGGCCCAGGTCGAGATGGTCCAGACCCTCGGCGTCGACCCCGTCGGCGTGTCCGACCCCACCGGGTACACGAGCTGGGTCGGCACGGCCGCACCGCTCGCGTCCGAGACGGTCGACGTCGGCCTGCGCCGCGAGCCGAGCGTCGAGGCCATCGCGGACCTCGAGCCCGACCTCATCGTCGGCGTGCTCACGTCGGTCCCCGAGGGCGCGCTCGAGCAGCTCGAGCGCGTCGCGCCCGTGGTGCTCATGGCGGGTGCGGACGCGTCCGACCCGCTGGGCCGCGTCACCGAGGACTTCACGACCATCGCGGCGGCCCTCGGCAAGGAGGACGTCGCGCAGGACGTGCTCGACGACCTCGACGCGCGGCTCGCCGACAACGCCGCGACCCTCGAGGCCGCGGGCCTCACGGGCACGCCCGTCGTGCTGACGTCGCCGTACTCCGACGGCGCCAACCTCACGATCCGCATGCACGGGCCCCGCACCGCCGTGCAGGCCGTCGCCGAGCGCATGGGCCTGGCCGCCGCGTGGACCGACCCGGGCGACGACGCGTACGGCCTGGCGAACATCGACCTCGAGGGCCTCACGCAGCTGCCCGCCGAGACGCGCTTCCTCTACTGGGGCAACGACGACGAGGACGACGTCGTCACGACGGCTCTCGCGGGCAACGCCGTGTGGGAGAGCCTGCCGTTCGTGCAGGCCGGGCACGTGCACCGCGCGGCCGTCGGCATCTGGGCGTACGGCGGCCCGGCGTCGATGATGGCGTGGAGCGACGACCTCGTCGCGCAGCTGACGGCGGAGGCCTGACCCGGTGAGCACGCTGCGGCAGCGGGACGACGCCCCGCCCCCGGCGGTCGCGCGTCCCGCTGCCGCGGCGG
>NZ_LNTD01000170.1 GCF_001462455.1 Cellulomonas sp. B6
CTCCGCCCCGCCGGCCCGCGCCGGGAGGCCTGCGCGTCACGTCCAGGCGGTCCAGTCCGCCTTCGCGATCATGCAGTGCACGCCCTTGACGGCGTCGACCACCTGGCTCACCTCGAAGTCGCCCGCGGCCGACAGGTAGGCCAGCGCGACCGCGCGCGGCACGCCGAACCGGCCGTGCAGGAACGCGACCGCGTTGCGCACGGCCGCGCGCATCGCCTCGTCGAGGTCGGGGTGCAGACCCGTCGGCACCCAGTGCGTCGGGGTCTCGACGACGGGTCCGGCCGCCGCGCCGAGCACGGCCGTGCGGTCGGCGGGCCGCAGCACCGTCAGCCGCAGCGTCGCGCGCAGCGACGCCTCGAGCGCCGTGAGGGCGACCTCGCCGTTGCCCTGCGCGAAGTGCGGGTCGCCCGCGGAGAACAGCGCGCCGTCGACCGCGACCGGCAGGTAGAGCGTCGAGCCGACAGTCGTGTGCTTGACGTCGATGTTGCCGCCGTGCGGGCCGGGCGGCACCGACGGCACGGGCTCGTCGGTGTCGGGGGCGACGCCCATGAGGCCGAGGAACGGCGCGAGGCCGAACCGCACGGTGCGCCCGCCGCCGGCGTCCATGTACCCGACGTCGCGACCCTCGTGCTCGCCGACCCACGCGAAGTAGCTCACGGTGCCGTCGCAGACCATCGCGTCGACGTGCCGCGTGGGCGTCGAGTCGAGGTCCTCGGGGTACTCGCCGGCCAGCGCCCCGTACCCGTGCCGGTTGGACACGAACCCGTACGGCACGCGCCGCGCGAGGTCGAGGACGTCGACCCGCAGCACGTCGCCCGCGCGGGCACCGGTCACCTCGATCGGCCCGGTGACGACGTGCGGCCCGTCGTCGCCGCCGTTGACCAGCGGCGACGCGGCCACGTCGACCGCGTCGGCGAGCACGTCGGCGACCCCGAACTGCGCGAGGTACCGCCAAGGGTCGCGTCCCTGGTCGGCCAGCAGGCCCTCGTGGCTGAGGGTGTCGATCGTGACGGTCGCGCCGTCGGGCACCGCGAGCACGGGTGCGCTCGTGCGGTCGGGCAGCCAGCCCCACCGCACCTCGTGCGCGCGGCTGGGCAGGTAGTGCTCGCCGAGGACCGGGCCCTCGCCGGGCTGCAGGACGACGGACGTGGCGGGGGCGGTCGTGGTGGCGGTCATCGTGCGGCTCCCTCGGGTGCGTGCGGGTCCTGCTCGGTGGGCTCGGTGGTGCTGCGGTGCGGGCGCAGGCCCACGACGAGGTCGACCTCGACGCGGGCGCCGACGGCGAGCCCGGTGACGCCGACGCACGTGCGGGCCGGCAGCCCGGCGGGGAACCACGTGGCGTACTCGGCGTTGAAGGCCGCGTACTCGTCGAAGTCCGTGAGGTACGCGCGGACCATGAGGGTGTCCGCGAGCCGCGCGCCCGCGGCGTGCAGCACGGCCTCGAGGTTGCGCATGACCTGGCGGGTCTGGGTCACGACGTCGTCGCCGACGACGTCGCCCGTGCGCGGGTCGGTGGGCATCTGCCCGGTGACCCACAGCGTGTCGCCCCAGCGCACGGCGTGCGCGAACGGGCCGACCTGCGTCGGGACGCCGGGGTGACCGGTGAGGACGAGCGGCTCGCGCTCGGGCGGGGCGGGGGTGCGGTCCTGGTGCACGCTCACACCTCCGCCGAGTCCATCGCGCCCACGAAGGAGCGCGTGAGCGCGTGCTGCGGGCGCAGCAGGACGTCGTCCGCGGGGCCCTCCTCGACGACCACGCCGCCGGCCATGAAGACGACCCGGTCGGCGACCTCGCGCGCGAACCGCAGCTGGTGCGTGGCGATGACCATCGTCAGCCCCGACGTGCGGGCCAGGTCGCGGATGACCTGCAGCACCTCGGCGACCTTCTCGGGGTCGAGCGCGCTGGTCGGCTCGTCGAGCAGGAGCACGCGGGGGCGGGGCGCGAGGGCCCGTGCGATCCCGACGCGCTGCTGCTGACCGCCCGACAGGTGGCGGGGCAGGGCGTCGGCGCGGTGGCTCATGCCCACCTGCGCGAGGAGCTCGTCGGCGCGGGCCGACGCCTCGTCGCGGCCCAGGCCGTGGACCCACCGCAGCGGCGCCGCGACGTTCTCGCGGACCGTGAGGTGCTCGAAGAGGTCGAAGCTCTGGAACACCATGCCGACGCCCGCGGTGACGCGCTGCCGGGCGGTGCGCCGCTCGGGCAGCTCGCGGCCCTGCCAGTCGTAGCCGATGGCCGTGCCGTTGACGAGCACCGAGCCGCCGTCGAGCCCGTCGAGGTGGTTGAGCGTGCGCAGCAGCGTGCTCTTGCCCGAGCCCGACGGGCCGAGCAGCGCGACGACCTCGCCCTCGCGGACCATGAGGTCGATGCCCGCGAGCACCTCGGTGTCGCCGTAGGAGCGCCGCAGCCCGCGTGCCTCGACCATGGCCTCGCCGAACGAGCGCGGCGGCGGGTCGGCGTGCGTGCGCCGCTCGTCGTGCACGGGGACGTCCGCCGGTGCCGCCGGCGCGAGCACCGGGGGCAGGGTGGCGGGGGCGGCCGCCGCGGGCCGCCGGCGCCACAGCGCGAGCCAGCCGCGGCGGCGCACGCCGTCGGGGTCGACGAGTGCCTCGACGAGCAGCTGCAGGCCCGTGATGGCTGCCGTGAGCAGCAGGTACATGACCGCGGTGGCGAAGTAGATCTCGAAGTAGTCGAACGTCGCCGACGCGAGCTGCTGCGTGCGCAGCGTGAGCTCGGGGACCGCGATGATCGACGCGAGCGCCGAGTTCTTCATGGTCGCGACCGCCTCGTTGCCGAGCGCGGGGACCATCGAGCGGAAGGCCTGGGGGCCCACGACGTGACGGAGCAGCCCGGCGGGTCCGAGCCCGAGCGCCCGGCCCGCCGCCCGCTGGCCGGCGGGCACCTCGCGCACCGCCGACCGGATGATCTCGGCGAAGAACGTCGCCTCGTTCATGGCGAGCGCGACACCGCCCGCGACCACGGGGGTGAGCGTGACCCCCGCGTGCGGCAGCACGGTGAACACGAACACGAGCTGCAGGATCAGCGGCGTGCCGCGGTAGAGCGTCGTGTAGGCGCGGGCGACGGCGGCGACCGCGCGGTGCCGCGACAGCAGCATCGACGCGAGCACCAGGCCGAGCGCGAGCCCGCCGACGAACCCCATGGCCAGCAGGCGGAGCGTGAACCCCATGCCCTGCAGCAGGTAGGGCAGCGTGAGGTAGTGCAGGAAGTCCGTCATGTCGTGGGCCCCGCCGTCAGCCGACCGAGAGGACGGTCGGCTCGGCGACGGCGTTGGCGTCGAGCTCCCACTTCTCGGCGAGCTCGGTCTGCAGGCCCGTGTCCTGCACGACCGTGAGGGCGGCCTGCACGGCGTCGCGGAACTCGTGCTCGCCCTGCAGCACGCCGATGCCGATCTCGTAGTCGAGCATGACGGTCTCGGCGGAGTCGAGGTCGTCAGGGTGCTCGGCGATGAACCGGTTCACGGTGTTGATGTCGTTCATGTAGGCGTCGGCGCGGCCGGCGAGGATGGCCTGCACGCAGTCGGCGCTCGAGTCGAACAGCGCGACCTCGGGCGCGGCCAGGCCCGCGGCGGTGCAGTCGGGGGCGACGGCCTCGACGAGCGGGACCTCGACGTAGCCCTTGTTGAGCGCGACGGTCAGGCCGCACAGGGACGTGTCGATGCCGGTGATGCCCTCGGGGTTGTCCTTGGCCACCAGGACGCCGTCGAACACCTTGGAGTAGGAGATGAAGTCGACGCCGCCCGCGGCGCGCTCCTGCGTCGCGTACAGGTTGGACACGATCCAGTCGGCCTGGCCGGACGCGACGGTGGGGATGAGCTCGGAGAACCCGACGGCGACGTAGTCGACGTCGAACCCGAGGCACGCGCCGATGGCCTCGCCGAGGTCGATGTCGAAGCCCATGAAACGGTCGGGGTTCTCGGGGTCGATGACCTCGTAGCCGGGGGTGTGCGGGTTGATCGCGTTGGTCTGGGTGGTGCCGACGAGGTCGGGGTGCGCCTCGCGGAGGTCGGCGCACGCGGCGGAGTCGGCGAGGTCGGACCACTGCGAGTCGGGCGCCTCGGCGGCGTCGCTCGTGCTGGTGCACGCGGCGAGGGCGAGGAGGAGGGTGGCGGCTGCGGCGGGTGCGGCAGCGCGGCGGGACGGGGTCAT
>NZ_LNTD01000171.1 GCF_001462455.1 Cellulomonas sp. B6
CCGTCGTCCACCGCCCCGCCCGGCGCCCTGCACCCGCCCAGCGCGCTCGCCCGCCACCGGACGATCCCGCCGCCGAACGCGGGGTTCCGCCGCTCAACGGCCCCCGTCACCGGCCCGACCCCGCACTCGACGCCCGCACTCGACGAGAGGGCCCGGATCACGCACGGCACCGGTGTCGACGCCGGGGTCCGCCGGCGGCTCCGCGGTGCGGTCGACGTCGACCCTGCGGTTCCGCTCGCTCGACGAGGTCCGGGTCGGTCTCGACGCGGCGGGGCTGGAGCTCGTCGACGTCCGCGACGCACCCGACCGCCCGGGGCAGGAGCACGTCGTCGTCGCCCGCCGCCCTGCCTGACGCCTGACCCACGGTCCCCCGCGCACCGCCGAACGCCGGGTCGCGCCGCTCCTGGGCGTCACGAACCGGCAGAACCCCGCGTTCGGCACCGTGGTGCGACGGCCGGGGCGTGGGGCGACCCCATCGGTCCCGCGTCCCGCCGCGGACGACGGCGTAGCGTGCGGGCGCGTGGGGCGGTGGCTGCCGGACGCGCTGTCGGCCGCGCGGGGCGTGCTCGCGCTCGCGCTGCCGTTCGTCGTCGACCGCCCGGCGCTGCTGGTCGCGCTGTACCTGCTGGCGGGGCTGACCGACGTGCTCGACGGTCCGCTCGCGCGGCGGCTGGGGACGGCCGGGCCGCGGGGCGCGCGGATCGACTCGGTGGCCGACGTGCTGCTGTTCGTCGTCGCGACGTGGCTGGTGGCCCGGGCGCTGGGCGCCGACGCGGTGCCGCTGCTGCTGGCCGCGGCGGTCGTGGCCGCGCTCAAGGTCGCCGCCGTCGTCGTCGGCGCCGCGCGGTTCGGGCGCCTGGTGATGCGGCACACGACCGCCAACCGCGTGGCCGGGGTCGCGGTGTTCACGGCCCCGCTGCTCTCGGTCGCCGGGTGGACGGGGGCGCTGTGGTGCGTCGTCGCGGCGGCGGGCACGGCGGCGGTCGACGAGCTCGTCGTCCAGACCCGCGCGACGACCCCGGACCCCGACCGTCGCTCCTGACGCCGCCGTCGCGCCCCTCGGACCCGCCCCCAGGGGGTGGGACGGGCCCGAGGAGCCGGGTCAGTCCGCGCGCACGACCGTCTCGGCGAGCGTGCGGCGCAGCAGCGGGCGCGACGCCTCGGTGGCCAGCAGCACGAGCGTGATGCCGACGGCCAGGCTCCCGACGAGCAGCAGCAGCCCCGACGGCGCGGACAGGATGATCTGCCCGAACAGCGGGAAGAACATGACGAACGACGCGAGCGCCGAGCCCACCGACGTGAACAGCAGCGGGGCGAGCACCTCGCGCCGGCGCACCTGGTCGAACAGGTCGTCCGGGACGCCCGCGAGCCGCGCGAGCGACAGCTCGCGGCGCCGGTCGAGCACGGCGGCGGCCTGCGCGATCCCGGCCGACACGGCCGACAGCAGGAACGTGATGGCGAGCGTGAGGATCGCCCCGGTGCGGATGTCGGACATCTGCATGACGGCGTCGGGGTCGCTGTTCCCCGCGAGCGACACGAGCGCCGGCACGGCCGTGAGGCACCCGGCGACGAACGACGCGAGGCCCAGCCCGCCGACGATCCGCCACATGGCCTTCGGGTCGTCGAGCAGGCGGCGCGCGGCCAGCAGCTGCGCGGGCGTGCGGGCACGGCGCAGCCGCACGCGCCCCATGACGCCGAGCACCCACGGCCCGATCGCGTTCATCGCGAGGAACGCGACGGCGAGCATGCCCAGCAGCACCGTCACGAGGATCGCGGCGAACATCTGCCCGTTCACGGACACGAACATGAACGCGGCGAGCGCGACGAGCGCCACGACGACGCGGACGGCGGTGAGCCCCGGCTTCGTCTCGCGCCGCGCGACGCCCAGCGGCGAGACGACGACGCGGCGCAGCGTGACCGCCCCGCTGACGGCGGCGAGCACGGGCACGACGAGCCACGCGAGCAGCACGACCGGCACGCCGACCCACAGGTCGCCGACCGTGAACGGCCGCCCCTGGAACGGGATCTGCGTCCAGACGCCCAGCAGCAGGCCGTACAGACCGGTGCCGATCACGGCGCCGATCAGCCCCTGCAGCGCGGTCTCCAGGAGGGTCAGCCCGACGACCTCGCCGGGCGTGGCGCCGATGAGCCGCAGCGCCGCGAGACGGGCGTCGCGGCGCGCGACGCCGAGGCGGGCCGCCGCGCCGCCGAGCGTCAGCAGCGGCACGACCAGCAGGATCGTCGCGGTGACGGCGAGCGTCACGTAGAAGCCGCCCATGTCGCGGTCGAACTGCGTGACGGGGTTCTCGGCGCGGTCGACGAAGCCGAGCAGCGCCGCGACGACCGACAGCGTCAGCGCGGTCGTGACGGCGAACGCCGTGAGCGCGAGGACGGTCGTGGTGCGTGAGTCGCGGCCGCCGGCACGCTGCAGCCGGGGCGCGAGCGCGAGGACGGGGCTGATGCTCACCGCGCACCGCCGAAGACGTCGGAGACGCGGGCCGCACCCAGGTCGTCGGGCAGCACACGGGCGGGCTTCTCGCCCGGGCGCGGACCGACGCCCTCGCCCGCCGTCGAACCGGGCGGCACGACGAGCCCGTCGCGCATGTCGATGCGCCGGTCGCACCAGGCCGCGACGTCCGCGTCGTGCGTGACGACGACGAGCGACGCGCCCACGGCGCGGGTCGAGTCCACGAGGACCTTCATGACGTCGTGCCCGGTCTGCTGGTCGAGGGCACCGGTGGGCTCGTCGGCGAAGACGACCTCGGGGCGCGTGATGAGCGCGCGGGCGACCGCGACGCGCTGCGCCTGCCCGCCGGAGAGCTCGCCCGGCCGGCGCCCCTCCGCGCCGGCCAGGCCGAGCGCCGCGAGCCACTGGCCCGCGGCGGCCTGCGCGTCGGACCGGGACGCCCCGGTGAGCATCGCCGGCAGCGCCACGTTCTCGAGCGCCGACAGCTCCGACAGCAGCTGGCCGAACTGGAAGACGAACCCGTAGCGCGTGCGCCGCAGCAGCGACCGCTTCTTCTCCGAGAGCGCCTGCACGGGCTCGCCGCGCAGGGTCACGGTGCCGCCGGACGGCACGATGATCCCGGCGAGCACGTGCAGCAGCGTCGACTTGCCGGACCCCGAGGGGCCCATGACGGCGAGCGACTCGCCGTCGGCGAGGTCGACGTCGACGCCCGCGAGCGCGGTGGTCGTGCCGAAGCGGTGCACGAGCCCGCGCCCGGCGAGGCGGGGAGCCGTGCCGGTCCACGCGGACGTGACGGGCCGGGCGGCGTCGGGGGCGGCC
>NZ_LNTD01000172.1 GCF_001462455.1 Cellulomonas sp. B6
CTGCAGGAAGGCGCGCGTGCGTTCGTGGCGCGGCGCGTCGAGCACCTGGGAGGGCGGGCCCTGCTCGACGACGACGCCGCGGTCGAGCAGCACGACGGTGTCGGCGACCTCGCGCGCGAACCCGATCTCGTGCGTGACGACGAGCAGCGTGGTGCCGCTGCGCGCGACGTCCTTCATGACGTCGAGCACCTCGCCGACGAGCTCGGGGTCGAGCGCCGACGTCGGCTCGTCGAACAGCAGCACCGACGGCCGCAGCGCGAGCGCCCGGGCGATCGCGACGCGCTGCTGCTGACCGCCCGAGAGCTGACGCGGGCGTGCGTCGGCCTTGTCGGCGAGCCCGACGCGTGCGAGCAGCTCGCGCGCCTCCGCCTCGACCTGGGCGCGCGGGCGGCCCTGCGCCGCGACGGGCGCCTCGACGACGTTCTCCAGGGCCGTGAGGTGCGGGAACAGGTTGAACGACTGGAACACGAAGCCGATGCGGGTGCGCTGCCGCAGCACGTCGCGCTCCGTGAGCTCGCGCAGCGTGCGCCCGCGCCGGCGGTACCCGACGAGGTCGCCGTCGACCGCGACGAACCCGCGGTCGACCTTCTCGAGGTGGTTGACGACGCGCAGCAGCGTCGACTTGCCCGACCCCGACGGCCCGAGCACGACCGTGACCGACCCGGGCTCGAGCGTCAGGGACACGCCACGCAGCACCTCGAGCGTGCCGTACGCCTTGTGCACGTCGTGCAGCTCGACGCGGCCCGTCGCGTCGGCGACGCGGTCGACGGCCGCGGACGTCGCGGCACTCACGCCCGCTCCCCCGCGGTCGGCGCGACCGTGCGCGACGTGCGCGTCAGCACCCCGACGCGCGCCCGCGCGGCGTACGCCGGCGGCACGCCCGGTGGCACGTCACGCCCGGTGAGCCGCGCGACCGCGACCTGGACGGTCCACCGCGCGCGCTGCAGCGGCGTGGGCGGCAGCGTCCGCAGCGCGCCCTTCGCGTAGTGCCGCTCGACGTAGTACTGCACGACCGTGATGAGCGTGGTCAGCACGAGGTACCAGATCGACGCGACCAGCAGCAGCGGCACGACGCGCCCGTTGCGGCCGTAGATGACGCTGACGATGTAGAACAGCTCGCCGTACGCGAGCACGTAGACGATCGACGTGCCCTTGAGCAGCCCGATGACCTCGTTGACGGCCGTCGGCACGATCGTGCGCATGGCCTGCGGCAGGATGATGCGGCTCACCTGGCGGCGGCGCGGCAGCCCGAGCGACGCGGCCGCCTCGTGCTGCCCCTGGTCGACCGACAGGATCCCGGCGCGCACGATCTCGGCGGAGTACGCGGCCTGCGAGAGGCCGAGCCCGAGGATCGCGGCCCAGAACTTGTCGACGACCGACAGCGTGTCGAACCACAGGTACTCGGGGCCGAACGGCACGCCGAGGCTGAGGTGCGGGTACAGATAGGCGAGGTTGTACCAGAGCAGCAGCTGCAGCAGCAGCGGCACCGACCGGAACACCCACGTGTACGCCCACGACACCGACCGCAGCAGCGGCGAGCGAGACAGCCGCATGAGCGCGAGCACCGTGCCGAGCGCGAACCCGACGACCGCCGCGACGGCGGTGAGCCGCACGGTCGCCCACGCGCCCTCGACGACCGACGGCCACGTGAGGTACTGCGCGACGACGCCCCACTCCCAGCGGTCGTTGGTGACCAACGAGCTGACGACCATCGCGAGCAGGACCGCGACCGCGGCCGTGGCGACCCAGCGCCCGGGGTGCCGTGCCGGGACGATCCGCAGGTCCGCGAGCCGGTCGCCGGCGGGCGAGCCCGGCGTCGCGCCGGCCGACGTGCCGGTCGACGCGTCGGCGGGGTGCCGCCCGGGCGGTGCCACGATCAGGCGCGACTCGTCCTGCGCGAGGTGCGTGCTCACGGCGTGACCTCCAGCCACTTCTCGAACGGCAGCGGACCGGCGGGGGTGACCGTCGGGTCGAACAGCGGGCGGTAGCCCGTGGTCAGGTACAGGCCGGCGGCCTCGGGCTGCCGCGGACCGGTCGTGAGGTAGAGCCGCCGGTAGCCGCGGGCCACGGCGCGCCGCTCGAGCTCGGCGAGCACGCGGCGTGCGAGCCCGCGGCGGCGGTGCGCCGAGTGCGTCCAGATGCGCTTGAGCTCGGCCGTCCGCACCGCGGGTGTGCCGTCGCGGCGCCGGGTGCCGGGCCGCTCCAGGAGCGCCGCGTCCCCCAGCTCGGCCTCGGTGCGGCGTCGGAACGCGCCCCCGGCGAGCGGCACGCCGTCGGCGAGCAGGAGCAGCAGCTCGCCGTGCGGGGGTGCGAGGTCCTCCGCCGGGTAGTGCTCCATCTCGTCGCGCAGCTGCTCGGAGGTGAGCAGGCCCTGGTACCGGGACCAGTACTCGTGCGCGAGCTCGTCGATCAGCGGCCGCACGAGCGGGTCGTGCAGGTGCACGCTGCGCACCTCGAGCGCGTCGCCGGGCACGGGACCGGCCCCGACGGGCGCGGTCGTGGTCACCGCGGCACCCGCTCACCGGCGGTCACCGCGAACGGCAGGTGGTTGCCGGGCACGGGCGCGGGGCACGTGCCGTGGTCCGAGAACGCGTAGGGCAGGTTGACGGCGCGGTTGAGGTCGAGCCGCAGCGTCGTCGTGCCGGGACCGGGGACCCCGGCCTGCACGACGCGCCACGGCGCGACGTCGTCGGCGTCGTCGCTGAACAGGAGCGTCACCGCGCCGCCCGGCGCACCGGTCAGCGCGAGGGTCGCGCGCCGCCCGTCCCGCGCGACGTCGACCTCGCCCACGACCTGCACGCGGTGCACGAGCCCGGGGCGTGCCGCGCCCACGACGACCTCGCGCGGCTCGGGGTACCAGCGGACGGGCACGTCGAGCACCCACGACGCGTCGTGCGGGTACGCGGGGACGCCCGTGAAGGCCGCCCGCGCGGGCGCCTGCGGGTCGCGCAGGCGCAGCGCGAACCGACCGGTGCGCCGCACGATCTCGACCGCGATCTCGGCGGTCCCGGCGTCGTCCGCCGGCGCGCGTCCGGCGGGCAGGTAGGTCGCCACGACCTGCGAGCCGCCCTCGGCGACCGCGTGCGTCGTGACGTCGGCGCCCACCGCGTGGTGCACCTGGTCGGCGTCGACCCACCAGCGGCCGGGCACGTCGCCCAGCACGGTCGGGACGTGCGGCACGTCGAGGTACGCGACGGGCGAGAGCCAGCCGTGCGGTGCGCGCAGCTCGTCCTCGCGCGCGGCGCGCCACGCGGCGTGCGCGGCGGCGGTCGGCGCGTCGTCCGGCACGGTCGGGGCGTCGGTGGCCGGTCGGGTGCCGGTGTCCTGCAGGGTCATCGCTGGTCCTCTCGTGCGTGCGTGCCGGGGATCGCGCCGACGAGCTCGGCGGTGTAGGGGTCGCGCGGGTCGTCGAAGACGTCCGCGGTGCGCCCCGTCTCGACCAGGCGGCCCGCCCGCATGACGCCCACGTGCTCGGCGACGCGCCGGACGACCGCGAGGTCGTGCGAGATGAACAGGTAGGTCAGGCCGCGCCGCTCGCGGAGGTCCGCGAGCAGCTCGAGCACACGGGCCTGCACGGAGACGTCGAGCGCGCTGGTCGGCTCGTCGAGCACCAGGAGCTCGGGGTCGAGCGCGAGGGCCCGCGCGATCGCGACGCGCTGGCGCTGGCCGCCCGAGAGCTCGGCGGGCCGACGGCGCGCGAGGTCGGGCGACAGGTGCACCTGGGCCAGCAGGTCAGCGACGCGCTCGCGCCGCTCGGCGGGCGTGCCCACGCGGTGCGCGCGCAGCGGCTCGTCGACGGCACGGGCGACCGTGAAGCGCGGGTCGAGCGCGGTCGACGGGTCCTGGTGGACCAGCTGGGTGCGGCGCCGCAGGTCGCGCAGGGCGTCGCCGCGGGCGCCGGCGACGGCCACGCCGTCGAACCGGACCGTGCCCGCGTCGGGCCGGTCGAGGCCGAGCACGAGCCGCGCCGTCGTCGACTTGCCGGACCCCGACTCGCCCACGAGCGCGAACGCCGAGCCGCGCGGCACGCGGAACGTCACTCCGTCCACCGCGCGCAGCACGTCGCCCGTCCGCCGCGGGCCGAGCCGGAACGTGCGGGTGAGCCCGTCGACCTCCAGGAGCGCGGGCCCGTCACCCACCGCGACGTCCTCCCGCGGGGCCACCGGCGACGCCGCCCGGAGGGACGTCCGCGCGGCGGGCCGCGCCGCCGTCGGCGCACCGCCCGCGTCCCGGGGCGCGAGCCCCGGGGCCGCGGCGAGCAGCTCCCGCGTGTACGCGTGCCGCGGGGCGCGCAGCACCTGCGCGGTCGCCCCGTGCTCGACCACGCGCCCGTCCTTCATGACGACGACGCGGTCGGCCCGGTCGGCGGCGAGCGCCAGGTCGTGCGTGATGAGCAGCACCGCGGTGCCGGTGCGTGCCGTGAGGTCGGCGAGCAGGTCGAGCACGCGCCGCTGCACGGTGACGTCGAGCGCGCTGGTCGGCTCGTCGGCCACGACCAGCTCGGGCTCGCACGCGAGCGCGATGCCGATGAGGACGCGCTGCCGCATGCCGCCCGACAGCTGGTGCGGGTGCTGCCGGGCGCGGACGGCGGGTGCGTCGAGGCCGACGGCGTCGAGGATCTCGACCGCCCGGGCGTACGCCGCGCGCCGCGACGTGCGGTGGTGGATGCGCAGCACCTCGGCGACCTGGTCGCCGATGCGCTGCACGGGGTCGAGCGCGACGCCCGGGTCCTGCGGCACGAGCCCGAGACGCGCACCGCGCACGCGCGACCACGCACGCTCGGGCAGCGTCGCGAGGTCGAGGGCCGTGCGGGGGTCGTCGCCGAGCGTCAGCGCACCACCGGTCACCGCGCCGTTCGCGGGCAGCAGTCCGACCACGGCGTGCGCGGTGCTGGACTTGCCCGAGCCGGACTCCCCGACCAGCGCGACGACCTCGCCCGCGTGGACGTCGAGGTCGACGCCGCGGACGGCCGGCACGTCGCCGTCGGTGCCGCGGTAGGTGACGTGCAGGTCGCGCACGACGAGCACGGGTCGCGCGTCGCCCCCGGGCCGTGCCCGGTCGTCGGCGGTGCGCGTGGTCAGGGCCTCGGCGGTCATCGGGCGGTCCTCCCCGGTCGTCCGACCGCACGCCCGAGGCGCCCGGCCGCGAGCACGACCACGGCGATCACGGCGCCGGGCAGCGTCGAGTACCACCACGCGGTCGCGAGGTAGTTGCGCCCCTCGGCGACGAGCGAGCCCCACTCGGGTGTGGGGGGCGTCGCGCCGTAGCCGAGGAAGCTCAGGGCCGAGACGGCGAGCACGACCCCGCCGAGCTCGACCGTCGTCAGCGCGAGCACCGGGCCCGCCGAGTTGGGCAGCACGTGCCGCACGACCACCGACGCACGCCCGGCCCCGGCGAGGTGCGCGGCCTCCACGTAGGTGGCGCGGCGCACGCGCAGCACCTCGCCGCGCATGAGCCGCGCGAAGGTCGCGACCGACGCGATGCCGACTGCGAGCGCCACCTCGAGCGTGCCGAAGCCCAGCACCGTGACGACCGCGAGGGACAGCAGCAGGTTGGGGATCGCGAGCAGCACGTCGGCGCCGCGCATGAGCACGTCGTCGACGCGCCCGCCGACGAACCCGGCGACCGCCCCGACCGCGGACCCGGCGGCCGCCGCGACGGCGACCGCGACGAGCGCGGCGCGCACCGACAGGGCCGTGCCGTGCACGGTGCGCGCGAACAGGTCCCGGCCGAGGTGGTCGGTGCCGAACCAGTGCGCGGCGCCGGGCGGCGCGAGCGCGTCGGCCGGGACGCCGGTGATCGGGTCGTGCGACGTGAACGCGCCGGGCACGAGCGCCCACGCGAGCACCACGACGACGACCGCGAGCGCGAGCAGCGCGCCGGGCCGGGTCAGCGGGTGGTGCCGCAGGCGCGCGGGCAGCGCGCGACGCACGCGGGAGGCGCGAGTCGTCGCGGGGGCGGCGTCGCGCACGGGCGCGGCGGGGCGGACGGCGGTGCGGTCCGGCCGAGCGGTGCCGATGAGCGTCATGCGGCGGCCCTCCCCCGGGTCAGGCGCGGGTCCAGCAGGGGGTACGCGAGGTCGACCAGCAGGTTGACGACGACGAACACCGCGGCGGCCACGACGACGAGCCCCAGCACGACGGGGATGTCCTGCGTCGTGACGGCCGACTGCACGAGCCGCCCGAACCCCTGCCGCGAGAACACGGTCTCGACGACCACGGACCCCGCGAGCACGTTGCCGACCAGCACGCCGAGCAGCGTGAGCGCGGGCAGCACGGCGTTGCGCGTGACGTGGTGCAGCTGCACGCGCGTGCGGGTCGCGCCCTTGGCGAGCGCGGTCTCGACGTACGGCGCGCGCCACGCGGCGCCCATGCCGTGCGCGAGGACCTGCGCGACGGTCGCGCCGAGCGGGATCGCGAGCGTGACGGCCGGGAGCACGAGGCTCGCGACGCCCCGGTTGCCGACGGCCGGGAACAGCGGGTACCGGAACGACAGCACCTGCAGCAGCACGAGCCCGACCCAGAACGTCGGGACCGCGACGCCGAGCGGCGGCAGCGCGAGCAGGAACCCGCGCAGGCGCGCCGAGCGCGTCCACGTCGCGGCGGTCGCGAGCGCACCGCCGCCGACCACCGCGAGGCCCAGGGCCAGGGCCGCCAGCCGCGCGGTCTCGGGCAGCGCGGCCGCGATCAGACCGGCCACGGGTGCGCCCGACGCGACGGACGTGCCGAGGTCGCCGCGCAGGGTGCGCCCCAGCGCGCCGAGGTACTGCTGGAGCGGGCCCTGGTCGAGCCCGTACCTGGCCCGCAGCGCGTCGACCTGCGCGGGGTCGACGTACCCGCCGGTCGAGCTCTGGTCGAGCATGATGCTCACCGGGTCGCTCGGCAGCAGGTAGAGGACCGCGAAGGCCGCGGTGAACGCGGCGAGCAGCACGGCCGCGGCGCCGACGACGCGGTGCAGGACGTACCGGGTCACGGCGTCGGCTCGATCCACGCGTCGTGGAACAGCAGCCGCGAGGACGCGTCGAACGCCACGCCGTGCACGCCGCCGGCCACGCCGATGGACTGCGCGAGCTCGAACAGCGGGATCGCGAGCCCCTGGTCGAGCACCTCGCGCTGCGCCTGCGCGACGAGGTCGGCACGCGCGGCGGGGTCGGCGGCGGCGAGCTGCGCGTCGAGCAGCGGGTCGAGCACGTCGTCGGCGGGGCGCTGGTTGATGTTGCGCAGCGTCGACGAGAACTGCGTGCGCAGGATGTCGCCGTCGGCGCGCGTGACGTTGTAGTAGTACGTGCCGAACGCGCCCGCCGTCAGCGACTGCTGCTGCTCGGCGGGGGTCTGCTGGCGGATCTGCAGGTCGACGCCCGCGGCGCGCAGCTGCTGCTGGACCAGTTCCAGCACGGCCTGCGACCCGGTGAACAGGGGCGCGTAGACGACGTCGAACGTGAGCCGCTGCCCGTCCTTCTGCCGGATGCCGTCGTCGCCCGGCTCCCAGCCGGCGTCGTCGAGCAGGTCGGCCGCGGCGTCGGCGTCGAGCGCGAGCTCGTCGGACAGGTCGACGTACCCGGGCGTGGTCGACGCGAGCACGCTCGTGGCGGGCCGGAACGCGTCGGACAGCACGGTGTCGACGAGCTGCTGCCGGTCGATCGCGAGGTTGACCGCGCGGCGCACGTCGGGGTCGTCGAGCGGCGCGGCCGTGACGTTGGGCTGCAGCACGAACACGACACCGGGGTTGGTGCGCGTGAGCACGGTGCCGTCGGTCGCCTCGACCTGCGCGACGTCCTGCGGCAGCACGTCGCCGATCGCGTCGAACTGGTCGGAGGCGAGCCCGCCGGCGCGCACGCCGGACTCGGGGACGACCGTGAACTCGATGCGGTCGAGGTACGCCTCACCGTCGTGGTCGGAGACGCCCGACGCCCACGCGTACCCGTCACGTCGCGTGAGCACGGCGCCCTGGTCCTGCGTGTAGCTCTCGAGCACGAACGGGCCGGACCCGACGACGTCACCCTGCAGCCTCTCCTCGGGCGCGGCCTGCGTGGTCGCGTCGGAGAGGATCGCGAGCGACACCGTCGACGTGGCCTGCAGGAACTGCGCGTTGGGCGCCTCGAAGACGACCGTCGCGGTGCGCTCGTCGTCGACGCGCGTCTCGACGTACCCCGAGAGGTAGCTCGTCGCGAGCGCCGACCCGGCGCCGAGCCCGCGGGCCAGCACGTCGAGGTTCGCCTTCACGGTCGCCGCCGTCAGGGGCGTGCCGTCGGAGAACGTGACGCCGTCGCGGAGGTGGAACGTGAACTGCGTGAGGTCGTCGCTCACGTCCCAGCTCGTCGCGATCCACGGCACGATCTCGCCCGTCTCGGGGTCCTGGTCGGTGAGCGAGTCGGCGAGCTGGCGGGCCACGTAGATGCTGACGTTCGAGCCGACCTGCTGGGGGTCGACGCCGCTGGGCGACGCGCCGAGCGCGAACCGCAGCGTGCCGCCGGGCACGGGGTCGGCGCTCGCCGCAGCCGCGTCGGACGGGCCGGCGGCGGGGGCCGCGGCGGTCGAGCAGGCGGCGAGCAGCAGCGTGGGGACGAGGGCGGCGACGGCCCAG
>NZ_LNTD01000173.1 GCF_001462455.1 Cellulomonas sp. B6
CCGGCGGGGCTCACGGTCCGCGCGCCCGCCGGGCGAGCGGTAACACCTGGGGGAGAAGCGCGGTAGCGTTATCGTTGTGTCTCATGACCGACGATAACAGGGTGGTGGACGTCGCCCGTTCGCTGGCTGCGCTCGTGGACGCCGCGAGCCCCGGTGACCGGCTGCCGGGCGTGCGCGAGCTGTCGCGGCGGCACCGCGCGAGCGCCGTCACGGTCACGGCGGCCGTCGCGCAGCTGGCGACCGCGGGCCTCGTGCGCGCCGAACCCGGGCGCGGCACGTTCGTCACCGACCGCGCCGCACGGCCCGAGCCCGACTACGCGTGGCAGACCGGCGCGCTGGGTCCCGCCCGCGTCGACGCCGACCGGGCCGCGCGCCTCGGCGGGTACGGCTCCGCCGACCACGTGCCGCTGTCGTGGGGCTACCTCGCGCCCGAGCTGCTGCCGCATGAGGACCTGCGACGCCTCGGCGCGCGCGCTGTGCGCAGCACCCGGGCCTGGGCGATGACCCCGCCGGCCGGCTCGCCCGACCTGCGGCGCGTGCTCGCCGCGCCCTACCGCGTCGACCCGCAGGACGTGCTCGTCGTCCCCGGCGGCCAGGCCGGTCTCGTCGTCGCGCTGCGCACGCTCGCCGAGCCCGGTGACACCGTGCTCACCGAGAGCCCCGGCTACCCCGGGGCGCTGCTCGCCGCCCAGAGCGCCGGGCTGCACGTCGTGTCCGTCCCCGCTGACGCCGAGGGTGTGCGCGTCGACCTGCTGGCCGACGCGCTCGAGCGGACGCGGGCGCGCGTCGTGGTGCTGCAGCCGTCGTACGCCAACCCCACCGGCGCGGTGCTCGGCGCCGACCGCCGCCGTGAGCTGCTCGACCTCGTCGTGCGCCACGGCGCGTTCGTCGTCGAGGACGACTGGGCGCGCCACCTCGCGATCGACGGCCCCGCGCCGGCGCCCCTGCTCGCGGACGACGCGCACGGCCACGTCGTCACCGTCACGACCCTGAGCAAGCCCGCGTCGCCGGGGCTGCGCCTGGGTGCGGTCGTCGCGCGCGGCCCCGCCGGTCAGCGCATGCGGGCCGCCCGCACGGCCGACGACCTCGGCGTCGCGCCGGTCGTGCAGGAGGTCGCGCACGGCCTGCTGACGTCCGCCGCCTGGCCGCGGCACGTCCGGCGGCTGCGCACCGAGCTCGCGACCCGCCGCGACGCGCTCGTCGACGCGCTGCGCACGACCCTGCCCGAGGCCCGCCTCACCACTGTCCCGCGCGGCGGCTTGCACCTGTGGGTGCGCCTGGACCACGGCGTCGACACGCGCGCCCTGGCCGCCGCCGCCGACGCCGCGGGGGTCCTGGTCGGCGACGGCCGGCACTTCTACGTCGACGAGCCGCCAGCACCGCACCTGCGGCTGTCGTACGGGGCCGCGAGCCCCGCGCAGATCGCCGAGGGCGTGCGCGTGCTGGGTGGTCTGCTGCGGGCCTGACGCGAGATGCGCGCCGCCTGACGCGACGCGGGTCCCCGGTTCGCTGTGCGCGGCGTGTGCCCGATGGGCCGGGTGGGGCCCGGACATGGAGCCGGAGCGCTCGGTCTCCCCGGTGCCCCGGTGCGGCGGCGGACGAGGTCCGTTGGTAGCGTCAGTTCATGGATGAGCAGGGGGAGAGGCAGCCGCCCTGGGGGTGGGTCGCCGGCGTGTTCTCCGCGATCGTGCTGGCCGCCGGGGTCGCGGTCGGTGTCACGACCGGCGAGTGGTGGGCGCTGCTGTGCGCGAGCGGGCTGGTGATCCTCCCGCTCGCCAGGCGCCGCGCCGCGTCCTGAGCCCGCGCCGGGCGCCCCGCGTCGCACTGTCACATGCCCGCACTGCCGCGGGATAGCGTGGCGCGCATGCCCACGTCCTCCCCGCACCCCGCCGCGCCCACCGCCCGCCAGCTCGCCGACCGGTGGGTCGAGACGCTCGCCGACCTGGACCCGACCGTGGGCACCGCGCTCGGGACGCGCCCCGGCGACCGTCGCATGCCCGACCTGTCGCCCGCGGGTGCTGAGGCGAAGGCCGAGGCGTCGCGCGCGGTGCTCGCCGAGCTCGACACCGCGCAGGTGCGCGACGACGACGACCGGCGCTGCGCGACCCTGCTGCGCGAGCGGCTGACCGCGCAGCTCGCCGTGCACGACGCGGGCGAGCACCTCGCGGTGCTGCGTCCCATCGCGTCGCCCGTGCAGACCCTCCAGTCGCTCTTCCTCATGATGCCGACCGCCACGCCCGACGACTGGGACGTCGTCGCCGACCGCGTCGCGCAGGTGCCGGCCGCCGCCGAGGGCCTGCGCGCGACGCTCGCCGAGGGCCTGCGCCGCGGCGTGCGCAGCGCCCCGCGACAGGCGTCGACGGTCGTCGACCAGCTCGGCGACTGGCTCGGCGCCGCCGACGGGCGCGGCTGGCACGCCGGGTTCGTGGCCGGCGCCGCGCACGCCGGGGTCTCGCCCGCGCTGCAGGCGCGGCTCGACGCCGCGGCGGTCGACGCGGCCGCGGGCGTCGACGCGCTCCGGACGTGGATCGCGCAGGAGTACCTGCCCGCCGTCCAGGACGTCCCCGACGCCGTCGGCCGCGACCGCTACGCGCTCCACGCGCGCCTGCACACCGGCGCCGACCTCGACCTCGACGCCGCGTACGCGTGGGGATGGGAGGAGCTCGCACGCATCGAGACCGACATGGCCGCCGAGGCCGACCGCGTCCTGCCCGGCGCCGACCCGCAGCGGGCCCTCGCGCACCTCGACGAGCACGGCGAGGCCGTCGAGGGCGTCGAGGAGGTCCGCGCCTGGCTGCAGCGGATGATGGACGACGCGATCGCCGAGCTCGACGGCACCGTCGTCGACGTCGCCGGACCCGTGAAGCGCGTCGAGGCGATGATCGCGCCCCCGGGGTCCGCCGCCGCGCCCTACTACACGCGCCCGTCGCTCGACTTCTCCCGCCCGGGCCGCACCTGGCTGCCGACGCTCGGCCGCGACCGGTTCCCCACGTGGGACCTCATCAGCACCTGGTACCACGAGGGCGTGCCCGGCCACCACCTGCAGCTCGGCGAGTGGGCCCGCCGCGCCGGCGACCTGTCGGTCTACCAGACGTCGATCGGCTCGATCCCCGCGACCACCGAGGGCTGGGCGCTGTACGCCGAGCGGCTCATGGACGACCTCGGGTACCTGCGCACCCCCGGGGCGCGCCTGGGGTACCTCGACGGCCAGCGCATGCGCGCCGTGCGCGTCGTCATCGACATCGGCATGCACCTGGGCCTGCGCATCCCCGACGAGCGCGCGTTCCACCCCGGTGAGACGTGGACCGCCGACCTCGCCGAGGAGTTCTTCGCCGCCCGCAGCGGCTCGCCGGCCGCGTTCGTGCACAGCGAGGTCGAGCGCTACCTCGGCTGGCCCGGCCAGGCCATCAGCTACAAGCTCGGCGAGCGCGCCTGGCTCGCGGGCCGCGCCGCCGCCCGCGCACGCCGCGAGGCCGCGGGGGAGACGTTCGACCTGCGCACCTGGCACACCGCCGCGCTCGGCCTCGGCTCCCTCGGGCTCGACGACCTCGAGCGCGAGCTCGCGGCGCTCTGACCCGAGCACGACCGAGCGCGACCCGAGCGCGACCCGCCCACC
>NZ_LNTD01000174.1 GCF_001462455.1 Cellulomonas sp. B6
CCGCGGCCCCGGCACCCGGGGACGACCTGCGCACCGCGCTCGCCGCGGTGCGCACCGAGGTGGCGAAGGCCGTCGTCGGCCAGGACGCCGCCGTGACGGGTCTGATCATCGCGCTGCTGTGCCGCGGGCACGTGCTGCTCGAGGGCGTCCCCGGCGTGGCCAAGACCCTGCTGGTGCGCTCGCTGTCGGGAGCCCTCGAGCTGGGCACCAAGCGCGTGCAGTTCACGCCCGACCTCATGCCGGGCGACGTCACGGGGTCGCTCGTGTACGACGCCCGCACGGCCGAGTTCTCGTTCCGCGAGGGCCCCGTGTTCACGAACCTGCTGCTCGCCGACGAGATCAACCGCACGCCCCCCAAGACGCAGGCGTCGCTGCTCGAGGCCATGGAGGAGCGCCAGGTCACGGTGGACGGCGAGCCCCGGCGCCTGCCCGACCCGTTCGTCGTGGTCGCGACGCAGAACCCGGTCGAGTACGAGGGCACCTACCCGCTGCCCGAGGCGCAGCTCGACCGCTTCCTGCTCAAGCTGCTCCTGCCGCTGCCCGGGCGCGAGGACGAGGTGCAGGTCCTGACGCGGCACGCCGCGGGGTTCGACCCGCGCGACCTGCGCGCCGCCGGGCTGCGCGCGGTCGCGGACGCGGACGCGCTGGCGCGGGCCCGCGAGCAGGTCGCGCAGGTGCAGGTCGGCCCCGAGGTCGTCGGGTACGTCGTCGACCTGTGCCGCGCGACGCGCACGTCGCCGTCGCTGAGCCTCGGGGTCTCGCCGCGTGGCGCGACCGCGCTGCTCGCGACGTCGCGCGCGTGGGCGTGGCTCTCGGGCCGCGGCTACGTGACGCCCGACGACGTGCAGGCGCTGGCCCACCCCACGCTGCGGCACCGCGTGCAGCTGCGCCCCGAGGCCGAGATCGAGGGCGTCACCGCCGAGACCGTGCTCGACACGGTCCTGGCGTCCGTCCCCGTCCCCCGCTGACCCGTGGCGCTGACCTCCCGGGCGGTGCTGGTCGCGCTCGCCGGGCTCGTCCCGGTGGTGCTGCTGCCCGCGCCGATCACTGTCCTCGCGTGGGCGCTGGTCGTGGTGGCGCTGTGCGCGGTCGACGTCGCGCTGGCCGCGTCGCCGCGCGAGCTCGCGGTCTCGCGTCGGCTGCCGGCCTCGGTGCGGCTGTCCGGCACCGCGGACTCGGTGCTGACGCTGCGCAACGTGGGGCGGCGCACGGCCCGCGTGCTGGTGCGCGACGCCTGGCCGCCGTCGACCCTGCCCGGCGGCGACTCCCCCACGGGTGCGCGGACGCCGCGGCACCGCCTCGACGTGCCGCCGGGTGAGGCCCGCCGCGTCACGACGACGCTCGTCCCGACGCGGCGCGGCGACGCCGAGGCGGGGCGGGTCACGGTGCGCACCGTCGGCCCGCTGGGCGTCGCGGCCCGGCAGGCGTCGCTCGACGTGCCCGGGCGCCTGCGCGTGCTGCCGGAGTTCGCGTCGCGGCGGCACCTGCCCTCGCGGCTCGCTCGACTGCGCGAGCTCGACGGCCGCGCGGCCGTGCAGGTGCGCGGCGGCGGCACCGAGTTCGACTCGCTGCGGGAGTACGTCGACGGCGACGACGTCCGGTCGATCGACTGGCGCGCCACGGCGCGGCGGCACGAGGTGGTGGTCCGCACGTGGCGGCCCGAGCGCGACCGGCACGTGCTGCTCGTGGTCGACACGTCCCGCACGAGCGCCGCACGCGTGCTCGACGGCACCCGGCTCGAGGCGGCCGTCGAGGCGTCGCTGCTGCTGGGCGTGCTCGCGGCGCACGCGGGCGACCGCGTCGAGCTGCTCGCGTACGACCGGCGGGTGCGCGCCCGCGTCGCCGACAGCCACGCGTCGCGCGTGCTGCCGGCGCTGGCCGACGCGCTCGCGGTGGTCGAGCCCGAGCTCGTCGAGACCGACTGGCCCGGCCTCGTGGGGCAGGTGCGGTCCCGCCTGAGCCGGCGCGCGCTCGTCGTGCTGCTGACGTCGCTCGACCCCGCGTCGGTCGAGCAGGGGCTGCTCGACGTCGTGGGCGGCCTGACACGTCGGCACCAGGTGGTGCTGGCCGCCGTCGCGGACCCCGAGCTCGAGGAGATCCGCGCGGCGCGCGCCACGGCCGACGAGGTGTTCGACGCCGCGGCGGCCGAGCGCACCGCGCTGGAGCGCGCGGCCGTCGGCGCCCGGTTGCGCCAGCTCGGCGTCGAGGTGGTCGAGGGGCTGCCCGACGACCTCGCGCCGCGGCTCGCGGACACGTACCTGGCGCTGAAGGCCGCGGGACGCCTGTGACGGTGCACGCCGTGCCGCGCGTGGGTGGCCGGCGCTAGCGTCGGTCCGTGCTCGACGACCGGGGCCTCAACCGTGCGCTGCTCGCACGCCAGCACCTGCTGACGCGCACGACCGACGCGCTCCCCGACGTGGTGGCCCACCTGGTGGGTCTGCAGGCGCAGAACCCGTGGTCGCCCTTCCTCGGTCTGTGGAGCCGCGTCGAGGGGTTCACACCGGCCGCGCTCGACGCGCTCCTGCTCGACCGGACGCTGCTGCGGATCGCCTGCATGCGCTCGACCGTGCACCTGGTGACCGCGCGCGACGCCCCGGTGCTGGCTGCCCTCGCGCTGCCGGTCATGGCGCGCGAGCTCCGGGCGAACACCCGCCGGCGGGTGTCCGCGGACGCGACGGACCTCGAGCGGCTCGTGACGGTCGCGGCGGCGTACCTGCGCGCGGAGCCACGCGTGACGACGGACCTCGGCGCCCACCTCGCGCGGCACTGGCCCGGTGCGCACCCGCAGGACCTGTCGGCGTTCGCGCGGGCGCTGCTCCCGCTCGTGCAGGTCACGCCCCGCGGACTGTGGCGCCGTCCGGCGCCGACGACGTGGACCACGCTCGACGCGTGGGTCCCGGACGCGGTGGCCGCCGCGGGCGACCTGCGCGACGAGGACGCGCGGCGGCGGGCGTTGGAGCCGGTCGTGCTGCGTTACCTCGCGGCGTACGGACCCGCGAGCGTCGCCGACGTGCAGGCGTGGTCGGGACTGTCGGGCCTGCGCGCGGTGGTCGACGGCCTGCGCGAGCGGCTCGTGACCGTCGTCGCCGCGCCCCTGCGGCCCGGCGGGCGGGTCCGCGAGCTGCTCGACCTGCCGGACGCACCGCGCCCCGACCCGGACGTGCCGGCGCCGGTGCGCCTGCTGCCGGACTACGACGACCTGTGGCTGTCGCACGCGCAGCGCACGCGCGTGATCGACGACGCGCACCGCACGCGGTTGCAGACGCCGAACGGGCAGATGCCCGCGGCGGTGCTGGTCGACGGGCGCGTGCGCGCGACCTGGGCGCTCGGCCGCGTGTCCGCGGGGACGCGCGGGGCGCGCCGGACGACGGCCACGCTCACGCTGCGCGCGCTCGAGCCGCTGTCACGCGCCGAGCGGAGCGACGTGCTGGCCGAGGCCGAGCGGGCGGTGCTGCTGGTCGCGGACGACGCCGACGCGCACGTCGTGACGTTCGCCGACTGACCGGTCCTCAGCCCGCCGTCGCCACGACGTACCCGGCGCGGTCGTCGTCGAGGTCGCCCGTCTCCCCGGCCGCCACCGCGCGGCGCCCGAGCACGAGCACGTACGCCCAGAACGCCGCGAGCACGAGCACGCCCACGCCCACCTTCACGGGCCACGGCAGCGCCGTGCCCGTGACGAATCCCTCCACGAGGCCCGAGACCGCGAGCACGCCGACGAGCCCGAGCGCGACCGTGAAGAGGGCGCGACCCTCCTGCGCGAGCGCCCGCCCGCGCGGCCGCGGCCCCGGGTCGACCCAGGTCCAGAACAGCCGCAGGCCCGCGGCGCCCGCGACGAAGATCGCCGTGAGCTCGAGCAGCCCGTGCGGCGCGATGAGCTGCAGGAACACGTCCAGGCGTCCGTGCGCGGCCATGAGGCCGCCCGCCGCGCCGACGTTCACGGCGTTGGTCAGCAGCATGTAGGCGGGCAGCAGCCCGGTGATGCCGGTCCCGACGCACACGGCCGCGATCCAGGCGTTGTTGGTCCAGACCATCGCGGCGAAGCCGATGCCCGGCTCGTAGTACGCCTCGAACGCGTTGTCGACGTACTCCTGCTGCTGGGCCGCGGTGCCCATGAGCGCGAGCGCGTCGGGCGAGGTCGCGACGAGCACGCCGGTGGCGACCGCCACGACGAGGAACGCCGCGGTCACCGCCACGGTCCACCACCGGATCCGGTAGAGCGCCGCGGGCAGCCGCACGACGACGAAGGCCGCGACCTCGCCGAAGGACGGTGCGTGCGCACCGGCCAGACGCGACCGGGCGCGTGCGAGCCCGTGCGACAGCCGCGTCACGGTCTCGGGGTCGGGCGCGGCCGACCGGACGGCCGACAGGTCGGTCGCGGTCGCCTGGTAGAGCGCGACGAGCTCGTCGGCCTCGGCGCCCGTGAGCCGGCGCCGGCGCGCGAGCTCGTCGAGCCGCTGCCAGGTGGGCGTGCGGGCCCGGGTGTACGCGTCGAGGTCCACGCCCCCAGCCTGCCATCCGCCACGTGCGCGCGGGGCCGACGTGCCGCCGGTTAGTCTGCGCGGGTGGCAGCCACCGCGCGTTCGACAGCCCTGCAGGACGGCGTCGTCATCGGCGAGGGCGTCGTGCTGGACACCCGGCCGGCGTCGGTCGCCTCGCGCCTGCTCGCGGCCGTGCTCGACCTCGTCGTGCTGTTCGTGCTCGGGATCCTCACGATCCTGACGCTGGGCGGGCTCGACGTGACGCTCGACGCGCAGACGGGTCGGGTCGTCGGGATCGTCGCGGTGGCGGTCGTGACGCTCGTGCTCCCCACGACGGTCGAGACGCTCACGCGGGGCCGCTCGGTGGGCAAGCTCGTCGCGGGCGTGCGGATCGTGCGTGACGACGGCGGGCCGATCACGTTCCGCCAGGCGTTCGTCCGCGCGCTCACGGGCGTGGGCGAGCTGTGGCTCACCGCGGGGTCGGTCGCGCTGCTGTGCTCGCTGTTCCACCCGCGCGGCAAGCGCGTCGGCGACGTGCTCGCGGGGACCTACGGCTCGCGCGTGCGCTCTGCGAAGCAGGTCCGTCGGCCGGCCGTGATGCCGCCGCACCTGGCGGGCTGGGCGGCGCACGCGGACGTCGCGCGGCTTCCTGACGGGCTCGCGCTCGCGGTGCGGCAGTTCATCGCCCGCGCCCCGGGCCTGCACCCCGCGTCGCGCGCCGAGCTGGGCGTACGCCTGGCCGGCGACCTGCAGCCCTTCGTGAGCCCGCCGCCGCCCGCCGGGACGCACCCCGAGGCGTTCCTCGCGGCCGTGCTCGCCGAGCGGGGGCGCCGTGAGGGCGCCGTCGAGCTCGAGCGGGTGCGGCGCGAGCAGGCCGAGGCCGTGCTGCTGCGGCGGCTGCCGCACGGCGTGCCCGACCCCGAGGCGTGACGACGCGCTCGTCGACGTGACGTCCGTCACGGCCGTGCACCGCCCGCCGCGCTCCGCGGCACCTGCTCCCCGGCCCGTTCGGTCACGATTCGATAACGACGCGGGATTCGCACGAGACCCCAGGTCAGACGTGTTTTTTGCCATCCTTTGAGGCGGCTGTGACCCCGGAGGACCCGGACATCCGACCAAGGGCACGTTTGCGGCATCCGAGCACGGCGGGCAGGGTGGATCGGTCCCGGTCCACCGGCCGGGACCGGTTCCCGAGGTACGCCCTGTGGCGTCCTCGCTCCCGGGCACGACGTGCCGGGACGGCTGTGCCCGCACGAGCGGGCCGGGGGCCGCCGTGGAGGGACCCGAGGTCACGGAGCGCGCCCGGCGCGCCCCGCGAACGCCGAGCGCGCAGCGCACGGCCCGGGCCCGTGGACGCACGAGGTGGATGTGACAGCACTACGCGCCGAGGGCGTGTTCAAGGTCTTCGGACGGCGCCCGAACGAGGCCGTCCGCCGGTTGCGCGAGGGCGCGACCCGCGAGGACGTCCGCCCGTTCGGGACGGCCGCCGTGATCGACGCCGACCTCCGGGTGGAGTCGGGCGAGACGTTCGTCGTCATGGGCCTGTCGGGATCGGGCAAGTCGACGCTCATCCGCATGCTCAACGGGCTGTGGCGACCGACCGCCGGCAGCGTCGTGATCGGCGACGACGACCTCGCGACGGTCGACGACAGGCGCCTGCGCGAGCTGCGCCGCCGCCGCGTCAGCATGGTCTTCCAGCACTTCGCGCTGCTGCCGCACCGCACCGTGCTCGACAACGCCGCCTACCCCCTGGAGATCCAGGGCGTCGACCGCACCGAGCGCCGCCGCCGCGCCGGCGAGGCCCTCGAGCTCGTCGGGCTGTCGGGCTGGGGCGACTCGCTGCCCTCGCAGCTCTCGGGCGGCATGCGCCAGCGCGTCGGCCTGGCCCGCGCGCTCGCCGCCGACACCGACGTGCTGCTCATGGACGAGGCGTTCAGCGCGCTCGACCCGCTGATCCGTCGCGAGATGCAGGACCAGCTGCTCGACCTGCAGCAGAACCTCGGCAAGACGATCGTGTTCATCACGCACGACCTCAACGAGGCGATGTACCTGGGCGACCGGATTGCCGTCATGCGCGACGGCCGGATCGTCCAGACCGGCACGGCCGAGCAGATCCTGTCCGACCCCGCCAACGACTACGTCGCGCAGTTCGTCGCCGACGTCGACCGCACGCGCGTGCTCACGGCGTCGTCCGTGATGGTCGCGCCGCGCGCGGTCGTGCCGCACGCCGGCGGCCCCCGTCAGGCGAGCCGCACCATGCGCGAGGCGCAGGTCTCGGCGGCGTACGTCGTGGACCGGCAGCGTCGGCTCACCGGCATCGTGCGCGACGACGAGGTCGTCGCGGCGGTGCGCGAGGGCCGCGAGACGATGGACGGGCTCGTGCGCGAGGGCGTCGCCCCCGTGAGCCCGGACACCGCGCTGGCCGACGTGTTCGCACCCGCCGCCGAGTCCGCGCTGCCCGTGCCCGTGACCGACGAGGCCGGCCGCCTCGTGGGCGTCGTGCCGCGCGTCACGCTGCTCGAGGCGATGGTGCCCCCGGAGACCTCGGGCACCGACGACGACGACCCGCCGGCGCTGGACGCGCCGACCGACGCCGTTCCCGCCGACGAGGTGCTCGACGCCGTCGACGCGCACGCCACGACCGCGGGAGGTGCGCGATGACCGACACGCTCGTGCCCCGCGTCCCCCTCGGCCAGTGGGTCGACGGCGGCGTCGCGTGGGTGACCGACACGTTCCGCCCGCTGTTCTCGTTCATCAAGGACGTGCTGGTCGGCATCTACGACGTGCTCGACGTCGTCCTGTCCGGCCCGCCGTTCTGGGTCGTCGCCCTCGTCCTCGCGGCGCTCGCGTTCCTCGCCAAGGGGTGGCGCCTCGCGGTCGGCTCGCTCGTCGGCTTCGTCGTCATCGCGTCCGTCGGCCAGTGGGGCAACGCGATGGACACGCTCGCACTGGTGATCCTCGCGTCGGCGATCGCGCTCGCGATCGCCCTGCCGCTGGGCATCTGGGCGGCACGGGACGACCGCGTCTCGCGCGTGGTCCGCCCCGTGCTCGACTTCATGCAGACCATGCCGGCGTTCGTCTACCTCATCCCGACGGTCGTCATCTTCCTCACCGGTCCGGTGCCGGGCATCGTCGCGACGGTCATCTTCGCGCTCGCGCCCGGCGTCCGCTTCACCGAGCTGGGCATCCGCCAGGTCGACCCGGAGGTCGTCGAGGCCGGGCACGCGTTCGGCTCCACGCCGGGTCGCATCCTGCGGCAGATCCAGCTGCCGCTCGCGCTGCCCACGATCATGGCGGGCGTCAACCAGGTCATCATGCTCGCGCTCTCGATGGTCGTCATCGCCGGCATGGTCGGCGCCGACGGGCTGGGCTCCGACGTCGTGGCGGCCCTGCAGCGCGTGAACGTCGCGCTGGGCTTCGAGGCCGGTCTCTCGGTCGTCGTGCTCGCGATGTTCCTCGACCGCGTGACCGCCGCGCTCGGCACGCGCTCCCCCGTGTCCAGGGCCCTCGCCGCCGCGAAGGCC
>NZ_LNTD01000175.1 GCF_001462455.1 Cellulomonas sp. B6
CGCGGTCGCGGCTGGCGGCCGGCAGCGACGGTGTGCTGCGTTCCGGCGCTCTGGTCGCCGGAACGCAGCACACCGCTGCGGCAGCGGGGCTCGTCAGGTACGGCGCACCGCGCCCTGCCCCCCGGACCGCGCGCGGACGACGACGGCCGCACCCCGGCGAGTCGGGGTGCGGCCGTCGGGCCCGGGGGCCGGCGCCTCAGCGCGCGGCGAAGGTGAGGCAGTCGGCGACGTCGTGCCCGGCGCCGATCCGCACCGCGGGGGCGCCGCACTCGAGGTGCTCGTTGTGGGTGCAGTCCTGCCGCTGGCACGCGCCGACGTGCGACACGACGCGGTCGAGGCCGCCCTTGACGCTCAGCGGGATGAACGTCGCGCACTGCGCGTCGCCGGCGCCGCCGATGGTGACGGCCGCGGCGTGGCAGGACGAGTGGTCGTTGTACGAGCAGCCGGCGACCGAGCACTCGGCCACGGCGGGGAGCTCTGCGAGCGTGCTCATCGGTACCTCCGGTAGGTCGGGACAACCTGTCGGGCACGACCTGGCGGCTGCGCCCTCACCTCGACGCTAGACCCGCCCACCGCATCCCGCCACCAAGCCAGGCCTGGCTAAGCCCCAGGTCAGAGGCCCTTTTTACGCAAGCGGCGTGTTGCGGAAAGCATGTCGCCGCAGGTCGGGCGGACGGCGCGTGCCGACCCGCGACGCCACCGCGCGCGGACGCCCCGGAAAAAAGTCCGCACGAGGTGCATCCGCACCCGCACCCCCGGGGGAAGTAGTCGTGTCAGCACGTCCTCGCCCGCCCTGGCGGGCCGAACGGAAGGACCCACCGATGCGCGCACGACTCCTGGCCGGCACCGCTGCCGGCGCGCTGGCCCTCGGCCTGACCGCGACCCTGACCGCCCTGCCCGCGAGCGCCGCGACCGGCAGCACCGCGAAGCTCTCGGTGCTGCACGGCGTCCCCGGCCTCACCGTCGACGTGTGGGTCGACGGCGAGCGCACGCTCGACGACTTCACACCGGGCACGCTCGCCGGCCCGCTCGACCTGCCCGCGGGCACGTACAGCGTCGCGATCACGGCCGCCGACGCCGCGGACGCGTCCTCGCCCGCGATCGGGCCCGTGGACCTGCCGCTGGAGGGCGGCAAGAACTACACGGCCGTCGCGCACCTCGACGCGTCGGGCCAGCCCACCGCGACCCTGTTCACCAACGACACGTCGACCACGGCCGCCGGGCAGGGCCGCCTCACGGTGCGGCACGTCGCCGCCGCGCCCGGCGTGGACGTCCTCGCGGGCGGTCAGGCCGTGATCTCGAACCTCACCAACCCGGACGAGAAGTCGCTCGACCTGCCGGCCGGCACGGTCTCGGCGTCGGTCGTCGCGACCGGCACCACCCAGCCCGCGCTGCTCGGCCCGGCCGACGTCCCGGTGACCGAGGGCACGAGCACGATCGTCTACGCGTGGGGCTCGGCCGAGGCCGGCAACCTCGCGCTCGCGACGCAGAGCATCAGCGGGCTGCACTCGGGCCCGTCGGGCGTGCAGGCGGGTCAGGTCGGCCTCGCGGCGGACCGGCCGTCGCCGGCCGTGCCCGTGGCGCTGACGATGCTCGTCGCGCTCGGCGTCGCGGGTGCGGCCCTGGCCGGTCGTCAGGTGGTCGCGCGCCGCGCGACCACGCACCGCTGACCGGCCACCCGCGCACCGTGACCACCGACGCCCTCGGCGCCCGCCCCGCCCCCGCCGGGCGGGCGCCGGGGGCGGCAGCCCCACGGCGTCGCCGCGTGCTCCCCCGGCACGCGGCGGCGCTGGTCGCGGTCGCGGTCCTGACCGGGTGCGGCGGCACGACGGACGCCGGTGCGGACGCGACGGCCATCCCCGACGCTCCGTCGTCGAGCGCGCCGGCGGCCACGGCGGCGGCACCCGCGCCGGCCCCGGGCCCCGCGGTCCCCGTGCAGGACGCCGCACTGGGTGCGCAACCCGCCCCGACGCAGGCACCCGCCCCCACGCGGGTCACCGTCCCGGACCTCGGCCTCGACATGCCGGTCGACCCGGTCGGCGTCGCGGACGACGGCAGCATGGAGATCCCCGACGACGCGGACCGCGCCGGCTGGTACCGGTTCGGCCCCGCACCCGCCGACCCCGCGGGCGCGACGGTCGTCGCGGCGCACGTCGACTCGTGGACCACCGGCATCGGGCCGTTCTCGCGGCTGCGGGACGTCGCGGTCGGTGCGCGCGTCGAGGTGACGACGGCCGACGGCACGGTCCACGCGTACGTCGTGCAGGACGTCGTGCAGGTGCCCAAGGGCGACGCACCGGTCGAGCAGTGGTTCGACCGCGACGGCGCCCCGCGGCTCGTGCTCGTCACCTGCGGAGGGGCGTTCGACCGCGAGGTAGGGCACTATGCGGACAACGTCGCCGTCACCGCCGTGCCCGCACCGGGTGGGTGAGCGTCGTGCTGCAGGCGAGGACGACCGGCGTCGCCGCGACGTCGGAGGGAGACGGGGTGAGCGTGCCCGCCGCCACGCCTGACGACGTCGACGCCGTGGGCCGCGCGTTCGCCGCGGGCGACGAGGCGGCGATCGGCGAGGCGTACCGCCGCTGGTCGGCCCTCGTGCACACGGTCGCGCTGCGCTCGCTGGGCGACCGCACCGAGGCCGAGGACGTCACGCAGCAGGTGTTCGTCGAGGCGTGGCGCGGCCGGCACCGGTTCGACCCCGACCGCGCACGGCTGCCCGCGTGGCTCGTCGGCATCGCGCGGCACGCGGTGGCGGACGCCCACGAGCGCCGCGCGCGCGACCGTCGGCTGGCGCAGGCCCCGGCCGTCGCGGCCGAGGCCGACCCCGCCCCGGCGCCCGGCGTGGACCAGCGCGTCGTGGACCGCGTCGTCGTCGCCGACGCGCTCGCGGGGCTCGGCGACCCGCAGGGCACGATCCTGCGGCTCGCGTTCTTCGACGACCTGACGCACGACCAGATCGCCGCCCGGCTGGGCCTGCCGCTGGGCACGGTGAAGAGCCACGTGCGGCGTAGCCTGGCACGCCTGCGCACGCGATGGGAGGTGGATGGTGCCGTCCGATGACCTGCACGTGGACGACGAGACCCTCGCCCTCCTCGCGCTCGGCGAGCAGGCCGGCACGCCTGACGACGCCGCCCACCTGACCGCGTGCGAGCGCTGCGCGCACGAGCTCGCGGACTTGCGCGACGTGGCCGACCTCGCCCGCGAGGCGGGCCCGGCCGCGGAGCTCGTGGCGCCCGCACCGGACGTCTGGGACCGCGTCGCGGCCGAGCTCGGGCTCGGTGAGCGCGCGCACGCGGCGGCGCACGCGGGTGCGACCGACGCCGCGGACGAGGGTGCGACCGCCGCCGTGCGCTCAGGTGCGACCGCCCCCGCGGACGCTGCACCGGCCGCGGCCGGTGGCCCGGCCGTCGTCGTCCCGCTGCGAGCGCGCTCGCGCGGCGTGCGCGGGCGCTGGCTCGCGGTCGCTGCGGCCGCGGGCCTCGTGCTGGGCGGCGCGGGCGCGACGATGTGGTGGCGCACGTCGGCACCCGGGACGGTGCTCGCGAGCGCGACGCTCGAGCCGCTGCCCGGCTGGTCGGAGACCGGCAGCGCGCAGGTCCGCACCGCACCCGACGGGACGCGCTCGCTCGTCGTCGACCTCGACGACGCACCCGGCGTCGAGGGCTACCTCGAGGTGTGGCTGCTCAAGCCCGACGTGTCGGGCCTCGTGAGCCTGGGCACGCTCGACGGCACGAGCGGCACGTTCGCGCTGCCGCCCGGCCTGGACCTGGCGCAGTTCCCGGTGGTCGACGTGAGCGACGAGCCGATGGACGGGGACCCCGCGCACTCGGGCGTCTCGGTGGTCCGCGGCGCGCTCGACGTCTGACACGGACGGGCCCGCCCGCTCGTCGTGAGGGCAGGGCCGGCCGGCCCGACGCCCCGTGACGCGACCGCTCGCCGCGGCCCCGTGCACGAGAACGCGACCCGGTCGGGGATCAGGACCGGGTCGCGCTCTCGTGGTCCGGCGGCGGCCGGACCGCACCGTCACCCCGGG
>NZ_LNTD01000176.1 GCF_001462455.1 Cellulomonas sp. B6
GGGGTGGGGGAACATGAGGACGACGGCGTTCGTCCTGACGTGCACCGCAGACCTGGAGGCCCCGTGGACGCCCAGCCCACCGACACCGCACCCGACCGGGACGTCCCGGACCCGGCCGCACCCGCCGGCACCGCACCCGACATCGACCCACCCGCCGGAACCGTGCTCGACCGCGCCGTGGGCGCGGTGCTCGGCTCCGCGGCGGGTGACGCGCTCGGCGCGGGCTACGAGTTCGGACCCCCGCTGCCCGACGACGCCCCCGTGGGCATGGTCGGCGGGGGCACGTTCACGTGGGCGCCGGGCGAGTGGACGGACGACACGTCGATGGCCGTGCCCGTCCTCCAGGCACTGGCGCGCGGCGCGTCGCTCGACGACGACCGGACGCTGGACGCCGTCGTCGACGCGTGGTGCGGGTGGGCGGTCGACGCGAAGGACGTCGGGAACCAGACGCGCGCGGTGCTGGGCGGGCTCGCGCCGCGCACGGCCGAGGCGGCACGGCGCTCGGCCCGGGCGTTCCACGACGCGCACGGGCGGTCGGGCGGCAACGGGTCGCTCATGCGGACGGGCCCGGTCGCGCTGGCGTACCTGGGCGACGGGCGCGAGGACGCGCTGGCCCGCGCAGCGCGCGCGGTGTCGGAGCTGACGCACACCGAGGACGACGCCGGCGACGCGTGCGTGCTGTGGTCGCTCGCGGTGCGGCACGCGATCCGGACGGGCGTGGCGGACGTGCGCGTCGGGCTGCCGTGGCTGCCGCCCGCGCGGCGCGAGCCGTGGGCCGTACGGATCGCGGACGCCGAGGCCCGCCGCCCGCGGGACTTCGAGCGCAACGGGTGGGTCGTCGAGGCGCTGCAGGCCGCGTGGTCGGCGATCACGCACGGCACGACCCTGGTCGACGCGCTCGAGCGTGCGGTGCGTGGCGGCCGCGACACCGACACGGTCGCCGCGATCGCGGGCGCGCTGGTCGGGGCGCGCGACGGCGCGTCGGCCGTGCCCGCCGCGTGGCGGACCGTGCTGCACGGGTGGCCGGGGCTGGACGCCACGGCCCTGACGGACCTCGCCTCACGCGCCGTCCGCCGCTGACCGCCCGCCGGAGGTGTCTGCGAGGCGCGAGCACCGGACACCGCACACCCGCACCGCGCCCGCGGCCGCGGCCGGGCCGAAGCCTCCGCTCCCCGGCGCGGTACTCACCGGCCGAGCGCGGTACTCGTTGGTACCGCGCTCGCGACGTCTCTGCCGCGGTCGGCGTGCTCTTACCGCGCTCGGCGGGACGTCCCCTCCTGGCCGGCCCAGACGCGGAGAGCACTGGACGCGCCGAGCGCGGTAGACATGCGCCGAGCGCGGTACTCGTTGGTACCGCGCTCGGGCGACTTCAACCGCGCTCGAGCGACTTCTACCGCGCTCGGCGAGCACGAACGCGAGCGCGTGCCGCGCCCGCCACCCGGCCGTCGTCGCGCGCCCGCTCGGGGAGAGACGGGGGCGCGACGACGGGCGGGGGTCAGATCGCGGCGCCGACCAGGAAGCCGCCGTTGATGGCCTCGCCGACCTTCGCGGGGCTCACGCAGTCGCCGACCGCACGCACGGCCCGGCCGGCCGCCGTGAGCTGCTCGGCGAGCGTCGCGGCGGGCCGCACGCCGAACGCGGTGACGACCGTGTCGGCGTCGACGCGCACGTCGCCCTCGGGGCCGCGCGCGACGACGCCCTGCTCGTCGACCGACACCACGGCGTGGCCGGTGAGCATGCGGACGCCCGCAGCCGCGAGGTCCCGCAGCAGCGTGATGCGGTTGATGACGATGAGGTCGCGCGCGATCTCGTCGGCCATCTCGACGATCGTCACCTCGCGGCCCGCCTGCGCGAGCTCGAGCGCCAGGTCGGCGCCCGAGAGCCCGCCGCCCGCGACGACGACGCGCCGGCCGAGGTCGGCGCCGAGGTGCGCCTCGATGACGCCCACGACGTTCGGGCCGTCGATGCCGGGGATCGTGCCGGGCACGAGCGGGGTGGAGCCGGTCGCGAGCACGATCTCGTCGGCGCCCTCGAGCTCCGGGGAGTCCGCGGTGATCTCGACGCCGAGGTGCACGGTGACGGGCAGGCGCGCGATCTGCCGCTCCCACCAGCCGATCATCGCGTGCAGCTCCTTCTTGAAGTCCGGCGTCGCGGCGGGGCGCAGCACGCCGCCCAGCGCGGCGTCGCGCTCGTAGACGTCGACGCGGTGGCCGCGCTCGGCGGCGACGCGCGCGGCCTCGAGCCCGGCGGGCCCGCCGCCCACGACGACGACGTGCTTGGGGGTCTCGGCGGGGGTGAGCGCGCGCTCGCGCTCGAACCCGACCTGCGCGTTGACGGAGCAGCCGAGGGGCAGCGCGAAGAACGCGTTGCCGACGCACATCGCGTTGCAGCGGATGCAGGGGCGGATGTCCTCGCGGCAGCCCTGCGCGAGCTTGTCGCACCACTGCGGGTCGGCGATGAGGCCGCGCCCGACGCCCGCGACGTCGGCGTGGCCCGCGGCGAGCACCTGCTCGGCGGTGTCGGGGTCGAGGTTGCCGCACGCGACGACGGGGATGTCGACGACCTCCTTGAGGGCCTGCGCGGCGGGGACCATGCAGCCGTCGCCCAGGTAGTACGGCGGGAAGACGTAGTCCATGGCCTCGTACGAGCCGTCGTCGGCCAGGATGAAGTCGAGGCCGGCCTCGGCCAGGACGACGGCGATGCGCTGCGACTCCTCACGCGTGCGGCCGCCGGGGAACTTGTGGTCGACCGACAGGCGGAAGCTCACAGGCAGGCCAGGGGCGGCGGCCTTGACGGCCTGGATGATCTCGACCGCGAACCGGCAGCGGTTCTCGACCGAGCCGCCGTACTGGTCCTCGCGGCGGTTCCACACCGGGGAGAGGAACTGGTCGATGACGTAGCCGGTGTGGCCGTGGATGTCGATCGCGTCGATCCCGGCGGCCTGGGCGCGCGCGGCGGCCTCGCCGAACCGGCGGACGATCGTCGCGATCTCGTCGACCTCGAGCGGGCGGCACAGCACCTCGGGGTGCGCGTAGTGCGGGTTGTCGGACGCCGAGATCGGCAGGCGCTCGGGGTCGACGACGTTGATGTTGCGGCCCAGGCCCGCGGTGAGCTGCAGCGACACGAGGCCGCCGACCGCGTGGATCGACTCCGCGAGCGCGGTGAGGCCGGGGAGCGCGTCGTCGGTGTCGACGCGGCACAGGCCGGGGTTGATCTGCTCGTAGTCCTGCGAGACGGCGGAGATGCCGGTCATGACGAGGCCGACGCCGCCGGCGGCACGCTCGGTGTAGTAGGCGATCTCCCGCTCGGTGAACAGGCCCTCGTGCGTGCCCATCTCGGTGCCCATGGGGAGCATCACGACGTGGTTGCGCAGCTCGAGCGAGCCGAGGGTCAGGGGGGCGAGCAGGTGGGGGTACGAGGACACGGGGGCCTCCTCCGGCGTCGGGCGCGGTTGACGATGTGTCGATGGTCCGTCGGCGTTCCGCGGCGACCCCGGGACGGTGGTCCTGAGTACCTACTCGGTAGGCCGTTTCCTCCCGGTCCCGAACGGGTGAACCACGCACGACGCCGCAGGTGGGAGCGCTGCCGCACGATCGGCGTCTGCCGCCGGGCTCAACGTGACGACCTCGCGAGCCGATCCTGTGCACGTGTCCCACGACGACCTGCCCCGCTCCCCCACGGGGCGCGTGCCGCAGTGGGTCGTCGACGAGGCCGCGAGCCACCGCGCACG
>NZ_LNTD01000177.1 GCF_001462455.1 Cellulomonas sp. B6
ACGGGGGCAGGGCCGGGTGGGGTCGGGTGCGGTGGGGCACGGGCCGGCGCGCTGCGAGCCGCAGGCCGCGACGGGCGGTCAGGCCTCGGTGCGGAACCCGTTGACCTTGTGCGTGCCGTCGCACCACGGCGGCGTCGCGGTCCCGCCGCACCGGCACAGCGCGACCGTGCGTCGCCGCACCGGCACCGGGACCCCGTCGGCGCCGACCAGCTCGAGCGGGCCGCGCACCAGCAGCGGGCCGTCGGGGCACGGCGTGATGCGCACCGTGCCGCGCCCCCGCGGGGTCGCGTCGTCGGGTGCGTCGTCGACCCGGCGGGCCGGCTCCGGCGCGCTCTCGTCCGCGGGGACGTCGGGGGCCACGCGGCCACCCACCGCCGCGGGCCGTGCGGCGGGTGGCACGTGCACGGCGTCCGGGACGCGGGTCATCGCGGCGGCCGACGCAGCGACGACGCGCCGGACTCCCACGCCGCCAGCACGCGGCGCGCCCACCACCCGTCGAGCGCGAGGCACACGGCCGCGCCCCACATGACGTCCGGGCCGAGCGCGGGGACGTCCTCGACGAGCCGGCCGGCCATGTCGCGCGCCGCGATCTGCTCGTGCACCGCGTCGGCCTCGACGTGCTCGTCGAAGTACTCGGTCACGTCGGCGCCGTACCCGAGGCGGCGCAGACCGTTGCCGTACAGGCGGTTGGGGACCGACGACGTCATCTCGAACGCGGCGAGGTGGCCCACGATCGCGCCGCGCAGCCGCCGGTTCAGGCCGAGCATGGCCATGACGTTGGGGTGCGCGAGCGTGATCGCCGGGACGTGGTCGACGTACCGGCCGTAGGTGTCGTCCAGCCCGACGCCGCGCATCGCCGCGGCGAACAGCGCGGCGTGCTGACGCTCGGGGTCGCCGGCGCCGTACTCGTCGGACTGGATCTCGACGAGCGCGACCTTGGGTGCGCCGGACAGCCGCGGCACGGCCCACGTGTGCGGGTCGGCCTCCTTGAGCTGGTACACCGACCGGTGAACCAGGAGCTCCTCGACCTGCTCGCGCGTGGCCTGCCGTGCGAGGTACCGCGAGACGCTCGGGGAGTCGTCCGCCGCGGCCGTGCGGAACAGGGTCGCCGCGACGTCGGCGGCCGTCGCGGCGACCGGGGGCACGGCGACGCGGTCGCGCAGCTCGGCCTCGACGCGGCGCTCGAGCAGCGACCGGGCGACGAGCACGTCGGGGTGCCACTCCCAGTCGTCGTCGACGCCCTCGAGACCCTGGTGGTGCAGCTCGTACATGCAGGTCAGCGCGATCTGCACGTCGTCGTGGTCGAGCCACGACCGGCTCGGGCCGGGCACGGCCGCCGCGACCGCGCCGTGCAGCGGCGCCGGGTCGAGGGTGGCCCCGGTGAGCAGCCGGAGGAGCGCCTCGCCGATCGCGCCGCGGGGCGTCGGCAACGGCATGGGGGACGCCAGCAGGGGTGCTCGGCCCGTCGTCCTCGACGGTGTGGCGGTGCTCATGGTGGGTTCTTCCTCGAGACGTGCCACGCCGCTGCTCGACGTGCGCTCATCGTGGACCCGGGTGAGGGGCCCCGCCACCGGGGGCGGTCAGCGCTCGGCCGGTGCCGCGGCCGTGGTGAGCGGGACCTCGACGGCGTCGGCGACCGTGCGGACGGCCGGCGGGACCACGCCCAGCACGCGGCCGCCGTCGCCCGGGCCGTCGAGCGCGGTGAGCACCAGGCGCAGGCCGCGCGCGTCGAGGAACGTCACGCGCGACAGGTCGACGTCGGCGCCGAGGGGCGACGCGGCGGCCACCGCCGCGATGACCGCGGGGTCGACCAGCGCGGCGTCGACCTCGCCCGCGGCCTCGAGCCGGGGGCGGTCGCCCGGGCGCAGGATGACGCTGCCGGCGGACGACGACCAGGTCGTGGGTGCCGCAGGCAGGTGCTGGTCGGGCCGTGGCGCAGGGGTGCGCGGCCGAGGCATCGAGCCGGACCTCTCGGACGTGCGACGGGCCGTGGCTTGACCCGTTCGCAACCTAGAAGACGTCGGTGGGCTGCGCAAACGCTCGCGCGCAGGGAGCGCTGCCATCCTCGGTGCCGGGTGGGGGCGCCGCGTGCGTCGGTGTCAGCGCGGCTCGTCGCGCAGCGCGTGCACCATCGCGCGCAGCACGCGGAGGGCGTCCGAGCGCTCGGTGGTCGTGAGCCCGGAGAGCATCCGGTCCTCGACCGAGCGGACGGCCGTCGTCGCGCTCGCGAGCCGCTCCCGGCCGTGGGGCGTGAGCCGTACGGGCAGGGCCCGCCCGGTGGGTGCCGCGGCGGGGCGGCTGACCTCGCCGTCACGCTCGAGCGCCTGGAGCAGCACGTGCATGGTCTGCCGGGTGACGAACGTGGCCCGCGCGAGGTCGGCGCTCGACGTGCCGGGGCGCTGGGCGAGCACCTCCAGGCACGCGTAGTGGGTGACGCTCATGCCGAGCGGGCGCAGCACGTCGTCCATGGCCGTGCGCAGCGCGCTCGACGCCTCCTTGAGCAGGTACCCGAGGGACGTGTCGAGGTCGATGCCGGTGCCGTGTTGACCCATGTCAGCATCCTGACATACGGTGGCGATGTCAGAAAACTGACATTCATCTCGAAGGAGCTCACCGTGCCCGTCACCGGCCCCGACTTCATCTCCCTGCAGGTCAGCGACCTCGACGCGGCGCGTGCGTTCTACGAGCGCTACCTCGGGCTCGTCCGCTCACCGGCCGGGCCGCCGCACGCCGTCGTCTTCACCACGACCCCGATCGCGTTCGCGCTGCGTGACGTCGTGCCGGGCGTCGACCTGGCGGCCGTCGAGCAGCCGGGGATCGGCACCGCGCTGTGGCTGCACGCCACCGACGTCCAGGCCATCCACGACGCGCTGGTCGCCGACGGCCACCGCGTCGTCACGGCACCGGTCGACGGACCGTTCGGCCGCACGTTCACGTTCGCGGACCCCGACGGGTACCACGTCACCCTCCACGACCGCGCCTGACCGCGCCTGACCGCTCCTGACCGCCTCTGACCGCCCGCCGGTCGCCCGCCCCGGACCGGGTGACAGGTGGGGCCGGCGGGCGCACACTGTGCGCGTCGAGCCCGTCCGGCCCGGAGGTCCGTGTGGCACCAGACGCAGCAGCCCGTCCCGCCCTGCTCACCGTCGACGACGACGCCGCCGTCTCGCGCGCGGTCGCGCGCGACCTGCGCCGCCGGTACGGCGAGGAGTACCGCGTGGTGCGGGCCGAGTCCGGGGCCGAGGCGCTCGACGTGTGCCGCGAGCTCAAGCTGCGCGGCGAGCAGGTCGCCGTGCTGCTCGCCGACCACCGCATGCCCGGCATGAGCGGCATCGAGTTCCTCGAGCAGGCGATGGACCTGTTCCCCGCCGCGCGGCGTGTGCTGCTCACGGCGTACGCCGACACCGACGCCGCGATCGACGCCGTCAACGTCGTCGACCTCGACCACTACCTGCTCAAGCCGTGGGACCCGCCCGAGGAGAAGCTCTACCCGGTGCTCGACGCGCAGCTCGACGCGTGGCGGGCGGCGGCGCCGTCGGCCGTGCACGGCCCCAAGGTCGTCGGGCACCGGTGGTCGGCGCGGTCGTCGCAGCTGCGCGAGTTCCTGGCCCGCAACCAGGTGCCGTACCGCTGGTTCGCGTCCGACTCGCCCGAGGGCGCGCGGCTGCTCGAGGCCGCGGGCGTCGACGACGCGCGGCTGCCGGTCGTCGTGACGTCCGACGGCGACGTGCTCGTCGAGCCCGACGACGCGACCGTCGCCGCGCGCGTCGGCCTCGAGGTCCAGCCCGCCGAGGACTTCTACGACCTCGTGGTCGTCGGCGGCGGGCCCGCAGGCCTGAGCGCCGCGCTGTACGGCGCGTCGGAAGGCCTGCGCACGGCGCTCGTCGAGCGCACCGCGACCGGCGGGCAGGCCGGGCAGAGCTCGCGCATCGAGAACTACCTGGGCTTCCCCGACGGGGTCTCGGGCGCGCAGCTCACCGAGCGCGCGCGGCGCCAGGCGCAGCGGTTCGGCGCCGAGATCGTCATGACGCGCGACGTGTGCGGGCTCGACGTCAACGGGTCGGCCCGCGCGGTGCGGTTCGCCGACGGCAGCACGCTCGCGGCGCACTGCGTGATCCTCGCCAACGGCGTGTCCTACCGCGAGCTCACCGGCCCGGGCCTGGGCACGCTCACGGGCCGCGGCGTGTTCTACGGTTCGGCCCTCACCGAGGCGCCCGGCTGCCGCGACCAGGACGTGTACGTCGTCGGCGGCGCCAACTCGGCCGGGCAGGCCGCGATGTACCTCGCGCGCGACGCGCGGTCCGTGACCCTCGTGGTGCGCGCGGGCGACCTGCGCGCGTCGATGTCGCACTACCTCGTCGAGCAGGTCGAGGCGCACCCCCGCATCCGGGTGCGCACCGGCACCGAGGTCGTCGAGGCGATCGGCGACGAGCACCTCGAGCAGGTCGTGCTGCGCGACGCCGCGACGGGCGACAAGCAGACCGTCGACACCGGCTACCTGTTCGTGTTCATCGGCGCGGCGCCCCTCACCGCGTGGCTCGACGGCACGCTCGACCGCGACCCGCGCGGGTTCGTCCGCTCGGGCCCCGACCTCCTCGTCGACGGGCGCCCCCCGGCCGGCTGGCCGCTGGACCGCCCGCCCTACCACCTCGAGACCAGCGTCCCGGGGGTGTTCGCGGCCGGCGACGTGCGCGCCGAGTCCGCCAAGCGCGTCGCGTCCGCCGTGGGCGAGGGCGCGATGGCCGTCATGCTCGTCCACCGGTACCTGGAGCAGCTGTGAACGCACCCGATCCCTGCGACCTGCGCGAGGACCCGCCCGACGGCGCGCTCCCGTGCGACGTCGAGGAGCTGCGGACCCTCTTCCTGTTCGAGCACCTCGACGACGACCAGCTGCGCTGGCTGTGCCGGCGCGGGCACGTCGAGCACTGCGATCCCGGCCCGCTGTACGCCGAGGGCGAGCCCGCCCGCTGGTTCTACGTGCTGCTCGAGGGCACGGTCGCGATGTCGCGGCGCGTCGGCACCGACGACGTCGAGGTGTCGCGCACGTCCCAGCGCGGCGTCTACGGCGGTGCGACGGCCGCCTACCTGGGCGACCGCACGCCGCAGCGCTACCCGCAGACCATGCAGGTGCTCGCTCCGTCCCGGTTCTACGCGCTGCCCGCGACCGACTTCTCCGAGCTCATGACGTCGTGGTTCCCCATGGCGGTGCACCTGCTGGAGGGCCTGTTCGTCGGGCAGCGGACCACGCAGCAGGCCGTCGGGCAGCGCGAGCGGCTGCTGGCGCTCGGGGCGCTGTCCGCGGGGCTGACGCACGAGCTCAACAACCCCGCGGCCGCCGCGAACCGCGCGACCGCCGCGCTGCGCGAACGCGTGGCCGGGATGCGGCACAAGCTCGCGATGATCGCCGACGGGCCCTACGACGCGACGACGCTCGGCACGCTCGTCGACCTGCAGGAGCAGGCCGTCGAGTCGCTCGCCAAGTCCCGCGCGCCCGGGGCCCCGCCACCGCCGACGGCGCTGCAGCGCACCGACGCCGAGGACGCGGTCGCCGACTGGCTCGACGCGCACGGCATCGCCGGCGGGTGGGACCTCGCTCCGACGTTCGTCACGGCGCGCCTCGACCCGCCGTGGCTCGACCGCGTCGCCGACGCCGTCGCACCGGGCATCCTCGAGGGCGCCGTGCGGTGGCTGTCCTACGCGCTCGAGACCGAGCAGCTCATGAACGACGTCGAGGACGCGACCTCACGCATCTCCTCGCTGGTCGGCGCCGCCAAGCAGTACTCGCAGATCGGCCGCGCGCCCGACCAGACGCTCGACGTGCACGAGCTGCTCGACTCGACGCTCACGATGCTCGAGCGGCGGCTCGACGGCATCGACGTCGTGCGCGACTACGACCGCACGCTGCCGCCCGTGCACGTCTACGGCGCCGAGCTCAACCAGGTCTGGACCAACCTCGTCGACAACGCCGCGCAGGCCATGGACGGCCACGGCACCCTGACGCTCACGACGCGCCGCGTCGACGACTGGCTCGAGGTCGAGGTCGCCGACACCGGACCCGGCATCCCGCCCGAGATCGCCGACCGCGTCTTCGAGCCGTTCTTCACGACCAAGCCCGTCGGGTCCGGCACGGGCCTGGGCCTGGACATCGCGTGGCGCATCGTCGTGACCAAGCACCACGGCGACCTGACCGTGCGCTCGGTGCCGGGCGACACCCGGTTCGTCGTGCGCCTGCCCTACGCCCCGGCGGACGCGCCGGGTGAGTCGGGCGGGACGGGCGGCGACCCGGCCGACGCGTCCGGTGGTGACCCGGGCGGGGTGGCGGGCGTCGACCCGGTCGTGTCCGTGCCCGGCTCCGACCGGACCGGGTCTGCCGTCGACCGGGCCGTGTCCGGGTCTGGCCTCGACCCGGTGGTGCCTGGGTCTGTCGTCGACGCGGTGGTGCCTGGGTCTGTCGTCGACCCGGCGGTGCCCGGGTCTGCCCTCCACCCGGCCGTGCCCGGACCAGAACTCGACCCGGCCGTACCCGGCCCCGACCCGGAGGTGACCGCATGAGCGAGACCGCCATCGACCCGACCGTGCCGCCCAGCGGCCCCGGCTGCGTCGACTGCGACGCGTCGGGCGGCTGGTGGTTCCACCTGCGCCGGTGCGCCGCGTGCGGGCACGTCGGCTGCTGCGACTCGTCGCCCGCGCAGCACGCCACCGCGCACTGGCGCGACACCGGGCACCCGCTGGTCCGCAGCTACGAGCCGGGCGAGGACTGGTGGTGGGACTACTCGGCGGGTGCGTACGGGCAGGGGCCCGACCTGGCCCCGCCGCAGGCTCACCCCACCGACCAGCCGGCCCCCGGCCCGGCCGACCGCGTCCCGCCGGACTGGCGCACCCACCTGCACGCCTGACCCGAGGACCCCGGCGTGATCTGGTCGAAGAAGCGACCAGTTCGCGGCTCCGGTGGTCCCCCACCGACCAGTTCACGTCGGCCCGGGCCGGAACCACCCCACACGCGGGCCGGGTCGGAACACCCCACGCGCGGCCGGGTCGGAACACCCCACGCGGGCCCCGCGTCGGCCGGGCCGGCGCCGGACGCCCTGGCCCCGTTCGAGCACGCATGAACTGGTCACAGATGTGACCAGTTGGGGGTCTGGGGTCTCCCGGAGTGACCAGTTGGCGTCTCGGGCCCTCCGGTTCGCTTCGCACCCGTGGCCCGGCGGCCGACGCGTGGGTCCGGCGTCCGGCGCCGGTCGGCCGATCCGATCGGCATCAACTGGTCACAGAGCTGACCAGTTGCGACCGCGGGTTGCTCAAGGCTGACCGGTTTGCGACTGCGGGTTGCTCGGGGCTGACCGGTTGAGAGGGGGGCGCTCAGGGCCGACCGGTTGCGACTGCGGGTTGCTCAGGGCTGACCGGTTTGCGACTGCGGGTTGCTCGGGGCTGACCGGTTGAGAGGGGGGCGCTCAGAGCCGACCGGTTGCGACCGCGGGTTGCTCAGGGCTGACCGGTTTGCGACTGCGGGTCGCTCAGGGCTGGTCGGTGAGAAGGGGGGCTCAGGGCTGACCGGTTGAGAGGGCGGCGCTCAGAGTTGACCAGTTGCGACTGCGGGTCGCTCAGGGACGACCGGCTGAGAGGGCGGGTCGCGCAGACGTGACCGGATGAGGGCGCGGGGCGCCCCGGGGTGGCGAGCTGCG
>NZ_LNTD01000178.1 GCF_001462455.1 Cellulomonas sp. B6
GGCTGGCGGTCGTCGGGCGGGCGGAGCGCGGGGGCGACGAGCACGGCGACGAGTGCGAGCACGCCCGCCGCGACCGTCAGCACGAGCGCGGGCGACGCGCCGTTGTCGCCGGTCAGGCCCGCGTCCGCGAGCAGGGGCAGCCGCGTGAGCGCGCGGTGCAGCGCGACCGACAGCGGCACGGCGGCGGCCACCGCGACGACGGCGACGGCGAGCGCCTCGACCGCGGCCCGCGCGACGAGCTGCGACCGCGCGGCCCCGCGCGCGACGAGCAGCCGCGTCTCGGCGTCGCGTCGCACGCCCACGAGCCGGCCGGCCAGCGCGAGCGCCGCCGCGGCGAGCCCTGCTCCGAGCAGCGCGACGACCAGCACGACCGAGCGCGTGACCCGTTCCTGCGTCTCGGCCGCGGCCAGGGTCGCACCGAGCCGCGTCTGCGCGCGGACACCGGCCACGGGGTCGCCCAGCGCGCGGTCCAGGTCGGTGGTCAGCGCGGCGACCCCGCGGCGGAGGTCGGCGCGCGCGCCCGGGTCGAGGCCCGTGAGGTCGGGCCGGGCGACGAGCGAGGCGCGCTCCACCTCGACCGCCGACGCCGCGAGCGCGGCGGGGGCGGCGACGAACGGCCCGACGGTCGCGCCGGCGGTGACGGGCGCCCCGCCGTCCGCTGGAGGGCCGACAGGTGTCTCACCGTCCGCTGCCGGGGCGTCCCCGGCATCGGCGGGGGGAGTCGCGTCGTCGGACCCGGCGGCGCCCGCCCCGGACGGCTCGTCCGGGTCGTCGCCGACGCCCGTGCCGCGCAGCGGGTCCCGGTCCCACCCTCCGGCGTCGAGGACCGGCGCGAACGTGCCGACCACGACGAGCCGGACGTCGCCCGATCCCGGCACGGGCTCACGCCGCCGCCCGTCGCGCAGCTCGCCCAGCACGAGCTCGTCACCCACCACCAGCGCGAGGTGGTGCGCCACGGCGTCGGGCACCGCGACCTCGACCGCACCGGACGCCCGGACCTCGGGCCAGCGCCCGGACGTGAGGTCGGCGTGCGCGGTGACGTCGTCGGACGCGGCGACGTAGCCGCGCGCACGCGCGCCGGGCGAGGTGGGCACGTCGAGGGGGCGCGCGGCCGAGGTCAGCCACCGCGACACGGCCGGACGCGCCGGGGCGAGCGCCGCGTCGAGCACGTGCGCCGCGTCGTCGACGACGGCCGGCTCGGCGCCACCGAGCCGGAACGTCACCTCGACCGCGACGTCCCGCGGGTCGGCGCGCCGCAGCGCGGCGTCGAGCGCCTGCTCCTGGCTCGTGGTCAGCAGCAGCGCGCACGTCCCCAGGAGCACGGCGCCGGCCACGACGACCGCGAGCACCGCCGCGAGCAGAGCGAGCTGCGTGCTGCCGCGGCGCACCAGCGCCACGAGCGGGACCCCGCGTCGGCGCGGGGGCGGGGGAGCGCCGGTCGTGGTCGTCACGGCGCCGGGACGCGGCGCGTGGCGGGGCGCGCGGGGGTCGCGTGCGGCATGCCACCTCCGACCGGTCGGGCGCGGCGGCGTCGCCACGACCCGGCGTACGGTACGCGCCCGCACCGCGTGCGGGAACGACCTGCCGGGTGACGCGCCAGGTCGGCCGGCGACCGGTGGGTGCGCGCGGCGGTGCGGTCGCCGCCGTCAGCCGCGACCGCGCGGCGCCAACCAGGCCGGGGTGTGCGCGGGTGCCCGCGGGAAACGCTGCGCGTCGGCGGCCCACGACGCGGGGTCGAACGTGTGCGACGGCTCGGTGTCGTAGTCGAACTCGGCGGCGAAGCGGCCGTCCGCGCCGACCGTGAACGTCGCCGTGAACCACGTGCCGACGCCCGGCCGGTACATCGCGCGGCGCATCGTCCGGAGGGTGCGGCGGGCGTCGTCCGGCATCGGCCGGTCGACGGCGACCGGGCCCGCGGGGGTGAGCGCCGTGATCGTCGCGGCCGACGTCGGGCCCACGACCTCGACCCGGTACCGCAGCTCGGTCCAGCCCGCTGGTGCGATCTGCGCCATGCCCGAGCCGAGCGACTGCATCTCCGCCGGTGTGGGGTGGATGTCGACGGCCACGGGCGCGCCCTCCTCGTCGTGGTGCGCGCCCCGAGCGGGCGCGGTGCTCGCGCGAGGCTACCGAGCGCGCCCCGACGCCCGGAACCGCTGCCGCGTCCGAGCGCGGTGCGCACGGCGGGCCGTCGCGGTGCCGACGGGGCGGGGGAGGCCGGCCGGCGACGACGGCTGGCGACGACGCCCGGGGACGACGACGGCCCGGGACGTCGGTGACGTCCCGGGCCGTGGCGTGCGGTGCTACGCGTCGATGAGGTGACGCTCGTCGAGGATCTGCGCGCCGGCGCCGACGAGCTTGGCCTCGTGCGCGCGGAAGTGGTGGCCGCAGAACAGCAGGTCGCCGCCGCCCGCGGTCGCGAGCGTGGCGCGGACGTAGGCCTGGGCGCCGCAGCGGTCGCAGCGGTCCTGGCGGGTGAGCTGGGCGGTGGGGGCGTCAGCGGTGGTGACGGACATGGCCGGACTCCTCATCTCCTCGGGGCCGGCGGTGCGTGTCCGTGGGACGGTGCTCCGCCGTTCTGCTCACCTGAACCATGCGGCATCCGAGGATCATCCGCGAGCCTGTTCGCTCAGCGGGGAACCGGGGTGCGCCCCGCCCGGCGGACGCGGACGGGGCCGGGGCGAGGTCGTCGGACCCCGCCCCGGCCCCGTGAGGGTGACCGGTGGTGCGCCTACCGCTGGAGCGTCAGCAGCCCCGGACGGTACGGCCACGTGTGGTACTCGCCGCCCGACCCGGGCGCGCGGCCCTGGTAGAGCATCTGCAGGTTGCACGGGTCGATCGTCATGGTCTGGTCCGCGTTGGTGCGCAGGAGCTCACCGTGGCTGATGTCGTTGGTCCAGGTGACGCCGGTGTTGGTGCGGCCCGCGAACGGGTTGTTGAACGTCGTGGCGTTGGGAGTCCACTGGCCGTCGAGGCTCGTGGCCGTGAACGACCGGAAGTACCGGCCCTGGCCGTTCTGCGCCTCGACGATCATGAGGTACTTCTGCTGGCCCTGGAGCTTGTAGACCTGCACGGCCTCGAACAGGTTCTCCGCGGTGTCGCTCATGATCGTCTGGTACGACGAGCCGAAGTTGCCCGGGAAGTTCCCGATCGGCATCGACGCACGGTAGATCTTGCCGTTGTCACCCGCGAAGAACAGGTACATGTTCCTGTCGTCACCGATGAGCGCCTGGTCGATCGGACCGGTGCCGGAGCCGCTGATCGAGCCGGTGAACAGGTTCTGCGGCGACGACCACGAGTTCACGTTCGTCGGGTTGGTCGACGTGCGGTACGTGAACGCCGCACCGCCCCACTGGTACGCGAGGACCCACACGTTCTTCGGCGCGAAGTAGAACAGCGACGGCGCGACCGCGCTGAACGGCATGCGGTTCTGGGCGACGGAGCCCATCTGGGAGTAGTTCGTGAACAGCCCGAAGTTCATCGAGCCCCAGTTCCGTCCGTCGTTCGTCGTGGCGTAGACGAGCTGCTGGCCGTTGTACGGCGCGACCGTGAAGTCCTTGAGCGAGACCCAGCCGTTCTGCGGCTGCGCGAGCGCGCCGGTCGACGTCCACCGGTAGCTGCTCGGCAGCGAGCACGTGCCGCCGGGGTTGGTCGGCGTCGGGGTGGGCGTGGGGTTCGTGGTCGGGTTCGGCGTGGGGTTGGTGCCGCCGCCCAGGCGCACGAGCTGCCACTGCTGGTTGGCGCCGCCCCAGTTGGAGTACTGCACGACGTTCGCGCCGTCGGCGGTCGAGCCGCCCTGCACCTCGACGGCCTTGTTGGACTGCCGGTTGACGAGGATGACGTACCCGTCGCCCGCGTCCTGCAGCCGGAACCGCTGGTTGGCCTGGTCGCGGTCGGTGTACTGGTTGATCGCGGCGCCGTCGGCGGTCGACCAGTTGTAGACGTCGAGCACCTTGCCGGACAGGCGGGACTTGATGCGGTAGTCGCCGTTGCCCGAGTCGACGAACTGCCACTGCTGCTGCTGGCCGTCGTTGCGGGTCCACTGCGTGATGCGGGCGCCGTCGTTCATGGCCAGGTTGTAGACGTCGAGCGCCTTGCCGCTCTGGCGGTTGATGAGCACGTACGACGCGTTCGTGTCGACGGTCGCGGCCGTCGCGGCGGGGGCCGTGGCGAGCGCGAGCCCGCCGGCGGTCACGGCGGTCGCGGCCGCCACGACGGCCGACGTCCAGCGGCGTCGGGTCCCCCGCACCGGGGCGGCGGCCCCGAGCGCGCGTGCTGGTCTCATGGTGCTCTCCTTCGAGTCGTCCGTGGACGGGGTGGGTCGAAGCGGTTGCTCCGCGCGCGACCTGCGCGGACCCGCGACGCTGCTGGGTCGGCGCAGCCCTGCCGGACCGCGATGTGAACCTTCACATTGCCACGCGTCCTCCGCCGGTTTGAAGGGGTCCGGGGCCGAGTTAAACGTTTACTCACTCGTGTCGGGCGCGCTCACCGCCGGTCTGCGGTGCCCGGGACGACGCGGCAGGCCGCGCGGCCGACGAGTCGCGGCGTCCCGACGTGCGACGTGGGCGCGGCGTTGGCAGGGTCGGGTCGATGGCGGCACGACTGGTCACGTTCGGGCACGGCACGCTCGCGCAGGCGGAGATCACGGACCTGCTGCACGACGCCGACGTGCAGCAGGTCGTGGACGTCCGGCGCTTCCCCGGCAGTCGCCGCCACCCGCACGTCGCACGCGACGCGCTCGCGGTGTGGCTCCCCGCCGCGGGCGTCGCCTACCGCTGGGAGGAGCGGCTCGGCGGACGGCGCAGACGCGACCCCGGCGACGACCTCGACACCTGGTGGCGCGTCGACGCGTTCCGGGCCTACGCCGCGTACACGCGGACCGGTGTGTTCGGCGCCGCGCTCGCGGACCTGCTCGACCAGGTGCGGACGGTCGACGGCGACGTGGCGGTGATGTGCAGCGAGGCGGTCTGGTGGCGGTGCCACCGCCGCGTCGTCGCCGACGTCGCGGTCCTGCTGCACGGCGTCGACGTCCGGCACCTGGGCCACGACGGCCGTTTGACGCCCCACCCGCCTGCCGCCGGGGCGCGCGTCACGCCCCGCGGCCTCGTCTACGACGCACCGCGCGAGCCCGTCTGACGCGCCCACCTCGCCGTCACGCCGCCGACGTCCTGACGGCCGACCCGTCGGAGCGCAACCCCACCGTGCGGAGTCGCCCGCCGGGGGTGCGCACCGCACGCCCTCGTCGTACGGTCGCCCCGCGCCGGGCCGACCCGGGCGCGCGCGGAGGGGGCTGATGACGACGACGGGCACCGGCCGGCCTGCCCCCGTGCCGCGACTGCTGCTCGCGGGCCCGGGCGGCGTCGTGCGGGTCGCGGGTGCGGTCAGCGTGCTCGTCGCCCTCGTCGCGGGCGGACCCGTCGACGCCCTCCTGCTCGTCCTCGTGCTCGGCGGGCTCGTCGTGCCCGTCGTGGTGCGCGTGCCCGCCGCGCTCGACGCCGCATACGGTGCGTCGCTGCTGGCCGCGGCGTGGTGCGCGGTCCTCGAGCTCTACCAGGCCGTGCCGTGGCTCGACGTGGTCGCGCACGTCGTCGTCACCGGACTCGTCGCGGCGGTGGCGCACCTCGTGCTGGCGCGTACCACGGGTGCCGTGCTGGACCCGGCTGCCGTCGACCCGACCGGAGCGCCCGACCTGCACGCCGTGCGCGGCCGCGCCGCGCGCGTGGGCGCCGTGGTCGTCACGCTCGGGCTCGGGCTCGCGCTCAGCGCGCTGTGGGAGGTCGGCGAGTACGTCGGCCACACGTACGTCGACGACGCGATCTTCGTGACGTACGCCGACACGGTCGGCGACCTCGTGGCGGGTGGCCTCGGGTCGCTGGCTGCCGGGCTGTGGCTCGTGGCACGGGGGCGGCGCGGCGCCTGACCGCACGCGCCGCGGCCCCGCACGGGCCCGACCCGCGGTGGTCCGGGCCGGCCGCCGCCGCGCGACGGTCGGTCGGCCCCTCAGTCCTGCTTCGCGGCGCCCCAGCCGTGCCAGTGCTCGACCTCGACCAGCACGCTCACGCGTGCGCGGTCCCGCACCGGGTACGGCTTGCCGCCGTAGTGCACCGACAGCCGGTCGATGTCCACGAGGTCGACGTCGTCACGCCACTCGACCACGCGGCCCTGCACGCTGACGTGCGTGTACCAGCTCTCTTGCGACAGCGCCGTGAGCGAGACCCGCGGGTCGTGCCGCAGGTGCCGCAGCCGCGCGCGCGACGCGTCGAGGTTGAGCAGCACGCGGCCGTCGTCCTCCAGCAGGTACCAGGTCGCCACCGTCACCGGGTGGCCGTCGGGGTGGATCGTCGCCATGACGGCGGGGTTGGGCTGCGCCAGCAGCGCGGCGACGTCGGCGGGCAGGGGAGGCGTGGGCACGGCGGGTCCTCTCGACGGGTGGGTCCAGTGTCACGCGTGCACGTGCCCGGCGACGACCCGGTGATCGGTCGCGCACGGGGCCGTCGGACGTGCCCGATCACGGGGTCGCCGAGCGGCGGGGTGCTCAGGGGCGGTTGAGGCGGCAGGACGTGCGGTCCAGGCCGAGCGCCTCCCGCAGCGCGCGGCCGGCGCTCGCGCGCTCGTCGTTCACCGCGTCGTCCTCCGCGCGGTGCGCGTCCAGGTAGCCCGGCCGGTCGAGCGCGCGCTGCACGAACGCGCGGTACTGCTCGACCGCGACGACGAAGCGGTCCGCCGCGGGGCGGGCCGCCGGGGAGAACTCGATCGTGCGCAGGTCGGCGAGGAACGCGTCGTCGAGCGCGACGGCGGTCTGCAGGTCCTCGGCGTACATCTGCATGCCCGCCGCCTCGATCTTGTCGCTCAGCGCGACCCTGCCGGGGGTCGACCGGTTGACGGCGTCGACGTACGCGACCGCGTCGGGACCCGCGCCGGCCGGGGCGACCTCGGGGCTGCAGTCCTCGGTGCGGGTCTGGTTGAGCACCACCGGGATCGCGACGGCCAGCACGACCGGGACCGCGAGCGCGCCGAGCACCGACAGCACCACGACGAGCGCGATCACCGGGCCGCGGCTCCGCCGGGGCGGCGGGGCCGCGGGTGGTGCGCCCCATCCCGGTGCGCCGTACCCGGGTGCGCCGTAGCCGGGAGCGGCGTACCCGGGCGCGGCGGGCGGGGGTGCGACGTACCCGTACCCGGGTGCCGCGGGTGGCGGTGGGCCGTACCCGGGTACGGCGTGCTGAGGCGCGCCGCGGCCGGGTGCGTCGTCCGTGGGGAGGCCGGGTCCGCCCGGGTGGGCCGGCGTGGCGGTGACGTACGGCTCCTGCGCGGG
>NZ_LNTD01000179.1 GCF_001462455.1 Cellulomonas sp. B6
GCACGCCGAGCGGGGCGCCCGGCGTGGGCGCCGGGCCGTTCCGCTGGTCCGCGGCGAGGGGGTCGGCGGCGGCCGGCGCGCGGAGCGCCGGGTCGTCCGTCGTGGGGGTGGTGGGTGTTCCGTGCAGCACGACGGTCTCCCGTCCTTCGTCGGTCCGTGGGCACCTGCTGGCCGTCCCGAGGCGTCCGAGCACGACGTGCGCCCGGACGTCCGGCACGGTGAGGACGAGCTCGGCGAGCGCGGCGAGCGCCGTCGACGTCGAGCCGTCGGGGCCCCCGAGCCCGACGGCACGCGCCGCCCGGTCGGGGTCGATCTCGTGGAACGTCCGCAGCAGCGAGCCGCCGCCGCTGACCTGCACGACCACGTCGTGCGGGAGCGTGACCGCGCTGCGCACGGCCTCGCGGAAGCGCACGGTCCCGGCGATCTGGCGGCCGAGGCCCGCGAAGGCCTGCTCGACGTCCCCGACCGCCGCGCCCGTCACGGACGACACGCACGTCGCCCCCGTGTCGCGGGGCGTCGGGCGGGGCAGCGCCGCGAGCCGGGCGCGCATCGCGCGGTCCGCGTGCGCGTAGTGCGGCGTGTGGAACGCGCCCGCGGTCGCCAGCGGCGTCGACGCCGTACCGGCCGCCTCGAGCCGCGCGGCGAGCGCGCACAGCGCCGTCAGCGGCCCGCCGAGCACGACCTGCCGCGGACCGTTGTCGCACGCGACGTGCACGCCGGGCGACCGTGCGACGAGCGGTGCGAGCGCGTCGAGCCCGGCGCGCACCGCGAGCATCCCGGTGTCCGGCGCGCCCGTGCGCATGCACGCGACGCGCGCGGCGACCACGTCGAGCACGGTGTCCTCGTCGAGCAGCCCCGCGGCGTGCAGCGCGCCGAGCTCGCCGACGGAGTGCCCGAGCGTCACCGCGGGGAGCACGCCGATCTCGGCGAGCGCGGCGGTCGTCGCGAGCGCGGTCACCGTGAGCAGCGGCTGCGCGACGGCGGTGTCGTCCACGCCCGGGTCGGTGACGCCGGACGCCCACGCGTCGGACAGGTGCGGACGCAGCGGCGGGCCGTCGAGCCGCTCCGCGAGCCGGTCCTCGAGGCGGCGCACGTGGGCCGCGTAGGTCGGCAGCAGCCGTGCGAGGGCCGCGTGCTCGCCCGTGCGCTGGCTGCCCTGCCCGGGGTAGAGCAGCAGCGCGCGGCCGGGGCCGGTGACGCGGCGGACCGCGACGGTGTGCGTCGTGGGGGACGCGTCCGGCGACACGGTGTCGTCGCGCACCGCGCGCAGCCCCGCGAGCAGCGTCGGCAGGTCGGCGGCGAGCACGACCGCGCGGTGCGGCCCGGGCGGGACGAGCGCGCAGCGCGCCGCGACGTCGCCGACGCCGAACGACGTCGGCGCGTCGGGCCGGGCCACGGCGTCGTGCAGGCGTGCGGCGCGCTGCCGCAGCGCGGCGGCGTCGGGCGCGGACAGCAGGACCGGGACGGCGTCAGCCACGGCGGACCACCACCTCGGGGTGCGCGAGCACGGCGTGCGCGTCGGTGCCGCCGAAGCCGAACGCGTTGACCGCGGCCCGGCGGACGGGGGCGGCCTCGTCGGCCGGCGTCGGCACGACGAACGGGGAACCGTCGAGCAGCGGGTGCCACCCGGCGTCGTCCTCGGGCTGCGGCGCCCAGCGCCCGCGCCGCAGCGCGAGCACGACCTTGACGAGCGCGAGCGCCGCCGACGCGGCCATGGTGTGGCCGACGACGGCCTTGACCGAGCCGAGCGGCACGCTGGCCACGGGTGCGTCGGGCAGGACCTCACGCAGCGTCTCGAGCTCGGTGCGGTCGCCGACGACCGTCGCCGTGCCGTGCCCCTCCACCGCGTCCACGCGACCGGCCGGCCGGTCGCCGCGCGCGGCCCGCACGGCCGCGACCTGCCCCTCGACCGTGGGGGTCATGACCCCGGGGGCGCGGCCGTCGTTGCTGCTGCCGCAGGCCTCGACGACCGCGAGCACGTCGTCGCCGTCGCGCTCGGCGTCCGCGAGGCGCCGCAGCAGCAGCAGCGCGCCGCCCTCGCCGAGGACGAACCCGTCGGCGGCCCGTGTGTAGGGCCGGCAGATCCCCGACGGCGACAGCGCGCCGATCGCCGAGAAGCCGGCGTGGGCCTCGGGCGTGAGCGCGGTGTACACGCCGCCGACGACGCACGCGTCGACGGCGCCCGTGAGGAGCAGCGCGCGGCCGACGTCGAGGGCGGTCAGCCCCGACGCGCACGCCGAGTCCACCGCGAACGCCGGGCCGCGCAGGTCGAAGGCATGCTGCACCGCGGCGGGCACCATGTTGGCGAGGACGCCGGGCATGGTGTGCCCGGTCATGGGCTGCACGGCGCGTGCCCCGGCGGCGTGCACGGCGGCGCGCTGCGCGGCGTCGCCGGTGCCGAGCGCACCGTCGACGGTCATGGCCGCGAGCAGCGGGGCCGTGCTCACCGCGCGGTAGTCGGTCGAGCTGACGCCGACGACGGTCGCGACCCGTGCGCCGGGCCGGCGCACGTCGGTGCGGGCCCGCGCGAACAGCTCGGCCGCGAGGCCGAGGACCATGCGCTGCTGGGGGTCCATGCGCCGGGCGCGCGCGGCGGGGACGCCGTGGCGGCGGGCGTCGAACGCGTACGGGTCGGCGAGCGGCGCCATGACGTGCGCCCCCGCGCGTCGGCTGCGCTCGCCGGCGTCGGAGCGTTCCGGCCAGCGGTCCGCCGGGATCTCGCAGAACTGCGGCACCGCGCACTGCACGAGGTTGTCGAACTCGTCGAGATCGTCGGCCCCGGCGCTCCGTGCCGCCGCCGCCGTGACGGCGATGAGCGTGTCCATCGTCATGAGGCCCCCCTGACCTGCATCGATACACCGTGTATCGCACAGTAGCAGTGCGATACCGGAAATGTCATTACTTCGATGACAATTCACCGTGACGTCACCCGGTGTGGCCGTGGGTATTGTGGGTGCGGTCAGAAAATGTCGACGCCGACAAATTCTGGGGGGTGAACAATAGATTGTCGTCGGCGCCTCGCGGCAGTGACGAAGGTCCCTGCGTCGGGCTGCGGTCCGCGGCGCGCGGGCGGAGAGGTGCGAGGCTGCACGGACGTGCACGCCTGCGCCACCGGCCCACGGTTGACGCCCGCCGGGTCGCGGGGTGAGGTGGGAGCCGCGGACGACGGCGTCCGGGCACGGCACGTGCCGCCGAGCGAGGGAGGCAGGGCAGTGAAGAAGCTCATCAACGACCCGCAGGACGTCGTCGCCGAGTCCGTCGAGGGGTTCGGCCTCGCGCACGCCGACGTCGTGGCGGTGCACGCCGACCCGCTGTTCGTCGCGCGCGCGGGTGGCGCCGTGCGCGGCAAGGTCGGGCTCGTCAGCGGCGGCGGCAGCGGCCACGAGCCGCTGCACGCGGGCTTCGTGGGCGTCGGCATGCTCGACGCCGCCGTGCCCGGCGCGGTGTTCACGTCGCCCACCCCCGATCAGATCGCCCCCGCGATCGCGGCGGCCGACGGCGGCGCCGGCGTGCTGACGATCGTCAAGAACTACACGGGCGACGTGCTCAACTTCGAGACCGCCGCCGAGCTCGCCGAGGCCGACGGCGTCACCGTGCGCCAGGTCCTCGTGAACGACGACGTCGCGGTCGAGGACTCGCTGTACACGGCGGGGCGTCGCGGGGTCGCCGGCACCGTCGCCGTCGAGAAGATCGCCGGCGCCGCGGCCGAGCGCGGCGACGACCTCGACGCGGTCGCGGCGCTCGCGCAGCGCGTCGTCGACGACGTCCGCACGATGGGCCTCGCGCTGACCGCCTGCACCGTGCCGCACGTCGGCAAGCCGTCCTTCGACCTGGCCGACGACGAGATCGAGATCGGCATCGGGATCCACGGCGAGCCGGGCCGCGCGCGCGTCGGCCTCGAGGGCGCCGACGCGCTCACCGAGAAGCTGCTGACCCCCGTCGCGGACGACCTCGCGCTCACGTCCGGCGACCGCGTGCTGCTGCTCGTCAACGGCATGGGCGGCACCCCGGCGTCCGAGCTGTACGTCGTCTATCGTCGAGCACGCGCGTTGCTCTCCGAGCGCGGTGTCGAGGTGACCCGCTCGCTCGTCGGCAACTACGTGACATCGCTGGAGATGCAGGGCGCGTCGGTCACGGTGCTCCGTCTGGACGACGAGCTGACCGCCCTGTGGGATGCGCCCGTCCACACCACCGCGCTGCGCTGGTGAGAGCGGGCCGGGGACTGCGGGAGGCTGGCGGATGACGTTGGACGCGGCGTGGGCCGTCGACTGGGTGCGCCGCAGCGCGGCGACCGTCGCCGAGCACCGTGACGAGCTCGTCGAGCTCGACCGCCAGATCGGTGATGGGGACCACGGCGAGAACCTCAACCGGGGGTTCGCGGCCGTCGTCGCCAAGCTCGACGCGCTCGAGCAGCCCCCGGCCACGCCGGGCGACGTCCTGCGGCTGGTCGCGACGACGCTGATGTCGACCGTCGGCGGCGCGGCGGGCCCGCTGTACGGGACCGCGTACCTGCGCGCGTCCAAGGCCGGCGCGACGGACGCGCTCGGCGCGGCCGCGGTCGTCGCGATGCTCGAGTCCGCGCTCGAGGGCGTCGTGGCACGCGGCAAGGCGTCGGCGGGCGAGAAGACGATGGTCGACGCCTGGACGCCGGCGGTGGCCGCGGCCGTCGAGGCCGCCGACCACGGCGCCCCGCCGTCGGCGGTGCTCGCCGCCGCCGCGCTCGGAGCCCGCGACGGTGCGCAGGCGACGGTGCCGCTGGTCGCGACGAAGGGCCGCGCGAGCTACCTCGGTGCGCGCTCGGCCGGTCACATGGACCCGGGCGCACGCTCGAGCCAGCTGCTGCTCGAGGCGGCCGCCGAGGCCGCCGCCGACGCGGACTGAGCAGGACGCCGCACGGACCCGTGCGGCGCACGACGGCCTGACGACGACGTCGGGCGGAGAGGCAGGACGCGTGACCAACGAGTGGGCGCCGGTGGCGCTGGTGCTCGTGTCGCACTCGCGCGAGCTCGCCGAGGGTGCGGCACGGGTCGCGGGGCAGATGGCCCCGCGCGTCCTCGTGGTCCCGGCGGGCGGCGACGACGACGGCGGGCTCGGCACGAGCTACGGCCGCGTCGAGGCCGCCCTGCGCGAGGCGACCGCGGACGGTCGCTCGGCGGTCGTGCTGACGGACCTCGGCTCGGCCGTCCTGACGTCCGAGTCGGTGCTCGAGATGGCGGACGACGAGCTCGCCACCCGCGTCCGCGTCGCCGACGCGCCGTTCGTCGAGGGCGCCGTCGCCGCCGCGGTCACGGCGCACGGCCGGGCCGACCTCGCGGCGGTGCTCGCGTCGGCGCAGGCCGCGGCGGCGTCCTTCGCGCCGGCCTCCGACGCGTCGCCCGTCGCACCGCCCGCCGGGCCCCCGACGAGCCCCGGCGGCGACGCCCGCGGGGACGTCGTGCTGCGCAACCCGCTCGGCCTGCACGCGCGGCCCGCCGCGCTGATCGTCCGGATGCTCGCGCCGTTCGACGCGAGCGTCCAGGTCAACGGCGTCAACGCCGCGAGCGTGCTCGACCTCATGAAGCTCGGTGCGGTGCAGGGCGACCTGCTGACGGTCACCGCGCAGGGGCCGCAGGCGTCCGAGGCGGTCGCGCGGCTGGTGTCGGACGTCGAGGCGGGCTTCGGCGAGGTCTGAGCGGGGCGTTCCCGGACGCCCGTTAGCCTGGGCCGATGAGCACGCAGCCGCCCGCGCCGCCGCGCCCCAAGCGCCCGGCGAAGCCGCAGTTCACCCAGGCGACCCTCCTGCTCGAGGCGTTCGTGGTGTTCTTCGGCACGCTCGTGGCGTACGGCCTGCGGGTCGCACCGCCGGCGACCGTGTGGACGCTCGGCGGCGTGACGTGCGCGGTGCTCGTCCTGCTGTCGGGCTACGTCGGGCGCCCGGGCGGCTACCTGGCGGGCACGTTCGCGCAGGTCGCGGTGCTCGGCTTCGGCGTGCTGGTGCCCATGATGTTCGTGGTGGGCGGCGTGTTCGCGGTGATGTGGCTGGTCGCGCTGCGCCTGGGCGGGCGCATCGACCGCGAGCGGGCCGAGTGGGACGCGGCGCACCCGCAGGGCGTCGCCGGCACCTGACGGACGCGGTCCGCGCCCGCCGCCCGGCCACCGTTAGGGTGACGCCCATGACTGACGCACCCGCACCGCAGCGCACGCTCGTCCTGGTCAAGCCCGACGGCGTCCGGCGTGGGCACGTCGGCGAGGTGCTGCGACGCATCGAGGCGAAGGGCTACACGCTCGTCGCCGTCGAGCTGCGGCACGCCGACGAGGCCCTGCTCGTCGAGCACTACGCCGAGCACGCCGGCAAGCCGTTCGTCGGTGCGCTCGTCGACTTCATGCGCTCGGGCCCGGTGCTCGCGGCCGTCGTCGAGGGTCACCGGGTGATCGAGGGCTTCCGCTCGCTCGCCGGCGCCACCGACCCGACGCTCGCGACGCCCGGCACGATCCGCGGCGACCTCGCTCGCGACTGGGGCACCAGGCTCATCGAGAACGTCGTGCACGGCTCGGACGGCGAGGAGTCCGCGGCGCGCGAGATCGCGCTCTGGTTCCCCGCTCTCTGAGGGTCGCGCGCCGGCCGTCCCCGCACGCCCCCGGGCCACGCCCGGGGGCGTGCGTGCGCCGCGCCGGGGCCGCCGTTGCCTAGGCTGCGTCCGTGCACCTCAAGACCCTGACCCTGCGCGGGTTCAAGTCGTTCGCCTCGGCGACGACGTTGAGCTTCGAGCCGGGGATCACGTGCGTCGTCGGGCCCAACGGCTCCGGCAAGTCGAACGTGGTCGACGCGCTCGCGTGGGTCATGGGGGAGCAGGGTGCCAAGTCGCTGCGCGGCGGCAAGATGGAGGACGTCATCTTCGCCGGCACGGCGGGGCGCCCGCCGCTCGGACGTGCCGAGGTCGCCCTGACGATCGACAACGCCGACGGTGCCCTGCCGATCGAGTACTCCGAGGTCACGATCTCGCGGACCCTGTTCCGCAACGGCGGCTCGGAGTACGCGATCAACGGTCGTGGCTGCCGGCTCCTGGACATCCAGGACCTGCTGTCGGACTCGGGCCTGGGCCGCGAGATGCACGTGATCGTCGGGCAGGGCCAGCTCGACGCCGTGCTGCGCGCGACGCCCGAGGAACGCCGCGGGTTCGTCGAGGAGGCCGCGGGCGTCCTCAAGCACCGCAAGCGCAAGGAGAAGGCGCTCCGCAAGCTCGACGCGATGCAGGGCAACCTCACGCGTCTGGGCGACCTCACCGCCGAGATCCGCCGCCAGCTCGGGCCGCTCGGCCGGCAGGCGGAGGTCGCGCGCAAGGCGGCCGTGGTGCAGACGGACCTGCGTGACGCGCGGGCGCGGCTGCTCGCGGACGACCTCGCGCAGCTGCGCGCCCGGCTCGAGCAGGAGATCGCCGACGAGTCGGCCGTGCGCGAGCGTCGCGAGCACGTCGAGGCCGGGCTCAGCGACGCCCGCACGCGCCTGGCGGCGCTCGAGCGCGAGGCCGCCGAGGCCGCTCCCGCGGTCAGCGAGGCGAGCGAGGTCTGGTACCGGCTGTCGGCGCTGCGCGAGCGCGTGCGCGGCACGGCCTCGCTCGCCGCCGACCGCGCGCGACTGCTGGGGGCGCCGACGACCGAGCGCAGCGGGGGGCAGGACCCGGACGACCTCGAGGCGCAGGCCGAGCGTGTCCGCGCCGCGGAGGTCGAGCTCGCGCGCGAGGTCGACCTCGCACGGGCCGCCGTCGACGCGGCGGCCGCGCAGCGGCAGGAGGCCGAGCGTGCGGCAGCCACGGCCGAGAAGGCGCTGGCCGACCTGCAGCGCGCCGCGGCGGACCGCCGCGAGGGCGTCGCCCGGCTGGCCGGGCAGGTCGCGGCGCGTCGCAGCCGCCTCGAGGCGACCGAGGCCGAGATCGGCCGGCTGCGGGCCTCCCTCACGGCCGCCGAGCAGCGGGCGCAGGACGCGACCACGCAGTTCGCGGCGCTCGAGACGCAGGTCGCGGGCGTCGAGGAGGGTGAGGAAGGTCTCGACGCCGAGCACGAGAGCGCCGTCGAGGCGCTCGACGCCGCGACCGAGCAGGTCGCCGCCCTGGAGGAGGCCCTGCGTGCCGCCGAGCGCGAGCGGGACCAGCAGTCCTCGCGCGTCGAGACCCTCGAGCTCTCGCTGTCGCGCAAGGACGGCGCCGGCGCGCTGCTCGCGGCCGACGACCTGCCGGGCGTCGTCGGCTCCGTCGCCGCGCTGCTCAGCGTCGCGGAGCGCGACGAGGAGGCCGTCGTGGCCGCGCTCGGCGCGCTGGCCGACGCGGTCGCTGTCGAGTCGGTCGACGCCGCGGTGGACGCGATCCGCCACCTGCGGACCGAGGACGCGGGCCGGGCGACCCTGCTCGTCGCGGGGCCGGCCGCGGACGGGGCGCGTGCGCTGCCGCCCGGTGCGGACCGGGCCGTCGACCTCGTGCAGGCGCCCGCGGCGGTCCGCGACGCCGTCCACGCGCTCCTGGCGGACGTCGTCGTCGTCGACGACCTCGCGACCGCCCGTTCGCTGCTCGCGGCCCACCCGGACGTGGTCGTCGCGACCCGTGCCGGGGACGTGGTGTCGCGCCACCACGCGTCGGGCGGCTCGGCCTCCGCTCCCAGCGCGCTGCACCTGCAGGCCGCGCTCGACGCCGCGCGCGACGCCGGGCAGCGCGCGACCGCCGACGCCGAGCGGCTGCGCTTCGAGCTGACGGCCGCGCGCGACGCGCGGACCGCCGCGCAGCGTGCCGTCGACGCGACGCTCGAGCGGCTCAACGAGTCCGACGCGGCGCTGGCCGCGGTGGCCGAGCAGCTCGGGCACCTCGGTTCGGCCGCGCGCGCCGCGCGCGCCGAGGCGGAGCGCGTCGAGCGGTCGCTCGAGGCTGCCAGCACGACCCTCGCGGAGGACCACGCGACGCTCGCCGACCTGACGGCGCGGCTCGCGGCGGTGCAGGACACCCCCGAGGACTCCGAGGCGGCGATCGCGGAGGCGACCGCGCACCGTGACGCCGAGGCGGCGGCCGCGACGGCGGCCCGTGGCCGCGAGACCGAGACCCGGCTGACCCTGCGGACGAGCGAGGAGCGGGCGCGCGCGCTCGCCGGGCGGGCGCAGTCGCTCGAGCGCGCCGCGGCCGCCGAGCGCGCGGCCCGCGAGAAGGCGGCGCGCCGCGAGCGCGAGCGGGCGCGGCAGGTGGGTGTCGCGCGTGCGGTGCACTCCGGTGCGACGCGGACGGGGGAGGCCCTGGACCGCGCGCTGGTCCGGGCGGCGCACGAACGGGACGCGGCCGAGGCGGCGCGCGCCGAGCGGGACCGTGCGCTCGCCGACGTCCGCGGGCGGGTCGACGCGCTCGGGCGGGACCTCGCCGAGCTCACGGACGTCGCGCACCGCGACGAGGTCGCGCGCGCCGAGCAGCGGCTGCGTATCGAACAGCTCGAGACACGGGCTGTCGAGGAGCTGGGCCTCGACCCCGAGGTCCTGCTCGACGAGTACGGGCCCCACCGCGAGGTCCCGGTCGTCCTGCCGCCGGGTGTCGAGCCCGCCGCCGACGCCCCCACGGCCGTGCCCTACGTGCGCGCCGAGCAGGAGAAGCGGCTGCGGGCGGCGGAGCGGGCGCTGACCCAGCTCGGCAAGGTGAACCCGCTCGCGCTCGAGGAGTTCGCGGCGCTCGAGGAGCGGCACCAGTTCCTCGTCGAGCAGCTGGCCGACCTCAAGAAGTCGCGAGCCGACCTGCTGGAGATCGTCAAGGACATCGACCAGCGCGTCGAGCAGGTGTTCGCCGACGCGTACCGCGACACCGCGGCGGCGTTCGACGAGGTGTTCCCGCGGCTGTTCCCCGGTGGTGAGGGCCGGCTCGTGCTGACCGACCCCGACGACATGCTCACCACGGGCATCGAGGTCGAGGCGCGTCCCGCCGGCAAGAAGGTCAAGCGGCTGTCGCTGCTCTCGGGCGGCGAGCGCTCGCTCACGGCCGTCGCGCTGCTCGTCGCGATCTTCAAGGCGCGCCCGAGCCCGTTCTACGTCATGGACGAGGTGGAGGCGGCGCTCGACGACGCGAACCTGGGTCGCCTGCTCGAGATCTTCCGGGAGCTGCAGGACGACTCGCAGCTCATCGTCGTGACGCACCAGAAGCGGACGATGGAGATCGCGGACGCGCTGTACGGCGTCACGATGCGGGGCGACGGCGTGACGACCGTCGTGAGCCAGCGGATGGGGGACGACGCGACGGCCTGACCGCGCCGATATCATCCCATGACCACGCCATGACCTGGGCAGACGCCCAGCTCGGTCGCAGCGGCACGCGCGGTGTGAAGGTTCGGCGCGGGTTCGGCCACGGTCGCGTGCGGCGCCGCGCGGGACGTGCCGGACCGGCGGACACTGGGACCGTGCCCGTCGTGATCGTCGTCCTCGTCGCCCTGCTCGTCGCCGCCGCCGTGCTCGTGGTCGTCGGCGTCACCACCGAGCACGAGCGCGACGCAGAGGGTGGCTGGCAGGCGTTCCGGCGCGGGCTGCGCGGTCGACGCCACCCGGACGACGCGCAGCGCGAGGCCGCCCGGGCCGCGTCGGCCGACCCGGTCGACCTGTCGCTGGCGGACTTCCTGCGGGCCACGGTGTCGGAGGGCGACGGCTACCTGCACCCCGACGAGATCTCGGACGACCTGCAGCGGGCGCGCGAGCGGGCGGCGCAGGTCCTGCGCGCCCGGCGCGAGCAGGGCGCGGCGCAGGACCCGGCGCCGCGCTGACGACGGCGCACGCGTCACGGGCCGCCGCGGCGTCGCTGCGGGGCCGGCCCGAGCGGGTGTCCGTCGGAGCGTGACGACGCGGCGATCGCGGAGCCGGGTCGCCCGCACCGCCCGACGCCCGACAGACTGTCCACGTGGACCCCAACGATCTCCTGCCGTACCTGATCGGTGCCCCCGTGCTGCTCGCGGGCGCCGTGGCCGCCGTCGTCGTGCGCCGTCGCCGCTCGGGCACGCCCTCCGTCGACGACCGCACGACGCCCACGCCCCAGGACGCGAGCGGCCCGGCGGCACCCCCGCACCCGCCCGCGTCCTCGCCGGACGTCGAGCAGGTGCCGCCCGTCGCCGCACCGGACCGTGCGCCCGACCTCCCGTCGGACGGCACCGTGGACCTCGACGTCCCGGACACCGCCGAGCTGACCGCGCCGCCGCTCGAGACGCCCGCCCCGACCGCGGGGCGCCTGCGCCGTCTGCGCGAGCGTCTGGCCCGCTCCGGCTCGCCGCTGGGAGCCCGCCTGCTCGGCGTGCTCTCGCGCGACCACCTCACCGAGGACGACTGGGACGAGCTCGAGGAGACCCTGCTGCTCGCCGACGTCGGTGCCGGGCCCACCGACGAGCTCATCGACGCGCTGCGCACGCGCGTGCGCGTCGAGAGCCTGCGCGACGGCGCCCAGGCGCGTGAGGTGCTGCGCGAGCAGCTGCTCGCGCTCGTCGACCCCAGCCTCGACCGGTCGCTGCGCACGGCCCCCACCATGGGCGAGGACGGGTCGCGCGTCCCGGCGGTCGTGCTCGTCGTGGGCGTCAACGGCACCGGCAAGACGACGACCGTCGGCAAGCTCGCGCGCGTGCTCGTGGCGGACGGCAGCAGCGTCGTGCTCGGTGCGGCGGACACCTTCCGCGCGGCCGCGGCCGACCAGCTCGAGACGTGGGGCTCGCGCGTCGGCGTGCCCACCGTGCGCTCGGACCGCGACGGCGCCGACCCGGCCGCCGTCGCGTTCGACGCGGTGCGCACGGGTGTCGCCGACGGGGTCGACGTCGTCCTCGTCGACACCGCGGGACGCCTGCAGAACAAGGCCGGCCTGATGGACGAGCTCGGCAAGATCACGCGCGTCATCACGCGGTCGGCGCCGCTGTCGGAGGTGCTGCTCGTCCTGGACGCCACGACCGGGCAGAACGGCCTGAACCAGGCGCGCGTCTTCGGTGAGGTCGCGGGCGTGACCGGCATCGTCCTGACCAAGCTCGACGGCACCGCCAAGGGCGGGATCGTCGTGGCGGTGCAGCGTGAGCTCGGCGTGCCGGTCAAGCTCGTCGGCCTCGGCGAGGGTCCGGACGACCTCGCGCCGTTCGACCCCGAGGCCTTCGTCGACGGGCTGCTCGGGGGCTGACCGGACCGACCGGGGGCCGGGACGCCGCGTCCCGGTCCCTGGACGTCCGACCGGCAGGAAACGCAACGTTTACGCGCAGGAGCCTGCTGTCACACGGGCGTAACCGCACCGCCCGTCCCGCGAAACGGCGTCGCTCCACAGTTGTCCCCGTCCGGCCGCCTGGCTGGCGAGGGGAGAGCAGACATGGAGTGGGACACCGGAGCGGCGGCCTGGATGCTGACGTCAGCATCGCTCGTGCTCCTCATGACGCCGGCACTGGCGTTCTTCTACGGGGGCATGGTCCGCGGCAAGTCCGTCCTCAACATGATGATGATGTCGTTCGGCGCGATGGGCGTCGTCGGCGTGGTCTACGTGCTGTGGGGCTGGTCGATGTCGTACGGCTCGGACGTCGCCGGGATCTTCGGCAACCCGTTCGACCAGTTCGGCCTGAGCGGCACGCTCTTCGACGCGGACGGCGCGGCCGTCGCGAGCCCGCTCGGCAACTACCCGCAGGTCATCGACGTCGCGTTCCAGGTGACGTTCGCGATCATCACGGTCGCGCTCATCAGCGGCGCGCTGGCCGACCGCGTCAAGTTCGGCACGTGGATCGCGTTCGTCGCGGTCTGGGTGACCGTCGCGTACTTCCCGATGGCCCACATGGTGTGGGGCGGCGGCCAGCTCTCGGGCGCCGAGGGCTCGATCGCGGCGGCGATCTTCGGCACCACCGACGGCGTGGCGAACACCGCACCGATCGACTTCGCGGGCGGCACCGTCGTCCACATCAACGCCGGTGTCGCGGCCCTCGTGCTCGCGCTCATCATCGGCAAGCGCAAGGGCTTCGGCACCGAGGCGATGCGCCCGCACAACCTGCCGTTCGTCATGCTCGGCGCCGCGCTGCTGTGGTTCGGCTGGTTCGGCTTCAACGCCGGCTCGGCGTTCGGCGCCAACGAGACCGCGGGCCTGGCGTGGGTCAACACGACCGTCTGCACGGCCGCCGCGATGCTGGCCTGGCTCGTCACGGAGAAGATCCGCGACGGTCACGCGACGTCGCTCGGCGCCGCGTCGGGCATCGTGGCCGGCCTCGTCGCGATCACGCCGGCCGCGGGTGCGCTGCGCCCCGTGACCTCGATCGTGCTGGGCGTCGTCGCCGGTGTGCTGTGCGCGCTGGCCGTCGGGCTGAAGTACAAGTTCGGGTACGACGACTCGCTCGACGTCGTGGGCGTCCACCTGGTCGGCGGCCTCGTCGGCACGGTGATGATCGGCTTCCTGGCCGACGACGGCGGCCTGTTCTTCGGGGGCGGCGCGAACCTGCTCGCCATCCAGGTCGTGATCGCGGTCGTCGCGGTCCTGTTCTCGGGTCTGACCACCGCGGTCATCGGCCTGATCCTCAAGGCCACGCTCGGCTGGCGCGTCTCGCAGGACGTCGAGGTCGGCGGCATCGACCTCGCGGTGCACGGCGAGACCGCGTACGAGAACCTGGGTGGCGCTCGCATCGTGTCGGAGGTGAAGTGATGACGAAGCTCGTGACGGCGGTCATCCAGCCGCATCGGCTGGACGACGTGAAGTCGGCCCTCGAGGCCGCGGGTGTCCGCGGTCTGACGGTCAGCGAGGCCAGCGGCTACGGCCGCCAGCGGGGCCACACCGAGGTCTACCGCGGTGCGGAGTACACCGTGGACCTCGTCCCGAAGGTGAAGATCGACGTGCTCGTCGCCGACGAGGACGTGGCCGGGGTCACCGAGGTGATCGTCCAGGCGGCGCAGACCGGCAAGATCGGCGACGGCAAGGTGTGGGTCGTCCCGGTCGAGGACGTGGCCCGCGTCCGCACCGGCGAGCACGGCGACGACGCGCTCTGAGCAGGAGCTGACCAGGTGCTGACCAGGAGGGTCACGGCTCACGGATGACGAACGGACGGCCGCCCGCGGGGGGCGCGGCCGGGCACGGGTCCTCGCCGCAGGTCCCGCACCCCGCTGGGGTGCGGGACCTGCGTGCTGGGAGGCTCGACCTGGCCGCACGGATGATGGGACCGGGCAGCGACGGCGTCGCACGGCGGCGCGCGGTCGCCGACCTCGTGGTCGGCGCGCTGGCCGGGCTGTGGCACGAGGCGACCGAGGGTCGCGAGGTGCAGGGCGTCGCGCTCGGCGTGGTCGGGAGCGTGGGGCGTGGCGACGCGAGCCCCGTCTCGGACCTCGACCTGCTGCTCGTGCACGAGGGACGCGGGCACTCGGCCGCCGAGCTCGCGCGGCTCGCCGAGCGGCTGTGGTACCCGATCTGGGACGCGGGCCTCGACCTCGACCACTCGGTGCGCTCGCTCGCGCAGTGCCGTCAGGTCGCCTCGAAGGACCTGCCGGCCGCGGTCGGGCTGCTCGAGCTGCAGCCGGTCGCGGGCGACGGCCTCGTCGTCGCTCGCGCGACGTCGGCCCTGCTGGCCGACTGGCGGTCGGCGGCGCGTCGTCGGCTGCCCGAGCTCCTCGCCTCGACGCGGCAGCGCGCCGAGCGGCACGGCGAGCTCGCCTACCTCATCGAGCCCGACCTCAAGGAGGCGCGCGGCGGGATCCGCGACGCGGTCGTGCTGTCGGCGCTCGCGGCCACCTGGCTGACCGACCGGCCGCACGGCGCCGTGGACCACGCGTACGCGCACCTGCTCGACGTGCGCGACGCCGTGCAGGTCGTCACGCGTCGGCACACCAACCGCCTGCTGCAGGCCGACCAGGACGAGGTCGCGGCCCTCGTCGGCTTCGACGACCGCGACGACCTGCTCGCGTCGATCGCCGAGGCGGGTCGCGTGATCTCGTACGCGCTGGACACGACCGCGCGCAACGCCCGGCAGGCGCTGCAGCGCCCGGCGCGCGGTCCGATGATCGTCCGCGGCCGCCGCACGCCGCCGCGGCTGCGCACGATCGCCGAGGGCCTCGTCGAGCACGACGGCGAGCTCGTGCTCGCGGTCGACGCGCGCCCCGCCGACGACCCCGTGCTCTCGCTGCGGGCCGCCGCGACGGCGGCACGCACGGGCCTGGTGCTGTCACCGGTGACAGTCGCGAGCCTCGAGGCCACGCCGCCGTTGCCCGTGCCGTGGCCGCGGGCCGCGCGCCAGCAGCTGGTGCACCTGCTGGGATCCGGCCCGGCGCAGGTGCCCGTGTGGGAGGCGCTCGACCTCGCGGGCGTCGTCACGACCTGGATCCCCGAGTGGGCGGGCGTGCGCAACCGGCCGCAGCGCTCGGCGATCCACCGGCACACGGTCGACCGGCACCTCGTCGAGACCGTCGCGCGCGCGGGGCGTGACCGCCGCGCGGTCGAGGCCCCGGACACGCTGCTGCTCGCCGCCCTGCTGCACGACGTCGGCAAGCGCGCCGGCGCCGGCGACCACTCGGTCGAGGGCGCGCGGCTCGCGGGGCCGATCGTCACGCGCATGGGCTTCGGCGCCGACGTCGCGGCGGACGTGACGCGGCTGGTCCGCGAGCACCTCACCCTCGCGGAGCTGGCCACGACCGCCGACCCGCAGGACCCGGCGACGCTCGCGCGGCTGCTCGACGCCGTCGACCACCGTGCCGACCTGCTCGCGCTGCTGCGCGCGCTGACCGAGGCGGACGCGTCCGCCGCCGGTCCCACGGCGTGGACGACGTGGCGCGCGACGCTCGTCGACGACCTGACCGCCCGGGCCGCACGGGCGCTGGCGGGTACCCTGGGACGTCCGTAGCCGTTCCGTCCGACCCCGCGAGGCCAGGTTGTTCGCCACCCTCTCCGACCGTCTCACGTCGACGTTCAAGAACCTGCGCACGAAGGGTCGCCTCTCCGAGGCGGACATCGACGCCACGATCCGCGAGATCCGGCGTGCGCTGCTCGACGCCGACGTGGCCGTGCCGGTCGTGCGCCAGTTCACCGGTGCCGTGCGCGAGCGTGCGCTGTCGGCCGAGGTGTCCGCCGCGCTGAACCCCGCGCAGCAGGTCGTCAAGGTCGTCAACGAGGAGCTCGTCGCGATCCTCGGCGGACAGACCCGCACCGTCGCGTTCGCCAAGCAGCCGCCCACCGTGATCCTGCTGGCGGGCCTGCAGGGTGCGGGCAAGACGACGCTCGCGGGCAAGCTCGCGCTGTGGCTGCGCGAGCAGGGCCACACGCCGCTGCTGGTCGCCGCGGACCTGCAGCGCCCCAACGCGGTCACGCAGCTGCAGGTCGTCGGTGAGCGCGCCGGCGTGCCGGTCTACGCGCCGCACCCCGGCAACCAGGGCTCGGACGACGTGCTGCCCGCCGGCGCCGACCCCGTCGCGGTCGCGCGCTCGGGTCTCGAGACCGCGCGCCAGCGCCAGCACGACGTGCTGATCGTCGACACCGCCGGCCGTCTCGGCGTCGACGCCGAGCTCATGTCGCAGGCGTCCGACATCCGCGACGCGGTCGACCCCGACGAGATCCTGTTCGTCGTCGACGCGATGATCGGCCAGGACGCCGTGACGACCGCGCAGGCGTTCGCCGACGGCGTCGGCTTCACCGGTGTCGTGCTCTCGAAGCTCGACGGCGACGCCCGCGGCGGTGCCGCGCTGTCGATCGCGAGCGTCACGGGCCGTCCCATCATGTTCGCCTCGACCGGTGAGAAGCTCACCGACTTCGAGGTGTTCCACCCCGACCGCATGGCCTCGCGCATCCTCGACATGGGTGACGTGCTCACGCTCATCGAGCAGGCCGAGAAGGCGTTCGACGCCGAGCAGGCCGAGAAGATGGCCGGCAAGCTCGTCGGCGGCGAGGACTTCACGCTCGAGGACTTCCTCGTGCAGATGCAGCAGCTCAAGAACATGGGCTCGCTGAAGAAGATGTTCGGGATGCTGCCGGGCATGGGGCAGATGCGTGAGGCCCTGGAGAACTTCGACGAGCGCGAGGTGGACCGCATCGAGGCGATCATCCGCTCGATGACGCCCGGGGAGCGGCAGAACCCCAAGATCATCAACGGCTCGCGCCGCGCGCGTATCGCCCGCGGCTCCGGCACCACGACCAGCGAGATCAACCAGCTGCTCGAGCGCTTCGAGGGCGCCAAGAAGATGATGCGGCAGATGGCGCGCGGCGGCGGCATGCCGGGCGGCATGCCCGGCATGGGCAACCTGCCGGGCATGGGCGGCAAGAAGTCGCGCGGACGGCAGGCGCCGCCCAAGCGTGGCAAGGGCTCGCGGTCGGGCAACCCCGCGAAGCGAGCCGAGCAGGAGCGGGCCGCCGCGGCGCGCGCCGCCGGGGAGGCGCCTCCCGCGCCGTCCGGGTCGGCGTTCGGGCTCGGCGGGGGCGCCCCGCAGCAGGACGAGGCCGCGTTCGACCCGGGCACCCTGCCCGCGGGGCTGGGCGACCTGTTCAAGGGGCGCTGACCGGCGCATGATCACGCACCTGCGCGGCACCGTGGTGCTCGGCGACGAGCACGAGGTCGGTGAGGCGTGGGTCGTGGGGGACCGGCTCACGCTCGAGCAGCCCGCCGGTGCCCCCGAGGCGGTGCTCGAGGGCTGGGTGCTGCCCGGGCTGGTGGACGTGCACTGCCACATCGGCCTCGCGGCCGACGGCGCGGTCGACGCCGCGACGGCCGAGCGGCAGGCGGTCGCCGACCGCGACGCGGGCGTGCTGCTTGTCCGGGACGCCGGCTCGCCCGCGGACACCGCGTGGGTGCACGCGCGCGACGACCTGCCGCGCCTGCTGCGCGCGGGGCACCACCTGGCGCGGCCCAAGCGGTACCTGCGGCACTACGCGCGGGAGCTCGGCGACCCGGCCGACCTGCCGGCTGCGGTCCGCGAGGAGGCGGCCCGCGGCGACGGCTGGGTCAAGCTCGTGGCCGACTGGATCGACCGCGACCTCGGGCCCGACGGCGACCTGCGGCCGTTGTGGCCGGACGACGTCCTCGCCGACGCCGTGGCCGCCGCGCACGCCGCGGGCGCGCGCGTCACGGCCCACACGTTCAGCCACGAGGCGCTCGACCCGCTGCTGGACGCGGGTGTCGACTGCCTCGAGCACGCGACGGGCGCCACGCCGGCCCAGGTCGAGCGGATCGCGGCGGCGGGCGTCCCGGTGACCGCGACGCTGCTGCAGGTCGGGCAGTTCGGCGCGATCGCGGCGCAGGGCGAGGCCCGCTACCCGCGCTTCGCGGCACGCATGCGGGCGATGCACGAGCGGCGCCACGCGCACGTGCGGGACCTGCACGACGCCGGTGTCCCGCTGCTCGTCGGCACCGACGCGGGCGGCACGATCGGCCACGGCCGGATCGCGGACGAGGCGGCCGAGATGGTGCGCGCCGGGATCCCCGCGCACGACGTCGTCGCGGCGGCGTCGTGGCGCACGCGCGCGTGGCTCGGCGTCCCCGGCATCGCGGAGGGCGCGAGCGCGGACGTCGTCGTCTACGCGGACGACCCGCGCCGTGACGTCGCCGAGCTGGCGCGCCCCGTCGCCGTCGTGCTGCGCGGGGTCCGCGTGCGATGAGGCGCGTGGCGAGCAGTGCTCGCCGTCTGGCAGAATGGCCCGCTGTACTCGGCCCGTGCAGCCCCTCTACCTGCCCGGTGCCGCGTCCTCCGGCCTGACCGGTGCGCCCCACCCCACGGGCGGCACCGCGACGCCACCCCGCAGACCTCAGGAGAACACCACCTCGTGGCTACGAAGATCCGTCTCAAGCGCATGGGTAAGATCCGCGCGCCGTACTACCGCATCGTCGTCGCCGACTCGCGCACCAAGCGCGACGGTCGCGTGATCGAGGAGATCGGCAAGTACCACCCCACCGAGGAGCCCTCGCTCATCGAGATCACCTCGGAGCGGGCCCAGTACTGGCTGGGCGTCGGTGCGCAGCCGACCGAGCAGGTCCTCGCGCTGCTCAAGATCACCGGTGACTGGCAGAAGTTCAAGGGCCTGCCGGGCGCCGAGGGCACGCTGCGCACCAAGGCGGCCAAGGCCGACCCGAAGGCAGCCGTCGAGGCCGCCGCCGCCGACGCCGAGAAGGTCAAGGCGAAGGCGTCGGAGAAGAAGGCCGAGACGTCGGAGCCCGCCGCTGACGCGGCTCCCGCCGAGGACGAGCAGGCCTGATGCTGGCCGACGCGCTCGAGCACCTGGTGCGGGGCATCGTCGACCACCCCGACGACGTGCGCGTGCGCTCGTCGTCGCTGCGGCGCGGCGAGATGCTCGAGGTGCGTGTGCACCCCGAGGACCTCGGGCGCGTCATCGGCCGCTCCGGTCGCACCGCGCGCGCGCTGCGCACGGTGGTCGGCGCGTTGTCGACCGACGGTGCCGTGCGCGTCGACGTGGTCGACGTCGACCGGCGCTGACCAGGACACCCGACGGCCCGGTCCCTCGACGAGGGGCCGGGCCGTCGTCGTCCCCGACGACGCGTCGGGGGAGGGAGTGACGATGCTGCTGACCGTGGCACGGATCGGTCGCGCGCACGGGCTGCGCGGCGAGGTCGCGCTCGACGTGCGCACCGACGCGCCCCATGAGCGGTTCGTCGTCGGAGCACGGTTCGTGACCGACCCCGCAGCGGCCGGACCGCTCGAGGTCGTGCGCGTGCGCGAGGCCCAGGGGCGCTGGTACGCGACGTTCGCGCAGGCCGCCGACCGCACCGCGGTCGAGGCGCTGCGCGGCGTCGAGCTGCTGGTCGACCCGGACGACGACGAGGGCGACGACGACGGCTGGTACCCGCACGAGCTGGTCGGGCTGCGCGTCGAGCACGTCACCGACGGGCGCGTGCTGGGCGAGGTCGTCGGGCTCGAGCACCTGCCCGCGCACGACCTGCTGGTCGTCCGCGAGCCCGACGGCGCGCGCACGCTCGTGCCGTTCGTCGAGGCGATCGTGCCGGTCGTCGACGTCCCCGGCGGACGGGTCGTCCTCGACCCGCCCGGCGGGCTGCTCGCGGCCGACGCCGAGCACCTCGTCGTGAGCGACGAGACCCGCGGCGACGCGGCGGAGGGCTGAGCGGTGCGCGTCGACGTCGTCTCGATCTTCCCCGAGTACCTGGCGGCGCTCGACCTGTCGCTGGTCGGCAAGGCGCGCACCTCGGGCCTGCTCGACCTGCGCGTGCACGACCTGCGGGACTGGACCGGGGACCGGCACCGCACGGTCGACGACACGCCCTTCGGCGGCGGTGCGGGCATGGTCATGCGCCCGGACGTGTGGGGGCGCGCGCTCGACGACGTCATGACGCCGCAGGCGCACCTCATCGTCCCGTCGCCCGCCGGGCGCCGGTTCACGCAGCGGATGGCCGAGGAGCTCGCCCGTGAGGAGCAGCTCGTCGTCGCGTGCGGACGGTACGAGGGCATCGACGCGCGCGTCGCGGAGCACTACGCGGCCCGGGGTCGCGTCACCGAGCTGTCGCTGGGCGACTACGTCCTCAACGGCGGGGAGGTCGCGGCGCTCGTCGTGGTCGAGGCCGTCGCACGGCTGCTGCCCGGTGTCGTCGGGAACCCCGCGTCGCTGGTCGAGGAGTCGCACGGCGCCGCCGGGCTGCTCGAGTACCCGGTCTACACCAAGCCCCCGACGTGGCAGGAGCACGAGGTGCCCGAGGTGCTGCTGTCGGGCCACCACGCCCGCATCGAGCGGTGGCGCCGCGACCAGGCGCTGACGCGCACGGCCGAGCGTCGACCCGACCTGGTGACCGGGCTCGACCCCGCGACGCTCGACCGGCGCGACCTGGAGGTGCTCGCGGCGTGCGGGTGGGTCGTGGTCGACGGTCGCTGGGAGCGGCTCGCGGTCTGACGCCCGACGCGTCGGTCCGGCCCCGCCCGCGCGGACACGGGCGGTCGGTGCCGGGCGGGATTCGGTCGACGGCGGCCCCTGTGGCAGACTGTCCCCTCGGTGTGCGTCTGGCGCCTCTCTGCCGCAGGGGAGGGTGACAACGACGCGCGGACCGCGACGGCCACGGCCGCCGGTCCCACCGACACGGACCCGAACCACGGGCGTCTGCCCTGCTCCGGCAGCGCGCGCGCCCGTCGATCACGTTCTGACCTGCGGCAGGGCGGGGAAGCGACACGACATGCAGACGCTCGACGCGATCGACGCAGCATCGCTGCGCCAGGACGTCCCGGAGTTCCGCCCCGGTGACACGCTCAAGGTGAACGTCAAGGTCGTCGAGGGCAACCGCTCTCGTATCCAGGCGTTCCAGGGCGTCGTCATCGCCCGTCAGGGCGCGGGCGTCCGTGAGACGTTCACGATCCGCAAGATCAGCTTCGGCGTCGGCGTCGAGCGCACGTTCCCCGTGCACTCGCCCTCGCTGGACTCGATCGAGGTCGTCACGCGCGGTGACGTCCGCCGCGCGAAGCTGTACTACCTGCGCGCGCTGCGCGGCAAGAAGGCGAAGATCAAGGAGAAGCGCGAGCAGGCTCCGGCCAAGAAGGCCTGAGCCCGGCGCTCCCGGCAGCTCGACGACGGGCGGTCACCGTGACGGTGGCCGCCCGTCGGCGTGTCCCGTCCGTGCGCCCACGCCGCGCGGCGGCGGTCGTGTCCTCTCAGCGCTCGTCCAGGTTCGGTCCCGCGGGGCGGGTCCGGGCCCGCCGGGTGTCCGGAACGTGTCAGAGTGTGTCGGTGAGCCAGCCCGCCGCCGAGGGGACCGGACCGACGCCGTCCTCGTCCCGTCCGTCCCCCGACCACGACGCCCGACCGGCGTGGTCGCCGACCGGCACCGGTCGGCCCGACGGCGTCCCGCCGACCGCGGGTGCGCGAACCGAGGAGGAGCCCGTGCCGCAGCGACGTCGGCGCGACCGCGAGCCCGCGCGGCGACGCAGCACGGCGTGGTCGTGGCTGCGCGAGACCGCGATCATCCTGGTCAGCGCCCTGGTGCTGTCGCTGGTCGTCAAGACGTTCCTGGTGCAGGCGTTCTTCATCCCGTCGCAGTCGATGGAGGACACGCTCGTCAAGAACGACCGGATCCTGGTGAGCAAGCTGACGCCTGGACCGTTCGACCTGCGGCGCGGGGACATCGTGGTCTTCAAGGACCCGGGCGGCTGGCTGACGCCGCAGGTGCAGGAGCCGCGCAGCGCGCTGGCCGAGGCCACCAACGAGGCGCTCACGTTCATCGGGCTCCTCCCGCAGGACGCGGGCGAGCACCTCGTGAAGCGGCTCATCGGCCTGCCGGGGGACCACGTGGCCTGCGCCGGGCCGGGGGAGCCCGTGACCGTCAACGGCGTGCCCATCGACGAGACGTACCTGGCCGCCGGCGCGCAGCCGAGCGAGATGAAGTTCGACGTCGTCGTCCCGGCGGACTCGCTGTGGCTCATGGGCGACAACCGCCAGCAGTCGGCGGACTCGCGTCGCAACATGGGGCGCCCCGGCGGTGGCTCCGTGCCGATGGCCAACGTCGTGGGCGTCGCGTTCGTGACCGTGTGGCCCCTCGACCGGTTCACGTTCCTGGGCAACCCGTCCGACGTGTTCGCGAACGTGCCCGACCCGTCATGACCGCCGTCGGCGCCGAGCGCGGCGTGCGCACGGCGCGCACCGCGCGCCGGACGCCGGGGCGCACCCCGCCGCACCTGCGGCACGAGCGCGCGCTGCTCCGCACGGGGCTGCGCTACGTCGCGGGCATGGACGAGGTGGGCCGTGGGTCGCTGGCGGGCCCCGTGTCGGTCGGGGTCGTCGTCGTCGACGCCGCCACGCGCTCGGCGCCGCGTGGCGTGGCGGACTCGAAGCTGCTGACACCCGCGGCCCGCGAGGCGCTGCTGCCCGCGCTCGGACGGTGGGGCGTCGCACGCGCGGTCGGCCACGCGTCGGCCGACGAGATCGACGCCCGGGGGATCGTCGCGGCGCTGCGCCTGGCGGGGACACGTGCGCTGCGCAGCGTGCTGGAGGTCGTCGACCGGGTGGACGCCGTGGTCCTCGACGGGTCGCACGACTGGCTCACGCCTCCCGAGCCGGACCTCTTCGGCACGCAGGACGACCTGTTCGCGCAGGCGCAGGCGTGGGAGCCTCCCACGGTCCACCTCAAGGTCAAGGCGGACCGCTCGTGCGCGAGCGTCGCGGCCGCGAGCGTCCTGGCGAAGTGCGAGCGCGACGCGATCATGGTGCGGCACGCCGTCGACCACCCCGCGTTCGGGTGGCACGAGAACAAGGGCTACGCCGCGCCCGAGCACCTCGCGGCCCTGCGCGAGCACGGGCCCACGGTGCTGCACCGACGGTCCTGGCGGCTGCCGACCCCGCAGGAGGTCCCCGCCGACCCCGCAGGTCCGGGCTGGGCGGTGGACCCGTTGCTGCCGGACGCGGAGCCCGACGCGACGCCGTGACGTCGCGATGGGGGATGATGGTCCGGTGAGCGCGGAGGACCTGGAGAACTACGAGACCGACATGGAGCTCGCGCTGTACCGCGAGTACCGCGACGTGGTCGGCCTCTTCTCGTACGTCGTGGAGACCGAGCGGCGGTTCTACCTCGCCAACCACGTCGACCTGCAGGTCCGGTCCGCGGCCGGTGAGGTGTACTTCGAGCTCACCCTGGTCGACGCGTGGGTCTGGGACGTCTACCGCTCGGCGCGGTTCGTGAAGTCCGTGCGCGTCGTGACGTTCAAGGACGTCAACGTCGAGGAGCTCGCGAAGGCCGAGCTCGACCTCGGCGCGGGGACCGGCTTCCCGCGTTGACGGGTCTCGACGGCGTCGACGGTCGCTGAGGACCGCCGGGCTGCGGTCGTCGACGAGCGCCCGACGGGCTCGCGCGGTCGGACCTCGTGCCGTCAGCGGCGGCCAGCCACCCACAGTCCCGTCCGCCGGGTGACGTCCCCCGGCCGGGACCGAGCGCGCGCACGCGGCCGGCCACGGAGCACCAGGGTCGTGCCCGGAGGTGGTCGACGTGCGCGCGAAGGACGCGGTCGGGCGGTACGGGGAGGACGTGGCGGCGCGGTTCGTCGCGCAGGCCGGGTGGACGGTGCTCGCCCGCAACTGGCGGTGCGCCGAGGGTGAGCTGGACCTCGTCGCGCTCGACGGGGACGAGGTCGTGGCGGTCGAGGTCAAGACGCGGCGCTCGACCGCGTACGGCCACCCTGCCGAGGCGGTGACGTTCCGCAAGCTGGCGCGCGTGCGTCGCCTCACGGCGCGCTGGCTGCGCGAGCACGACGTGCGGGCGCGGTCGGTGCGCGTCGACGTCATCGCCGTCGTGGTGCCACGCAGCGGGGCCGCCCAGGTCGAGCACCTCGTCGGGGTGGTCTGAGTGCTGGGGCGCACGCGTGCCGTCGCGCTCGTCGGGCTGAGCGGCCACGTCGTCGACGTCGAGTCCCACCTCGCACCGTCGTTGCCCGCGTTCACCCTGGTCGGCCTGCCGGACGCGTCACTGGCCGAGGCGCGCGACCGGGTGCGGGCGGCGGTGACCTCGTCGGGGCTCGCGTGGCCCAACCGGCGGATCACCGTGAACCTCTCGCCCGCGACGCTGCCCAAGACCGGGTCGTCCTTCGACCTCGCCGTCGCGGTCGCGACGCTGGCCGGCGCGGGGCTGGTCGACGCCGGGTCGGTCGAGCGCTGGGTGCATCTCGGGGAGCTCGGTCTCGACGGGCGCCTGCGGCCGGTGCGCGGCGTGCTGCCCGCGGTCGCCGCTGCCGTCGCGGCGGGACGGCACCGCGTCGTCGTGCCGCGCGGCAACGCGGTCGAGGCCGGGCTGGTGCCGGGCGCCGAGGTGCTGGCTGCCGACAGCCTCGCGCAGGTCGCTGCGCACCACGGCGCTGACGTCGAGGTGCCCGACGTGGACCCGGTGCCGGACGTCGTCACGACCGTCGCGGCGGGCGCCGAGCCCGACCTGGGCGACGTGCTGGGGCAGCACGACGCGCGCTTCGGGCTCGAGGTCGCGGCGGCGGGTCATCACCACCTGCTGATGGTCGGACCCCCTGGTGCGGGCAAGACGATGCTCGCGGCGAGGCTCCCCGGGCTGCTGCCCGACCTCGACGAGGACGACGCGGTCGAGGTGACGGCCGTGCACTCGGTCGCCGGCACGTTCGACCCCGGTCGCGGCCTGGTGCGCCGGCCCCCGTTCGAGGACCCTCACCACACGGCGACGCCCGCGAGCATCGTCGGCGGCGGGTCGGGCATGCCCCGCCCCGGCGCCGCCTCACGCGCGCACCGGGGCGTGCTCTTCCTCGACGAGGCGCCCGAGTTCACGTCGGCGGTGCTGCAGACGTTGCGCCAGCCGCTCGAGCACGGCGAGCTCGTGCTGCACCGGTCGGCCGGGACGGCGCGGTACCCGGCACGGTTCCAGCTCGTGCTGGCGGCCAACCCGTGCCCGTGCGGTCACGCGGTGGGCAAGGGGCTGGCGTGCACGTGCCGGCCCGAGCAGCGGCGTCGCTACTTCGGGAAGCTGTCGGGGCCTCTCCTGGACCGCGTCGACCTGCAGCTCGAGGTCCCGGCCGCACGCTCGGTGGACGCGCCGGGGGAGAGCACCGCCACGGTCGCGCGTCGGGTGGCTCGAGCGCGCGCGGCGCAGCGTGCGCGGTGGGAAGGGACGCCGTGGCGGACGAACGGTGACGTCCCGGGCCGAGCCCTGCACGCGCGCCTCGGCCCGGACCGCTCCCTGGTGTCCGAGCTCGACCGCGCGGTCGACCGTGGCACGTTGAGCCTGCGCGGGTCGGACCGTGTGCTGCGGGTCGCGTGGACGCTCGCCGACCTCGCGGGGCGCGTGGCGCCGAGCCGCGGCGACGTCGCGCAGGCCCTCGTGCTGCGCACGCGCGGGCACGGCGCATGACCACGACGACGGGTCCCGAGCCCGGGACGCTCCGCGCGGAGCGCCGTGCGCGGGCGGTGTGGAGCGCGCTCGTCGAACCCGGCGACGAGGTCGCGGGTGCGCTGGTCGACGCGTGCGGCGCCGATCCGGCGCTGCGCTGGGTCGACGCGGCAATCGCTGCCGGCGGCCCCGACTGGGACGCGCTCACGCGGTCCGGCGGCGATCTCACCGAGCCGGTGCGACGACGCCTGACCCGCGCGGTCGCACGGTGGGCCGCGCGGCGCGCGACCGTCGACCCCGAGCGCGACGTCGCCGCGGCGCGGCGGTGCGGGGCACGCCTGGTGGTCCCGGGGGACCTCGGCTGGCCCGAGGCGTTGGCCGACCTCGGCCCGCTCGCGCCGCACGCCCTGTGGGTGCGTGGCACGCTGCCGGCGCGCGAACCGGCGGTCGCGCTGGTGGGTGCTCGGGCCTGCACCACCTACGGCGAACGGGTGGCCGTCGATCTGGGGTCCGAGCTCGCCCGGCGCGGGTGGTGGGTCGTGTCGGGCGGGGCGTACGGCATCGACGCGGCGGCGCACCGGGGCGCGTTGCACGGCGGCGGCAAGACGCTCGTCGTCCTCGCCGGAGGTGTCGACCGGGCGTACCCGGTGGGCAACGCCCTGCTGCTCGAGGAGGCCGTGAGGTCGGGCGGCGGGGTGGTCAGCGAGGTGCCGCCGGGCGCGGCCCCGACCCGCAGCCGCTTCCTGCAGCGCAACCGCCTGATCGCGGCGCTGGCGGGGGCGACGGTCGTCGTCGAGGCCGCGTGGCGGTCGGGTGCCGCGAGCACGGCGCACCACGCGGCCCGCCTGCTGCGTCCGGTCGGCGCGGTCCCCGGACCGGTCACCTCCGCCGCGTCGGCGGGCTGCCACCGCCTCCTGCGGGAGGGTGTCGCCGTCTGCGTCACCGACGCCGCCGAGGTCGCGGAGCTCGCCGGGACGGCCGGTGAGGACACGGTTCCCGAGATGGTCGCGCCGGCGGGTGAGGTGGACGACCTCGACCCGCTCGCCCGGCGTGTCCACGACGGACTGTCCCGACGTGTGCCGCGCGACCTCGCGCAGGTCGCCGCACGGTCCGGCGCGTCGCTCGCCGAGGTCCGCACGGCCCTCGGGCTGCTCGAGCTCGACGGCCGGGCGCGGCGTCTCGCGGCCGGGTGGGTCGCCGTCCCAGCGCATGAGCGCGGACGCGGGTGAAATAGAACGGCGAACGGAGTAATCCCGACGGCGGATCGGACATTGTCCCCGAATTCGTGCGGGCAATCGGGGTCGGTGCGGAACGTGCCCTTGTCGAACGGCTCCGGCCACGCCACCTTAGGGTCATGCACATGGCGGAGATCACGACGGGAAGCCCTCAGCGGGCGCTCCTGCGCAGTGACTTCGCCCTGCACCTGCGTGCGCAGCGCGGCGTGTCCGAGCACACCGTGCGTGCCTATCTCGGCGATCTCGAGCACCTGCTCGACCACGCCGTCCGGCACGGGCTCGTGCGTCTCGACGAGATCGACCTGGCGCTGCTGCGCGGCTGGCTCGCCTCGATGGCCGCCGACGACCTGAGCCGCGCGACCCTCGCGCGGCGGTCGGCCGCCGCACGCACGTTCTTCACGTGGGCCGTGCGGGTCGGGCGGGTGCCGACCGACCCGACGCTCCGCCTCGGGACCGCTCGCGCGTCGTCCGTCCTGCCTGCCGTCCTCGCGCCCGAGCCCGTCGCGCGACTGCTCGACGCCGCGCGCGAGCGCGCGGACGACGGCGACCCCGTCCACCTGCGCGACTGGGCTGCCGTGGAGCTGCTCTACGCGACCGGCGCGCGTGTGGGCGAGCTCTGCGGTGCCGACGTCGACGACCTGGACCGCGCCGAGCTCACGCTGCGGGTCGTCGGCAAGGGCGACAAGGAACGTGTCGTGCCGTTCGGGCGTCCCGCGGCGCGCGCCGTCGACGCCTGGCTGACGCAGGGCCGACCCGCGCTGGCGCACGACACGTCCGGGCCTGCGCTGCTGCTCGGCCGTCGTGGTGGACGCGTCGACCAGCGCCAGCTGCGCGCCGTCGTCCACGAGCTCGCGGCCCTCGTGGGCGTCGACGACATCGCCCCGCACGCGCTGCGGCACACCGCGGCCACGCACCTGCTCGAGGGCGGTTCCGACCTGCGTTCGGTCCAGGAGATCCTCGGCCACGCGAGCCTGTCGACGACCCAGCGGTACACCCACGTCTCGGCCGAGCGCCTGCGCTCGGCGTTCCAGCTGGCCCACCCCCGGGCCTGACGACGATGC
>NZ_LNTD01000180.1 GCF_001462455.1 Cellulomonas sp. B6
ACCACCGCGTGGGCCGGGCCCGTGCACCGGTGGACGGCCGATGCCCTGGGCCGGCCCGCGGCACCGCTGGTGGTCGTGCTGAGCGGTGCCGTCGGTCTGCCCCCGCTGCTCGCGGTCACGCTGTGCGCGGGGTCCTCGCGGATGCGCAGCGGCGCGTTCGTCGCGGCGTGCGCGGCCGGGCGGGGCTTGCGGATGGGTGCGCTCGCGGTCGCGCCGGGACTGTTCGCGAGCGGTGCGCTGCTGCTCTGACCCGGCCGGTCGGGCCGGGCTCGGCAGGGGCTCGGCAGGGGCTCGGCCGCGGCTCTGCCGGCGTGCGTCCGGCGCCCCGGGGCCTGGGCCCGCTGCCGCTGGCGCCGGTCGCGTCGAGCCCGCCGCGCTCAGACGTCGGGGTCGGCGCTCCCGGGCCCGACGGCCGTGGGAGCCGCGGGGTCGCGCAGCAGCGCCAGGTACCGACCCGGCTCGACGGGTGCGAACCCGAACCGCTCGTACAGCCCGTGCGCGTCGGCCGTGGCCAGGACGACCCGGGGCAGGCCCAGGGCCTCGAGGTGCGCGACGGTGCCGGCGACCAGGGCGACGCCGACCCCGCTCCCGCGGTGCTCCTCGTCGACGAACACGTCGCACAGCCACGCGAACGTCGCGCCGTCCGTGACGACGCGCGCGAACGCGACCTGCTGCCCCGACACCCGCTCGACGACGCCAAAGCAGAGCGACCCGTCGATCGCGGCGTCCTGGGCCGCGCGGGAGCGGCCGCGAGCCCAGTAGGAGCGCTCGGACAGCCAGCGGTGCACCGCCGCCCGGTCGACGTCGGCGCGGTCGGTGGTGAACCGGTACCGGCCGGTGTCGAGGCCGGTCGTGCCCCGGGGCGGCGTCCCGTCGGTCGTCATCGCGGCACGGTACCGCCGACGCCGCCCCGCCGCGGCGCGACACCTGCGGCGCGACACCGGGCGCGGTGGCGTCAGGGCTGCGGCGGGTCCTCGCCGACGAGCCCGTCGACCGCCTCACGGAGCAGGTCGGCGTGGCCGAGGTGGCGCGCGTACTCGGCGTTGAGGTCGATCAGCACGCGGCGGCGGTTCGGGCGGCCGTCGGGCCACTCGATGCCGGCGGGGGCGTCGAGGCCGCCGTCGGCGGTGACGCGTCCCCACACCTCGCGCGAGCGGGCGACCGCTGCCTGCCAGCCGCGGTAGAGGTCGCCGGGGGAGTCGTCGGCGGCCGAGCGCCAGTCCCAGCCGGGCCAGTCGTCCGGGGTCGTGCGGGTCCACGGCTCGACCCACGGCCCGGCGCCCAGCCGGCTCGCGACGACGTCGTCCTCGACGAGCGTGAGGTGCTTGACGAGGCCCGCGAGCGTCATGGCGGACGGCGGGAACGTGCGGTGCAGCGCCGCGGCGTCGAGGCCGCCGACCTTCCACCCGAACGTCGCGCGTGAGCGTTCGAGCATGAAGAGCAGGTGGTCGACCTCGCCCGCGTCGAGCGGGGGCTCGGTGATCGTGGTGTCCAGGGTGGTGACGTCGTCGTCGCTCATGCCGTGACCGTAGGCACGGTTCGGCCCGGCCGCCGCTCGTCGACCCGGTGGTGGCGTCCCGCGTGACGGCGCTCGTACCGTGGTCCGGCCGGTCTGTCGACGCCTCCGTCGACGGGGCATCGACAAGAGGCGCGTACGACCACGTCGAGAGGTGGGCGCCCGGGCGCTCAGGCGGTCGGTCGGTCGGGCGCGGCCAGTGCGGCCCGGGCCCCGGCCCGCAGCGCGTCCGCGACCGCGTCGAGCGCCGCCGTGCGCAGCGACCACTGCTGCCACTGCAGCGGCACGTCCACCGCGTCGTCGGTCAGCGGCACCAGGCGGCCGGCGCGCTCGTCGGCGTCGGACTGCTGCGCCGGGAGCATGCCCCAGCCGAACCCGAGCCGGACCGCGGCCGCGAAGTCCGCCGACGCGGGCACGAGGTGGCGCGGCGGGCGCGCGGGGTCCACGCGGTGGCGGCGCAGCCAGCGGTCCTGCAGGCGGTCGGCGGCGTCGAACACGACCACCGGGGCAGCGGCGAGCGCGGCCGCGCGCGGGCCGTCGGGGAACCAGCGGTCGACGAACGCGGGCGCGGCCATCGGCCGGTAGCGCATGACGCCCAGCGGCTCGACCGTGCACCCCTGCACCGCGACGGCCTGCGACGTGACCGCGCCCATCACGGAGCCGTCGCGCAGCAGGTCGGCCGACCGCTCCTGGTCCTCGCGGACCAGCCGCAGCGCGATGCTCCCGGCCAGCGGCGCGAGCGCGGGCAGCGCCCACGTGGCCAGCGAGTCGCCGTTCACCGCGAGCGTCACGTGCGGGGCCGTCGCGTCGCCCGCGAGGTGGCGCGTCGCGTCGGCCGTGAGGGCGTCGAGCTGGCGCGCGAGGCGCACGAGCGGCTCGCCCGCGGCCGTCGGGCGCACCGGCCGGTCGCGGCGCAGCAGCACCGCGCCGGCCTGCTGCTCGAGCGCCTTGATGCGCTGGCTGACCGCCGACGGCGTCACGTGCAGCGCGCGTGCGGCGGCGTCGAACGTGCCGAGGTCCGCCGCGGCGGCGAGCGCGCGTAGCTGCCCCAGGTCCCAGTCGGCCATGCAGCGACGCTAACGGTCCGTGCAGAACTTTCGCTGTACTGGTGGTCGAGCGGTGCCTAGCGTCGTCCGCATGTGGACGTCCGCCCTCGCCGGCCTCGGGTTCGGCCTCGCGCTCATCGTCGCCATCGGCGCGCAGAACGCGCACGTGCTGCGCCAGGGGCTGCGCCGCGAGCACGTCGGCGCCGTCGTCGCGGTGTGCGCCGCGTCGGACTTCGTGCTGATCGTCGTCGGCACCGCGGGCGTCGGCGGCACCATCGCCGCCAGCCGCACGCTCACGGTCGTCATGACCGTGCTGGGCGCCGGGGTGCTGCTCACCTACGGCGCGCTCGCGGCCCGGCGCGCGGTGCGGGGCGGCGAGACGCTCGTGGTCGAGCCGGTGCCGGTCGCGGTCGGTGCGGCACCCCGTGGTGCCACGCTCGTCGCCGTCGCGGCGGGGGCCGGTGACCCGGCGACCGGTGCGGCACCCGGTGGTGCCTCGCTCGTCGCCGTCGGGGTGGGGGCCGGTGACCCGGCGACCGAGGCGGCGACCGAGGCGGCGGTCGATGCAGGCGCGGCGCTCCCGGCCGCGACCGGTGACGGCCGGGCCGTGCCTGAACGGGGCGGTGAGGGAGCGGCCGGGGCGACGGCGACCGGCGCGCGTCCGGGCGGACGCGTGCGGCTCGGCACGGTCGTCGCGACGACGCTCGCGCTCACGTGGCTCAACCCGCACGTGTACCTCGACACCGTGGTGCTGCTCGGGTCGGTGGCCGCCGGGCACGGGGACGCCCGGTGGTGGTTCGCCGCCGGTGCGTGCGTCGGCAGCGTCGTCTGGTTCACCGCGCTCGGGTACGGCGCCGCGCTGCTGCGCCCCGTGTTCGCGCGCCCCGCCGCGTGGCGCGTCCTCGACGCCGTGATCGCTGCGGTGATGGCGACCATCGCGACGACCCTCGTCCTCGACCTGCTCACCTGACGCCCGCGCCGAGCCCCACCTCGCCCGGCCCTCCTCGACGGACAGCGCCACGGCGCGACGGACACCCGCGCGCCGCTGTCCGTCGTCCGTGCCGCTGTCCGTCGGCGGTGCGGGAGCG
>NZ_LNTD01000181.1 GCF_001462455.1 Cellulomonas sp. B6
CTCGATCGGGTCGATCATCGCGAGCATCAACGACTACCAGCTGACGATCGCCTCGGCGGTCGAGGAGCAGACGGCCACGACGAACGAGATGTCCCGCGGGGTCGGTGAGGCGGCCACGGGGTCGGGGGAGATCGCCACCAACATCACGGGCGTCGCGTCCTCGGCGCAGCAGGCCTCGACCACGCTCGGGCAGATGGGCGTGTCCGTGGCCGAGCTGGCCCGCCTCTCGGAGGACCTGCACCGTCGTGTCGCTGCGTTCACCTACTGAGCCGGGGGGAGCGCGGGCACGGTCGACGGGGCGAGCCGCCCCCACGGCGGGGTCGGCGCGCGCCGGGAGCCTGCCGTGACCGGACGGCCGCGGCAGGCGGTCGTCGTCGCGGCCGTCGCGTGCGCGTCGCTCGTGGCGACCGGCGTCGCCACCGGCCCGTCGGTCGGGTTCCTCGTGCTCGCGGCGCTCGTGTGCGCCACGGCCGGGACGGTCGTGCGCGCACGGATCGTGGTCCGTCCCGTCCGCGAGGCGCGCTCGTGGCGGTGGTTCGCCCGCGCGCTCCTCGTCCTGGCCGGGGGGTTCGCCGGCGAGGCCGTCGTCGTCGGTGCGGCGCCTCTCTCGCGCTGGGTGGGCGTCGCCGAGGTCCTCGGGACCGTCGCGGCCTCGGCCTGCACGTACCTCGCGGTGCAGTACTGGAACCGGTACCGCGGAGTGGAGTGGGACTGGGACCCCGGTGAGCGGCTGCTGGGGCTGGGCGGGCTCCTGGGTGGCGCGTCGCTGCTCATGTACGGCAGCTACCGGGTGATCGGCGAGGTCGCCGTGCCGACGTGGCGCGTCACCGTCCTGGTGCTGGGCGCGGCGGCACCCGGCGTGCTCGCGCTGTCGCTCGCGTCGGTGCTGGTCATCGCGCGGCTGTCGCGGGACTGGCGCGCGTGGACGCTCCTGTCGCTCGTGCTCGTCGCCGGTGCGCTCGGCACGCTCCGCTACGTCGACGTCGTGTCCGGCGCCGAACGCCCCGCCGCCGGGACCGGTGCGGTCGTCGTGTGGACCGTGATCGCGGCCACGACCGCCGTCGCGAGCTTCGCACCCGTCGTGCGCAACTCGCAGACGGCACCCTCGCCGCGGGCGTCGTCGATCGGCTCGCTGGCGATCGTCGTGGCGGGTGCCGCCCTGGTCGTGCTCGACGCGGTGGCACCCAGCGGCCGGCGCTCGGTCGCCGTCGCGGCCGCGCTGTCGACCCTGCTGGGCAGCGTCCGCCTGCTGCGCGTCGTCGCGGACCTCGCCGAGCTCACGTCGGCCCGGCGCGAGGCGCGGACCGACGGCCTGACGGGCGTCGCGAACCGGCTCGCGTTCATGGAGCACCTCGAGGCGACGCGCGTGCGGCCGCGCGGCGTGGGCGTGCTGCTGGTCGACCTCGACGAGTTCAAGGGCATCAACGACGGCCTGGGCCACGCGGTGGGTGACGAGCTCATGCGCGCGGTCGCGGACCGGATCGCCGTCGAGACGGCGGGCGCCGCGCTGCTCGCGCGGCTCGGCGGCGACGAGTTCGCCCTGCTCGTCGAGGACCCGGAGCAGTCGCTGCGGGTCGCGCAGGTCGTGCTCGACGCCGTGCGGGCCCCCTTCGTCGTCGCGGGGCACCCGGTGCGCATCGACGCGAGCGTGGGCGTCGCGAGCACGGGGCTGGGCACCGCGTCGAGCGCGCGCCTGCTGCACGACGCGGACACCGCGATGTACATGGCCAAGCGCGCGGGCGGTGGCATCCAGGTGTTCGACGCGCGGACCGCCGCGCACAGCGCGCACCGCCTCGACCTGCTCAGCGACCTGCGGACCGTGCTCGCGGGCGAGGGAGCCGTGCGGGAGGTCGGCGAGCTGGTCGTGCACCTGCAGCCGCAGGTCGCGTGCGACGACGAGCGACTCGTGGGCGTCGAGGCCCTCGTGCGGTGGGCCCACCCGCGGCACGGCCTGCTGCGCCCCGCGCAGTTCCTGCCGCTCGCAGAGGAGCACCGGCTGATGCCGCTGCTCACCCCCGTCGTGCTGCGGCGCGCCGCAGCGGCGGCGCAGGAGCTCGCCACCGACGGGTGGTGCCTGCCCGTCGCGGTCAACCTCTCGGCGAGCTGCCTCACCGACGACGACCTGCCCGGGGAGGTGGCCGCGGCGCTCGACGAGACCGGCCTGCCGGCCGGCACGCTCGTGCTCGAGGTCACCGAGTCGGCGATCATGCAGGACCCCGACGCCGCGGTGGCCGCCCTCGTGCGCCTCACCGAGCAGGGCGTGCGCGTGAGCATCGACGACTACGGCACGGGGCACTCCTCCCTGAGCTACCTCGCCCGGCTGCCGGCGACCGAGCTCAAGCTCGACGCGTCGTTCGTGTCCCAGCTGCTGCGCGACGAGCGGACCGTGACGATCGTGGCCGGGACGATCGACCTCGCGCACCGCCTCGGGATCCGCGTGACCGCCGAGGGCGTCGAGGACCGTGCGACCGCGCAGCGGCTGCGCGAGCTCGCGTGCGACACGGCGCAGGGGTTCGTCCACAGCGGCGCCCTGCCGGTCGCCGAGCTGCGCGACTGGCTCGTGCGGCGCGTCGCCGTGCCGGCCGGTGCGGGCGAGGGCCGTTGAGAGCCATCTCATCCTGACGAGGCGTCACGACGGCGTCCGTCCTGCCGATCGGCAGGACAGCACAGGACCTCGTGAGGAGATGACATGCGTGGGAACCGAGGAGTGTGGGCGGACCGGTCCGTCCTGACGAAGATCGCGGCGGCCGTCGGGCTGATGGGCGTCGCGGCGATCACGGTGGCGGGGGTCGCGACCGCGTCGCTGCTGTCGCTGCGCGGCGAGATCGCCGCGCTGCACGAGGAGAGCGTCAAGCCGCTGTCGCAGCTCACCGAGATCCAGCGCGCGTACCAGGGTGACCGCGCGCGCGTGATCCAGTACGGCGTGGCCGACGCGGCCACGCGTGCCGAGCTCGCCGACGAGCTGGTCGAGCGGCGCGCCGACCTCGACGCGCAGGTGGCGGCCTACCGCCCGGTGGCGGTCGACGACGCCGACGTCGACGCGGTGGAGTCCGCGCTCGACGCGTACTACACGGCGGCGCACGACTCGCTGTTCCCGCTCGCCGACGCCGGTGACACGCCCGGCTTCGCCGCGTACTTCCAGGACACGGTGCGCCCGCTGACGACCGCAGTCATGGACGCGATCCAGACCGAGACGGTCGCGCAGGAGGAGAAGGCCGCGCGGGCCTCGGTCGACGCGCAGGCACTGGTCCTGCGGTCCGAGGTCGTCGTGGTGGTCGCGCTCGTCGTGGGTCTCGCCGCGGCGGGTGCGGTCGCGGTGGTCGTCGCGCGGTCGCTGCGGCGCCGGCTCGACGCGGCGGTCGCGGCGCTGACGGCCGCGAGCGAGGGCGACCTCACCGTGCCGGTGCACGCCGAGGGCGGCGACGAGGTCGGGCGTCTGACGGCGGCGCTCGCCGGCATGCAGACGCGGATGCGCGCGACCCTGTCGGGGGTGGCGGAGTCGGCGGGGACGGTGGCGGCTGCGGCGGAGGAGCTGGCGGCGGCGTCGGGTCAGGTGGCGTCGGGGTCGGAGGAGACGTCGGTGCAGGCGGGTGTGG
>NZ_LNTD01000182.1 GCF_001462455.1 Cellulomonas sp. B6
CCGTCCGCCCGCGCGTCCGCACCTCGCACGCGTGGCGCGTCGCGCCCGGCGCCCCGCCGCGCTGGTCGCCGCGCTCGCGCTCGCCGTCACCGCGGCGGCCGCCGCGCCCGGTGCCGCGTCGCCCGCCGTCGCGTCGCCCGCCGGCCCCGCACCCGCCGCCGTCGGCGACGTGATCTGGGCGCAGGAGTTCACGGGCGCCGCAGGCACGGCGCCCGACCCCGCGGTGTGGTCGTACGACACCGGCGCCAACGGCTGGGGCAACGCCGAGCTCCAGAACTACACGACCTCGCGCGCCAACTCGGCGCTCGACGGCAACGGCAACCTCGTCATCACCGCACGCCGCGAGGCCGACGGGTCGTACACGTCGGCGCGCCTGCACACCAACGACAAGGTCGAGATCCGCTACGGGCGCGTCGAGGCGCGCATCCAGATCCCGCGCGGGCAGGGCATCTGGCCCGCGTTCTGGATGCTGGGCGGGCAGTTCCCGCAGACGCCCTGGCCAGGCTCGGGCGAGATCGACGTCATGGAGAACGTCGGCAAGGAGCCGCACCTCGTGCACGGCACGGTCCACGGGCCCGGGTACTCGGGCGGCGCCGGCATCACCGGGTCGGCCATGCACCCCCAGGGCTGGTCGTACGCCGACGACTTCCACACGTTCGCGGTCGACTGGAAGCCCGGCGAGATCACCTGGTTCGTCGACGGCCGCCAGTTCCACCGCGTGACGCGCGCGAGCGTCGGGTCCGACGCCTGGGTCTTCGACCAGCCGTTCTTCCTCATCCTCAACCTCGCGGTCGGCGGCCAGTGGCCCGGCTACCCCGACGCCACGACCACGTTCCCGCAGCAGATGAAGGTCGACTGGATCCGCGTGACCGACAACGGCGCCACCACCGGCGGCGGGCCGGGTACGCCCGGCACCGGGGGCCTGCCCACCGGCACGGGCACGATCCGCGCCGACGGCCGCCTGTGCCTCGACGTGCCCTGGGGGCAGACCCACGACGGCAACCCGGTGCAGATCGTCGCCTGCAACGGCAACGTCGCCCAGCAGTGGACCCGCGGCTCCGACGGGACGATCCGCGCGCTCGGCAAGTGCCTCGACGTCACGAGCAGCGGCACCGCCGACGGCACGCGCGTGCAGCTGTGGACCTGCAACGGCACCGCCGCGCAACGGTGGACCTACGACGCGTCGGCGCAGACGCTGCGCAACCCGCAGTCGGGTCGGTGCCTCGACGCCGACGGCGGCAACCCCATCTACGACGGGCAGAAGCTCGTGGTGTGGTCGTGCCACGGCGCCGCCAACCAGCGCTGGGTGCTCTGACCGTCACGAGCCGTCGGTCACGGCCGGTCGTCGCGGACGCGCGACGGTCGGCCGTGACCGCTGCGCGTCGGGGGCCGGGCCGGGCTCAGCGTCGACCGGTCAGCTCCGGGCGACGCGGGGCCGTCGGGCGGTGCGTCGGCCAGGCGAGCATGACGAACATGGTCCGCTCGCCGCGGGGGCCCACGAGCGACGCGCGGACCACCGGCGTCACGCCCTCGTGCGCGCAGCGGCGCAGGTCCTCCTGCAGCAGGCGCAGCCACTGGCCGCCGACGTGGCCGATGACCTGGCCGTCGAGGTCGAGGACGTCGAGCGTGCCGTCACCCGCGGCCACCTGGACGCGCAGGCGGCCCAGGCCGTCGGGCTGGACGAGCGTGCCCGTGCCCTCGAGGTACCCATCGACGCGCACCGTGACGTGCCCGCCGTCACGCGGCACGATGCGCCACGGCTCGGGGAGCCAGCGGCGCGTCATCGCGGCGCTCCACGACGAGCGGCGACGCGGCGGCGACGCATGGGTGACGTCCTGCACGCGACCGGGTCGAGGGTGGATGGTGCGAGGTGACACATCTGCACGGCTTCCTCCGTCGCGAGAGCGGAGGGCCGCTGCCTGACCCGGTCCCGACGCTACCCCGGTCCGGCGGGTCGCGCACGGCGTCGCGCACCGGCAGGCGCCGACGTGCGGCCGTGCTCCACCCGGCCTAGCGTCGGCGGGGCGAGCACCGCCCCCGGCACCGGCGGTGCGGGGAGGTCAGGACATGCTGGAGCAACCGCTCGGGGACACGTTGAGCCGTCTGCACGCGGCCGTCATCGAGGCCACCGACGTGCAGTCCGTGGTCGACGCCGTCGCGGCGTCGGCTCTGACGTCGTTGCCCAGGGTCGCCGAGGCGAGCGTCACGCTGCGCCGTACGGGCGAGGCCCGCACCGTCAGCAGCACGGGGGAGCGCGCGCGGCGCTGCGACGAGGTCGAGTACGCCGCGGGCGCCGGACCCTGCCTCACGGCGGCCGACGAGGGGCGGACCGTGCTCGTCGCCGACGTCGACACCGACGGCCGCTGGCCCGCGTGGGCGCTCGCCGCCCGCGCCGACGGGTTCGCGGGAGCCGCCGCGTTCCCGGTCGCGGCGCACGGCGACGTCGCGGTGTCCCTCAACGTCTACAGCGAGCACCCGCTCGACTGGTCCGACGCCGTGGTGGTGCTCGGCGAGCGGTACGCGGCCGAGCTCGCGCACGTGCTCGGCTGGTCCGTCCGGCTCGTCGACCTGGCGCAGACGACGGCCGACCTGCGCGCGTCGCTCGAGTCGCGCGCCGTCATCGACCAGGCCATCGGCATCGTCATGGCGCAGAACCGCGTCGGCCCCGACGAGGCGCTCACGCTGCTGCGGCAGGCGTCGCAGGGCCGCAACGTCAAGCTGCGCGACCTCGCGCGGGACGTCGTGCTCCGTGTCGGGGGCGCCGAGCAGGACAGCGCCTTCGTGCCGCGGCGCTGACCCGGACCGGACCCGGCTCAGCCGTCGCTGGGCTGGTCCACCGGCGAGACCGCGAGCACCGGGCCGAGGTCCTCCGCGAGCTCCGTGACGGGCCGTCCGCGCGCCGTGGCGCGCTCGACGACGAGCTCGGCCAGCCGGCGCAGCGTCACGTTGCGGCGCATCGACGCCGCGCGCAGCATCTCGAACGCCCGCTCGGGATCGACCGCGAAGGCGCTCGCGAGCATCCCCTTGGCCTGCTCGATCGTCGCGCGCGAGGTGGTCGCCGCCGCGATCTGCTCGGTCGCGACGCGCGCGCCCTCGGAGCGCACGACCGCGCTGACGTCGACGAGCGCGGCCTCGACCACGTCGTCGTCGCGGTGCACGAGGCCGAGGACGTGGCGCGTGCGGCCGTGCGCGTCGCGGAGCCGTACGTGCGAGTACGTGCCGGCGGACGTGGTGCCCAGCAGGGCGCTGTGCCAGCCCTGACGGTCGTCGGGGTGGACGTGCGCGAGCACGAGCTCGGTCGTGGGGACGACCTCGCCGACGGCGAAGCCGTGCAGCTCGTACGTCGCGTCGGACCACCACCACGAGCCGTCGCGCAGACGGTGCCGCAGCAGTGCGGTGCCCGGGGGCAGGGGAAACGGGTGGTGCGCCTCGCGCGAGGGGGCGGACACGGGAGCAGCCTCCGAGTGTGACGACCGGAGGGCCGTGTCCTGACCCGAGACGGAAACCTAGGTGACGCCCGCGACCGAAGCAAACGACGGGGGCAGGGCCGGGT
>NZ_LNTD01000183.1 GCF_001462455.1 Cellulomonas sp. B6
CGGGCGTGCTCGCGGGCGTGGACGTGCGCGTGGACGTGCGCCGGGCGCGTGCGGCCCGGGCCGTAGGATCAGCACCGACCCCCCACCGTCGCGAACCAGGGAGCACACCCGTGGGACGAGTCGTCGTCGACGTCATGCCGAAGCCCGAGATCCTCGACCCGCAGGGCAAGGCCGTGGCCGGTGCGCTGCCGCGGCTCGGGTTCGGGCAGTTCACGTCCGTGCGTCAGGGCAAGCGGTTCGAGCTCGAGGTCGACGGGCCCGTGACGCCCGAGGTCCTCGAGGCCGCCGCGGCCGCCGCCGAGCAGGTGCTGTCGAACCCCGTCATCGAGGACGTCGTGCGCGTCGCGGACATCGAGGCCGACGCGGCCGCGACCGTCTCGTCGCAGGGCCTGGCCTGATGGGTCGCATCGGGGTCGTCACGTTCCCCGGCACGCTCGACGACCGGGACGCGGCGCGCGCGGTGCGCCTGGCCGGCGGCGAGCCGGTCGCGCTGTGGCACGCGGACGCCGACCTCAAGGGCGTCGACGCGGTCGTGCTGCCGGGCGGCTTCTCCTACGGCGACTACCTGCGTGCCGGCGCCATCAGCCGGTTCGCGCCCGTCATGGGCGAGGTCGTCGACGCCGCGGGCAAGGGGCTGCCCGTGCTGGGCATCTGCAACGGGTTCCAGGTCCTCACCGAGGCGCACCTGCTGCCGGGGTCGATGATCAAGAACGACCACCTGCACTTCGTGTGCCGTGAGCAGGTGCTCAGCGTCGAGAACGCCGACACCGCGTGGACGCGCGCGTACGCGCCGGGCGAGCGGATCACGATCCCGCTGAAGAACCAGGACGGCCAGTACGTCGCCGACGAGCGCACGCTCGACGAGCTCGAGGGCGAGGGGCGCGTCGTCTTCCGCTACCAGGGCGGCAACCCCAACGGCTCGCGTCGCGACATCGCGGGCATCAGCAACGCCGCGGGCAACGTCGTCGGCCTCATGCCGCACCCCGAGCACGCCGTCGAGGCCGGTTTCGGGCCCGACGGCCCGGCCGGCCCGCGCAGCGGCACCGACGGTCTGCGGTTCTTCACCTCGGTCCTGCAGGCGCTCGTCTCCTGACCGCGCGCCGACCTCCGGAGCACGACGTGGCGGATCGTCTCGGCGACGTGCGCGTCGAGCGCGTGGCGTGGGACGACGCCGAGGCGCACGCGTTGCGCGTCGCGCAGCAGGCCGAGCTGCGCGAGCGCTACGGCGACGACGACATCGGGCACGCCATGACCGGCGACGGGATCGTCGTGACGGTGCTCGTGCGCCTCGACGGCGCTGCCGTCGCGTGCGGGGTGCTGCGCGACGTGTCCGCCGGGCTGGGCGCGGGCACGGGCGAGGTCAAGCGCATGTACGTGCGCCCTGACGCCCGCGGGCGCGGGTTGTCGCGCCGCGTGCTGGCCGAGCTCGAGCTCGCGGCCCGCACGCACGGGTGCACGCGGCTCGTGCTGGAGACCGGGGTGCTGCAGCCCGAGGCGATCGGCCTGTACCTCGCGGCGGGGTACGTGCCGGTCGAGAACTACGGCGAGTACGTGGGCGTCGTCGACTCGCGCTGCTTCGAGCGTGACCTGACCGCCCCCGCCGCCCCCGTCGTCCGTGACCGCCCGGGCGCGCGGCCCGAGGTGACGGTCGACGTCGAGCAGGTCGCGTGGGACCACCCCGACGCGGTCGCGCTGCGGCGCGCGATGGTCGACGAGCTCGCGCCGCTGTACCCCGAGCACGCGCTCGACGGACCCGCGGCGTTCGCGCTGCTCGACGCCGACCACGGCGGCACGGCGCTGACGACGGTGCTGCTGCGACGCGACGGCGCACCCGTGGCGTGCGCGACCCTGCGGTCCGCCGCCGCGTGGGGTGACGACGCCGGTGAGCTCAAGCGCGTGTACGTCGCTCCTGCGGCGCGCGGCGCCGGGCTCGCCCGCCGGCTCGTGCGGCACGTCGAGGACGCGGCGCGTGAGCGCGGCCTGCGCCGCGTGGTGCTCGACACCGGCATCCGGCAGCCCGCCGCGATCGCGTTGTACCGGTCGCTCGGGTACTGGCCGGTGCGGCCCGTGGCGGGCTGGGAGGCGTTGCCCGTGTGCCTGTGGTTCGCGCGCGACCTGTGACGCGCGCCGGTCGGGACCGCGCCGTGCCGCGCTACGGCGTGAGGCCCGCGACCACGTTGACCAGCAGCGCGACGATGACGGTGCCGAACGTGTAGGACAGCAGCGCGTGCGCCAGCACGGTGCGGCGCAGGTCCGACGACCCGACGTCGGGGTCGGACATCGCGAAGCTCATGGCGACGGTGAACGCGACGTACGCGAAGTCGGAGTACCGCGGCGGCCCGGCCTGGTGGAAGTCGATCCCGCCCGCGGGCGGCGTGAACCACATGCGGGCGTACCGCATCGCGTAGACGGTGTGCAGCGAGGTCCAGGACGCGACGACCGCGACGAGCGCGGCGGCGAGCGCGACGACGCGCCCCCGGTCGTGCGTCGCGAGGACGACGCCCACGCCGACGAGGCTCATGACCCCGGCGACCAGCACGATCGCGTGCGTCGCGAACCGGGTCGGCTCCTCGCGCGTCGCGTGCGTGCGTGTCTGCTCGGCGTCGAGCGGCCAGCAGAACGACCACGTCCACACCGCGTAGACGAGCCCGGTGGTGGCCCACCCGCCCAGCACGGCGGCGACGACCGACGACCACGGGACGGCCGTCTGGACGACGAGCGACACGGCGACGCCCGCGACGGCGGCGACCACGAGCCGCGTCGCCGGTGTCACGTCTCCCCGCGCGACGTCCCTGGCCACGGCCCCATCCAACAGCGCCTCGGCCGTGCCCGCACGGAACCGGCTCGGAACCGGCGCGGTGCGCGGTCCGGAGCGGCGCGGGCGGGGGTGACCGGGCAGGTGCGTCGACCGCCCGGGCGGCGGTCGGCGCCTCACCTGGACGGTCCCGGCGAGTGCCGGGCGGACGGAGGTCCCGGGCCGCGGCGCCCGGCCGCTGCCAGTGTCGGGCCATGTCGACGAGCACCCGCCCCGCGCCCGACCTCGGCACGGCGTCCCGGTGGCGGAACCTGGCGCTGTACGCGTTCGCGGTCTTCGGGTGGGAGCTCGTGGTCGGCCTCGCGCTCGACGGTGCGATCCGCGGCGCCGTCGGCGACCGGTGGGCGCCGGCCGTGCACTGGCTCGTCACGGCCGCCGGGTGGCTCGCCGGGGCGCTGCTGCTCCTGCGGCACGCGCCGTGGCGAGCCGACGACCCCGTGGCGGCGCCCGTGGGTCCCGGGCGCGCGCGTCGTGCCGCGTACGCCGCCGCGGCTCTGGTGCTCGCCGTCGGGTCGCGCGCGGCGCTGACGCACGAGTGGAAGCCGCTCGCCGAGGCGGCGCGGCTGCACGACGACGTCGGCTCCGCGTTCGCGCCCAGCCTCGCGGCGCTCGTCGTGTACTACCTCGCCGAGGTGCTGGTGATCGTGACGCTGCTCGGCTACGGGCAGCGGTGGGGCGAGGCCGCGCGGGGGCGGAGC
>NZ_LNTD01000184.1 GCF_001462455.1 Cellulomonas sp. B6
GCGTGCTGCAGCTGCGCGGGCGGGCGTTCGCGGCCGGCGGCGGTGCGGACCCGCTGCTGGTCGTCGTGCCGCTGCTGTGCCTGGTGGCGGGGGCGGCGGTCGCGCTGCGGGTCGTGCCGTGGGTGGCACGCCGCGCCGAGGTGCGCGCCGACCGGTCGGCCGGGCTCGTGCTCCCGCTCGCGTCGTGGGAGGTCGCGCGGCGCGGGCACTCGACGGGCGCCGCGCTGCTGCTCGTGCTCGCGACGGCCGCGGCGACGTTCGGCACGTCGCTGGGCGCGACGTGGGCGACGTCGGCGCAGGACCAGGCCGACACCGCGGTCGGCGCCGACCTCGCGGTGGGCCGCACGGCCGAGGCACCGCTCGCGCAGGCGGCCGCGCTCGCCGAGGCCACCGGGGGCACCGCCGTCCCGGTGACGGACCGCGCCGTGGCGCTCGGGCCCGTCTCGGGGCCCGGTCCGGCGACGCCCGAGACGCACCTCGTCGCGATCGACACCCGGCACGACCCGTCGCTGGTCCGGGGTCGGCTGCCCTCGGGCACGACGTGGCCGGGTCTCACGACGGGCCTGGGCCCCGACGCGCCCACGGCGGGGATCGCGCTGCCGGCCGGTGCGGGCACGGTCGAGGTGGCGGTCACGGGCGCGGTCGAGTCGCAGCGCGGGCGCACGCTGCCGGACCTCACGGTCGCGCCGACGGTCGTCGTGGAGGCCGAGGGCGGTGCGCGGCAGACCGTGACGGGTGCGGCCGTGCCGCTCGACGGCGCCGCGCACGCGCAGGTGCTGCCGCTGCCGCCAGGTGCCGCGCTGCGGGTCGTGGCGGTGGACCTGCGGGTCGAGGTCGGGCAGCAGGCCGACGTGCTGGCCCTGCCCACCGAGTCCCGGCCGCTCGACGTGGGCGTCACGCTGACGCCGGGAGCGGGGGCCGCGACGGCGCCGTCGGGAGGTGGCTGGTCGGCCGCGGTGGCGGCCGGCGACGTCGACCGGTTGCGCACCCCGGACGACGTCGCGGTCCGGCAGGACGGCGACGCCACGACCGTCACGGGCCGGGTCGGGCTGGTCGCCGGGTCGCTCGTGACCGGGCCCGCGCACCTCGTGCTCGCCGGGTTCGCGCCGCCGCCCGACGTGCCCGTGCTGCTGGGCCGCGACCTGGCCGCGAGCATCGCCGCCGCACCGGGCGACACCTACGCCCTGGCCCTCGGCGACACGACGGTCGTGGCACGCGTCGTCGGCGTCGCACCGCCGCGCGCCGCCCTGCCGCGCGGCGCGACGATCCTCGCCGACCAGGACGCGCTGTCCCGGGCGGTCGTCGCGCACGGCCCGATCTCGGGGGTCGTCGACGCGTGGTGGCTCACGGACGTCGACGACCCCGCGGCGACGGCGCGGCTCGTCGAGGCCGCGGGCCTCGGGGAGCCCGTGACGCGCGTGGCACTGGCCGCGCACCTGCGCGACGACCCGCTGCGTGTCGGCGTGCAGGTCGCGCTGTGGCTGCTGGTCGCCGCCGCCGGCGTCCTCACGGTCGCGGGGACCGTCGTGCAGAGCGCGGCGGCGCTCGAGGCCCGCGCGGTCGACGTCGCGCGCCTGCAGGGCATGGGCGCCTCGCGGCGCGCCGTGGTCGGCACGCTGCTGGTCGAGCACGGCGTCGTGAGCGTGCTGGTGGTGCTGGCCGGCGCCGCGGTCGGGGCGGTCACTGCGGTCGTCGTGGGGCCGCGGCTGGTGGTCTCGGCGACGGGCGGCGTGCCCGTGCCGGTGCCGGTCGCGGTGTGGCCGTGGCCCGCGCAGGTGGCGGTCGTGGGCGTGCTGCTGGTGGCGTGCACGGCCGTCGTCGTGCCGGTCGCGACGCGGCTCGCCCGCCGCGCGACCGTCGCGCACCTGCGCATGGAGGGCGGGCGGTGAGCGGCGGGGACGCACGGGACGCGGGACGCGCGGCGGCCGGTCGCGCGACACCGGCGCGCCGGATCCCGCGGTCGTCGGGCCCGCGCCGGTGGTGGCCCGCGGTCAGCGTCGCGGCGGCCGCGGGGCGGGCACGCGCCGACCGCGGGCCGCTCGCGCTGACGGCCCTGGTCGTCGCCGTCGCCGCGTTCCTCGCGGTGGCGGCGCCCCGGCTCGTCGCCGCGACGGGCGACGACGCGCTGCACTGGGCCGTGCGCGACGCGGGGCCGGACGCCGACCTCACGTTCGCACGCTCGATCGAGGAGGACGCGTACCAGGCCCGGGCGCTGCAGGTCGACCTCGCCGACACCACGCGCAGCCTCGCCACGGGCCTGCGCGGGGCGCTCGACCCGGCGCTCGACGCGGCCGTGACCGCGCCGGTCGTCACGGTCGCCACGCTGCCGCTGCTCGTCGTCGAGCCCGGGACCGGCGTCGACACCCCGGTGCTGCGGACCGCGTTCGTGGACCACGACGGCTCCCCCGCCGTGACGTGGGTCGCGGGCGCCGCGCCGGGCCCGACGCTCACCGAGCGCGAGGCCCGCTCGTGGCAGCCCGGGCCGCCCGTGCCCGTCGAGGTCGGGCTGTCGCAGGCGGTCGCCGCCGCGCTGGGCGTGGAGGTCGGCGACGTCCTGAGCACGCGCAACGAGTCCCGGACGGTCGCGCTGCAGGCCACCGTCAGCGGCGTGTTCCGCGCCGACGACCCGGCCGACGCCGCGTGGTCGGCGGTGCCGGGGCTGCTGGAACCGCGCATCGTCGGCACGCCGCTCACGCGCCAGACGCAGCTGACCGGGCTGCTGTCCGACGCGTCGCTGCCCGCCGCGCTGTTCGCGATGCCGCCCGGGGTCACGCAGCGCGTCGTCGCGTTCCCGCCCGACGCGGCACGACTCGTGCAGGCCGACGTCGCGCCCGTCGCGGCCGAGATCGCGGGGCTGCGCGCGCAGGCCGGCGTGCGGGCGTCGGACGGGTCGCGCACGTCGGTCACGACGCGCCTGGACGGCGTGCTGCTGGACGCGCGGGACCGGTTCGGCGCAGCCGTCGCGCAGACGTCGGTGCTGCTGGGCGGGGTCCTGGGCGTCGTCGCGCTGTGCCTGCTGGTCGCCGCGGGCCTGCTGGTGCGGCGGCGCGCGACGACGCTGGCGACGCACCGGGCGCGCGGCGCGACCCTGCCGGCCGTCGCGGTCGAGCTGGGCGTCGAGTCGGTGCTGGTCGCGGCGCTGGGGGCCGGGGCCGGCGTGGTCGTCGCGGGGCTGGTGGTGCCGGGGGCCGTGCCGTGGGGGTGGCTGCTGCCGGTGGTCGTGGGCGCGGCGGCCGGCCCGCCCGTGCTGGGGGTGCGGCTCGCGGCGCGCAGCGCGGGCGGGCGCCGCGT
>NZ_LNTD01000185.1 GCF_001462455.1 Cellulomonas sp. B6
CCGACGGCCGCCCCGCGGCCCGCCGCGGAGGCACCCGCCCCGCGACCCGCCTGGTTGCGCGACGCACCGACCCCCCCGGGCCCGCGTGGCGCGGGACAGGACGCCGCTCCCGCGGACGCCGCGGGTTCCCGTGCCGACGCCTGGCGTCGCGCGTGGGGGCTGCCCGCCCTGCCCACCGACGACGACTCCCCGGAGGAGGGGCGATGACCCGCAGCGCGGTCCGTGGACGACCGAACCCGACCCGGCGCCCCGGACGACGCGCCGCGCTCCTCGCCGTGCCGTTCGTCGTGCTCGCCGGGTGCGCCGCCCCGCTGCCGCAGGCGGAGCCGGAGCCGGTGCCCGCGGTCGCGCCGCCCGCGCTCTCGGTCGCGCAGTCGCAGCGCGTGCTCGACGCGGTGGCCGAGGTCGTCGCCGCCGGCGACGTCGCGAACGACGCCGCCGGGCTGCCGGCCCGTCTCGAGGGCCCCGCGCTGGCGATCCGGACGGCCGAGTACGTCCGCAACGTGACGACCGAGGGCGGACGCCCGCCGACGGTGCTGCCCTTCGAGGAGCAGGCGCTGATCGTGCCGGAGACGGACGCGTGGCCCCGCACCCAGCTGGTCGTCACCGAGCAGCCGGACGACCTGCAGGCTCCGCGCATCCTCGTGCTCCGTCAGGACGGGCCGCGCGAGCCGTACCGGATGTGGGGATGGGCGCGTCTGATGCCCGGGGTGTCGATGCCCCCCACGGCCGCGCCCGAGGTGGGCAGCCCCACGGTCGAGCCGGACTCGGCGGGCCTGCTGATGACGCCGGCGGACGCGCTCGCGCAGTATGCCGACGTCCTGGGCAACGGCGACGCCTCGCAGTTCGCGCCGTCGTTCGCGTCCGACGCGTTCCGCGCGGGGATCGAGAACGAGCGCACGGCGCTCGCGACGAACCTGGCGGACACGGCCTCGGTCACCCAGACCTACGCGGCGGCTCCCGAGCCGGTCGTCTCCCTGGGGACGGTCGACGGCGGAGCGGTCGTGGTCGGCGAGCTGACGACGACCTCGACGATCGCGCTGACCGCCGGGGGCAAGGTGAACGTCGAGCCCTTCTACTCGGCCCTCACGGGTGGCGCGACGAGCGCGGAGAACAGCCTGACGCGGGTCTTCGGGGGGGTCGTCGTCCTGTACGTCCCGCCGGCCGGCAGCGGTGCGCAGGTCCAGGTGCTCGCAGGTGAGCAGCTGGTGACGGGGGCGTCCGTGCAGTGACGCGCGCAGCGAACGCTCCGCGTCGACGCCCCGGTGTGCCGCACGCGGCGGTGACCGGGCAGAATCCCGGCGGGACGATCGCGCGCACGCTCGGCGCGCGGCGGTCGCCCGCAGCACCGTGAGTGACCACGAGACCGAGGAGCACCTGATGTCGCAGCCGTCGCAGCAGCCCCGTCCACGGCTGGATGCGCGAGGAGCAGTCGACCTGTCCGCGCTCACCCGGCCGGCGACGCCGGCTCCCGGCAGCCCCGGAGGACTGCCGGTGCCGACCGCGTACGTGCGCGACGTGGACGAGGCAGGTTTCGCCGACGTCGTGCAGTCGTCCACGCAGCACCCGGTGGTCGTCGTGCTGTGGGCGTCGTGGAGCGAGACGAGCCAGCAGGTCGCGGCCGAGCTCTCGACGCTCGCCGCGGAGGACGGCGGGCGGTGGCTGCTCGCGCGGATCGACGCCGAGGCCAACCCGCAGGTCGCCGCGGCGTTCCAGGCGCAGTCGGTCCCGACGGTCGTGGCCGTGCTGGGCGGCCAGCCGCTCCCGCTGTTCCAGGGAGCGCACCCGCGCGAGCAGGTCCGCGGGGTCCTGGACCAGCTGCTCGCGGCGGCCGAGGCGAACGGCATCACCGGCCGGGTCGTGGCAGGGGAGGCACCGCAGGAGGAGCCCGACCCCGAGCCGGCGCTGCCCCCGTTGCACCACGCGGCGTACGAGGCGATCGAGCGCGACGACCTCCCTGCGGCCCGCGCGGCCTACGACCAGGCGCTGCGCGAGAACCCGCGGGACGCGATGGCGCGGGCAGGGCTCGCGCAGGTCGGTCTCATGGAACGCACCGCCGGGCTGGACGCGCGCAGCGTGCGCGAGGCCGCGGCGTCGGCTCCCGACGACGTGGACGCCCAGCTCGCGGTGGCCGACGTCGACCTGTTCGGGGGAGCGGTGGAGGACGCGTTCGCGCGTCTGGTCGACGTCGTCCGGCGGACGGCCGGCGACGAGCGTGAGCGCGTGCGCGTGCGGCTGGTCGACCTGTTCGAGGTCGTCGGCACGGACGACCCCCGCGTGATGGCGGCCCGTCGAGCCCTGGCGTCGGCCCTGTACTGAGCCGCGGCGTCGACGCCGCTGTGATCCGGCGTGCAGCAGGTCGCTCGAGGAGCGCGCCGCGTCGCGGGGCCGACCTCCGGCCGTCGCTGGGCGTCGACCGTGGGGCGGCCGGGTGATCGGCGCAGACCCGGCGCTTCTCTGACGGCCACCGACGCTCGCCCGACGCTTGCCCGACGCACGCCCGACGCACAGCCCACTTGCCGCAGGCAGGTCCGCCCCCGAATGCCCAGGTCAGAGGGCATCTCGGGGGCGGACTTGCATCCTGGGCAGAGTGTGCGTAACTTTCTCCAGGCCGCCCGGCAGGGAGGAACGGACACCGAGCACGACTCGGTGGTCGGTCCCCCGGGCAGGCACCCCGGACTCTTCCTCGCAGGGCATCTCTGTGCCTGGTGGGACGCAGACCGGGTGGATCGAGAGGGACTCACGATCCGGTATGGTCTTCCAGGCGCCGAACCCCACGGGGAGCGGCAGAACGAAGCCGGTCCGGTTCTGAGGACCTCGGCGACCCGGAGACGACAGCGAGAAGCTGAAGTTGACAGGGAGCAAGCGATCGGCTAAGTTTGAACGGTTGCCTCCGAGCGAAACCCGAGAGGGTGAGCAGGATGCGCGTCTGTTCCTTGAGAACTCAACAGTGTGCCAAGTAGTCGATGCCATGTTTGTGGTGTCGAGCCTGTTCTGACCCACCCCGTGGGTATGGATCAGGGATGATGCCAGTTGATGCCCTCTTTCGAGGGGGTTCTTTGTGGTGTCTGTTGCTTGCTGGTCTTCGGGCTGGTGGGTGGCTGATGAACATTCACGGAGAGTTT
>NZ_LNTD01000186.1 GCF_001462455.1 Cellulomonas sp. B6
CGGTGGCGTGCGCCCCCGACACCGAGGAGACCCCGTGTCCCACCGTGCCGCCCCGACCCGCCGCGGCCTCGCGGCGCTCGCCCTGGCCGCCGTCGGCGCCCTGGGCCTGACGGCCTGCACCACCCCGACGATCGCCACCGGCCAGGCCGCGGAGCCCGCCGCGACCGACGCCGTCGACTGGTCGACCGTGACCCCCGCGTCCGAGATCACGTGGTGGAGCAACCACCCGGGCGCGTCGAAGCCGGTCGAGGAGGAGCTGATCAAGCGCTTCGAGGCCGAGCACCCCGAGATCAAGGTCACGCTCGTCACGGCGGGCGCCAACTACGACGAGGTCGCGCAGCGGTTCCAGGCGGCGTCGCAGACGTCCGAGCTGCCGGACCTCGTCATCTCGTCCGACGTCTGGTGGTTCCGGTACCACCTGAACGACCAGATCATGCCGCTCGACGACGTGTTCGAGCACCTGGACGCCGACGCCGACGACTTCGTCCCCGCGCTGTACGGCGACTACGAGTACGACGGCCAGCACTGGGCCGCGCCGTACGCGCGCTCGACGCCGCTCTTCTACTACAACAAGGAGAAGTGGGCGGCCGCGGGCCTGCCCGACCGCGGACCCGAGACGTGGGCCGAGATGCAGGAGTGGTCGACGAAGCTCGCCGGCCAGGTGCCGGCGGACTCCAAGCCGCTCGGCCTGTCGACGGGCCCGTCGTGGGCCGCGTGGTGGTTCGAGAACATGATCTGGGGCCAGGGCGGGCAGTACTCCGACGAGTGGACGACGACGCTCGACACGCCCGAGGCGGTCGCGGGCGGCACGTTCCTCAAGGACCTCTTCCACGGCGACGAGGCCTACGCGACGGTCTCGGAGGACTCGGCCGTGGACTTCTCGTCCGGCGTCGTCGCGGCGACGATCGGGTCGACGGGCTCGCTCAAGGGCATCCTCGACGCGGCCACGTTCGACGTCGGCACGGCGTACCTGCCGGACGGCCCGCAGGGCGGCGGCACGCCGACGGGCGGCACGGGCCTGGCGATCCCGAAGGCGAAGTCGCCCGAGCAGCAGCTCGCCGCCGCGATGTTCCTGCAGTTCCTCACCGACACCGACCAGACCGCGTACTTCTCGCAGAACACCGGGTACATGCCGGTCCGCACGTCGGCGGTCGAGTCCGACGCGATGAAGGCCGTCTACGCGTCCACGCCGCAGTTCCGCACCGCTGTGGACCAGCTCGCCGACAAGGCGCGCTCGCAGGACTGGATCCGGGTGTTCGTGCCGGGTGCCGACCAGGTCCTCACCGAGGGCATCGAGCAGATCGTGCTGCGCGGCGCGGACCCGACGACCGCGTGGTCGTCGATCGCGCCCAAGCTCGACACCGCCTACCGTGAGAACGTGGAGCCGTACCTGTGACCAGGGTCGTCGCGCACCGGGGCAACTCGGCCGTCGCACCGCAGAACACGCTCGCCGCGTTCGAGGCCGCCGCCCGCGCGGGCGCCGACTCGATCGAGCTCGACGTGCAGCTGACGTCCGACGGGCACGTCGTGGTGATCCACGACGACACGCTCGACGCGACGACCTCCGGCACGGGCTGGCTCAAGGACACGCCGCTCGCGGCCGTCCGTGAGCTCGACGCGGGCGCGTGGTTCGCACCCGCGTACGCCGGGCAGCGGGTCCCGCTGCTGGCCGAGGTGGTCGAGCTGCTCGACCGGCACCCGTCGCTCGACCTGCTGTGCGAGGTCAAGGGCGAGTGGACGGCCGACGAGGTGGCCCGCGTCACGGGGCCGCTGCGGGACGCGGGGCTCGCGGACCGCACGGTCGTCCAGAGCTTCTGGCCGGGGACCGTCGAGGCGCTGCGCACGGCCGACCCGGGGCTGCGCCGCGGGCTGCTGCTCGCGGACGTCGGCGACGACCTGCTCGACACGTGCGCCGCGCTCGACGTCACGATGGCCAACCCGCACGGGCTGCTGCTCCTGCAGCACCCCGACCTCGTGGACCGGCTGCACGACGCCGGGCTGCGGGTCGCGGTGTGGACGCTCGACGAGCCCGCGCACTGGGCCGCGGCCGTCGAGGTGGGGGTCGACGAGATCATCACCGACCGCCCGGACCGTCTCGCGGGCTGGCTGGCCGCGCGCCGCGTCCGGCTGGGCTGACCGACCGGCGCAGGCCGGGGTCGTGAAGGGTTGCTGCCGTCTCCCGGCAGCAACCCTTCACGCCGTCGTGGGGTTGTGGCCGGTGACCAGCACCGGTGCCGCGAGGTCGGCGTTGTCGACGACGAGCGTCGCGCGCCGCTGCGGGTCGCACGTCGCGTGGTACAGCCGCTGACCCGCCAGGAACCGCTGGTGCCGGGGGGCGGCCGGGTCGGGCACGAACGCGTCGCGCACGGCCATGCGCGCGACCGCGACGGGCACGGGGACGCGCAGGTACACCGACAGGTCCCACGCGTCGACGAGCTCGTCACGGTGCAGGTAGATGCCGTCGACCAGCAGCACCGCGTGCTCGCCGGCGTGCCGGACGGGTGCGTGCCACCGGGCGTCCCTCGCGCGGTCGTAGCCCGCGGCGCGGTAGGCGCGGCTGCCTCCGGGGCCGAACGGGTCGAGGACGTCGGTGCGGAACCGGGCGTCGTCGTAGGAGTCGTGGAACGCCCCCTCGGGTGAGGCGACGCCGCGCGCGTACCGCTCGGCCGTCGGGCGGTGGAAGTCGTCGACCGACACCCGCACGACCTCGCGGCCCGCGCTGCGCAGCACGGCGGCGAGCTCGTCGGCGAACGTCGTCTTGCCCGAGCCGTCGATCCCGTCGACCCCGAGCCGCACCGGCCGGCCGAGCGCGACCGGGTCCGGGACCGCGGCCGCGACCCTCACGAGGAGCGCGTCGCGGGCGGTGGTCACGGGCGACCACGCTAGCGAGCGGTCGGGACTCGCATCAGGACCGCCTCGTGCCGGACCGGAGCGGTCAGCCCTCGGGCTGGCCCGCGAGCAGCCAGCGGACCGTGCGGGTCGCGACGTGCCCGCCGCCGCGCGCGAGCGCCGTCCCGACGCGGCCCCGGCGCCGCAGCCCCAGGCCGTCGGCCGCCCACGCGGGCAGCGACTCGACGGCCGCCGCCGTGAGAGCCGTGTACCCGGGGCGCAGCGTCCACGGCACGGGCGGCTCGCGCAGCAGGAACGTCGCCGCGTCGAGCGCCGCGGGCGTCGCGCGCAGCGCGGGCCGGTAGCCCTCGAGCGCCGCGCGCAGGTCGGCGAGCGTCTCCGGCACGTCGACGGCGCCCAGCGCGCGGCCGATCCGCGCGGTCTGCGCGACGTACTCGTCGGCCCGTGCGGCGCTGAGCGGGTGCTGCCCGTAACGGGTGTGCGCGTCGAGGAACGACTCGATCTCCGCGACGTGCACCCAGCGCAGCAGGTCGGGGTCGTCCGCCGCGTAGGGGATGCCCTCGGGGCTCACGCCGCGCACGCGCGCGTGGATCGTGCGGACGGCGTCGATCGCGGCCTGAGCGTCGTCGGCCGTGCCGAACACGGTCGTCGCGAGGAAGGTGCTGGTCTGCGCGAGCCGCCCCCACGGGTCCTCGCGGAACGCCGAGTGCCCCGCGACGCCGGCCATCGCGGCCGGGTGCAGCGACTGCAGCAGCAGCGACCGGATCCCGCCGACGAACATCGACGCGTCCCCGTGCACGACCCGCACCGCCGCGTCGGGCCCGAACCAGCGCGGCCCCTCGCGGTGGTGGATGCGCTCGCGGGAGCGGTGCCCGTGCGGCCCGGCGACGCGCAGGAACAGCGCGCTGCCGGCGCGGGCGCGCCACTGGCGGACGGGGGCGGCGAGGCTCACGGACCCACGGTACGGACGCCGTGCGACACCCGCGCGGCGGTCGGTGGGACGGTGGCCGGTGAGTCCGGGCGCCCCGCGCGGTCGGTACCGCCACCGCCGCCCGCACCGGGCGCCGGACCTGCGAGGAGAGGCCCCGATGGACAGCACCCGCACCACCCTCCCGACCGTCACGCTCGCCGCCGTGCGCGGCACCGTGCCGACGGCCGGGCTGCCCGCCTTCTACGACGCCGCCTACCGGCAGGTCGCGCAGGCCGTCGAGCGCGAGGGCTGGACGATCGTCGGCCCGGCGGTCGGCTGGTACCACGGCATGCCGACCGGCACGGTCGACCTGGCGGCGGGGTTCGCGGTCGAGGGTGTCGCACCGGGGGCGACGTCGGGCGACGTGACGGTCGTCGAGCAGCCGGGCGGCGACGCGCTCGTGCTCACGCACACCGGCCCGTACGACGCGCTGCCCGACGCGTGGGCGCGCGTCGAGGACGACCGTGTCGCGCTCGGCGTCGACGGGCGCGGCGACTTCTGGGAGGAGTACGTCACCGACCCCGAGCCCGGCGGCGACCCCGCGGCGAACGTCACGCGGCTCGTGCTGCCGCTGCGCGGCTGACCGCCGCACCCCGCCGGCGCGCGCCCGCGGCGCCGGGCCGGCGGGGTGCCTCGTCCGTGACCCTCAGCCCTCGCCGCCCGTGCGGCCCTCGAACAGCCCCACGTGGTTGCCGTCCGCGTCGGCGACGACCGCCCACCAGCTCGTCGCGTCGATCGGCTCCTTGCCGTGCAGCACCCGACCGCCCAGGTCGGCGACGCGCGCCAGCGCGTCGTCGATCGAGTCGACCTCGACGTAGCTGCGCGGCTGCGTGAACCCCTCCGAGCGGGGCGCGAGCCCGCCGCCGCTCACGCCGTTCGGCGCCGACCACATCGGGTAGCCCTCGAAGCCCGGGATCTCCCGGATCTGCCAGCCGAACAGCCCCTCGTAGAACCGCGTCGCGGCCGCGGTGTCCGCGACCGGGATGTCGACGTGCGTGATGTCGCCGTGCGCCATGACCGTCCCCCTCGACCCGTCGGTGGGCGGGCGCCCACCCGTGCTCCGGACGCTAGACCTCGGTGCTCACTCACGGAACCGGTGATGCTCAGATCCCCGCGCACGGTGCCGATGTCCCGGGGGAGCGTCCGCAGCGCCGGGTACCGTCGCAGGCGTCCACGCCGCCCGTGCCTCGACGGGCGGTCACCACGGGACGGGGGGGAGGACCACGATGACGACGACGCTGCGACCGTGGGTCCCGACCCCGCGCGCCCCGTGCGACGACGAGCCGCGCACGGGCTCGCGGCCGGCCGCGGGCCCTCGGCCCGACGACCAGGACGACACGACGACGCAGCACGCACCGACCGGCGAGAACGCCGTCGCGCGGGCGGCGCGACCCGCCGACGACCGCGCGGCCGGGCCCTGCGCCGGCGCGGTGCCCTGCGCGGCACGTCCCGGCACGCCGCTGCACCACCCCGACGGCGCGTGCCGGTGCTTCGCGGGCGGCCCGCGGCCGGAGTTCCTGCCCACGGGCGGTGCGCCGGGCTGACCGGCGCCGGGCGGAGCCCGTCCCGCGGAGCCCCGGCGGACGTCCGCTCCACCGGTCGTCGCGGGTCATCTCCGTCCCAGGGCGGTGGAAGGTCCGGTGGGCGGCCCGCGAGGATCGGGGCATGCCCGACCCGTCGACCCCGCTCGCCTCGGCCCCGACCGCCGCGGCACCCCGCGTGCGCGCGGACCGGCAACGCCTCGGCACCGCCGTCGTGCTCGCCGTGCTGGTCGCGGCCTTCCAGCTGGCCACGCCGATCATGGGGTACTCGTGGTCGGGGGTCGTGGACCTGACGCCGGGGACTGACGCGCGAGCCGTCGCCGGCGTCGCGGGGGTGGTGGTCGTCGCCTCGGTGGTCCTCGCGGTGTGGCGGCCCGTGCTCGCGACCGTCGTGGCCGCCGCACCGTTCGCGTTCCTGCCGTGGACCGGGTGGTTCATGGTCGGCTGGTACCTCGCGCTGGTCGCGGTCGCGCTCGTCGCGGTGCTGCGCACGTGGCGCGCGGTGCTCCTGCCGTACGCGGCCGCCCTGGGCCTGGCGGCCGTGTACTGCGGCGGCAACCTCGTGGGCTTCACGCCGATCGGGCCCGTCACGTCGGGGACCGAGCCCCCGTTCCGGTGGCTGACGTTCGTGCTCTACGTCGTGTGGGTCACGGGCGCCGTGCTGGTCGCGCTCGCGTTCGGCGCCCGGCAGCGGAGCCGCCGGCGCGAGGCACTCGCGCAGCAGCAGGAGGAGCGCGCGCTCACCACCGACGCGCTCGCGCGTGAGCGGGCCCGCATGGCGCGCGACCTGCACGACGTCGTCGCGCACCACGTGTCGCTCATCGCGGTGCGCGCCGAGAGCGCGCCGTACCAGTACCCCGACCTCGACGACGACGCACGCGCGGTGCTCGCCGACGTCGCGCGCGACGCGCGCGAGGCGCTGGGCGAGCTGCGCGAGGCGCTCAACGTGCTGCGCCGCACCGACGACGACGCGTCCGTCGCGCGCCGCCCGCAGCCCACCGCGCACGACGTCGCCGGCCTGGTCGCGGACGCGCGCGCCGCGGGCCAGGACGTGCGGGTCGTGGGGGAGTGGTCGCACGTGCCCGACGCCGCGGGGTACGTGCTGTTCCGGGCACTGCAAGAGGCGCTGACCAACGCGCGGCGGCACGCGCCCGGGGCCGCGGTCGACGTCGAGCTCGTGCAGCGCGACGGCGAGGCGGGCCTGCGGGTCTCGCAACCGCTGACCGGACCGGCGGAGCCCGTGCGTCCCGGCCGCGGCCTCGTCGGCATGCGCGAGCGCGTCGACGCGGTGGGCGGCACGCTGCGCGCCGACGCGACCGCGTCGCGGTTCGTCGTGGACGTCCGCGTGCCGGTGGCGGTGGCGCCGTGATCCGCGTGGTCGTGGCCGACGACCAGGCCGTGGTCCGGGCCGGGTTCGCGGCGATCCTCGCGGCCGCGCCTGACGTGGAGGTCGTCGGCGACGCGGGCGACGGGGCCGCGCTGCTCGACGTCGTCGCGGCGCAGCGCCCCGACGTCGCGGTGGTCGACGTGCGCATGCCCGTCATGGACGGCATCGACGCGACGCGCGCGATCGCCGCCGCGCACCCCGGCACGCGCGTGCTCATCCTCACGACGTTCGACCTCGACGAGTACGTGTTCGACGCGCTGCGCGCGGGCGCGTCGGGCTTCCTGCTCAAGGACGTGCCCGCCTCGCGGCTCGTCGAGGCGGTGCGCGCGGTGGCCGACGGCTCGATGCTCCTCGGTGCGAGCGTCACCCGGCGGCTCGTCGAGGACTTCGCCGCGCGCGGTGACGCGCGGTCCCTGGCGGTGCTGACGCCGCGCGAGACCGAGGTCGTCGCCGCCGTCGCGCGCGGGCTGTCCAACGCCGAGGTCGGAGCCGAGCTGTTCATCACCGAGCCCACCGTGAAGTCCCACGTGTCGGAGGCGCTGCGCAAGCTGGGCTGCCGCGACCGCGTGCAGCTCGTCATCGCGGCGTACGAGGCGGGCCTGGTGCGGCCGGGCGACCGCCGGGACGACGTGCCCTGATGACGGGGCTCGTGCTCGGGCTCGTCGCGACGGGGCTGGTCATGAGCCTGGTCGGGTCGTTCGCACCCGTGTTCGCCGCCGAGGCGTACGTCGTCGGCGTCGCGCTCACGCAGCCGGCGGACGTGGCGCTCGCGGTCGCGGGAGCCGTGGTCGTCGGTCAGACCCTCGGCAAGGCGGCCGTGCTCGCGTCGGTCCGCGCGGTGCCGCGGTGGTCGTGGGTGCGGGGCGTGCGGGTCGCGGTGGCACGCGGCGCGCACGGGCCGGCGGGCGGC
>NZ_LNTD01000187.1 GCF_001462455.1 Cellulomonas sp. B6
TGCCGCGGGCGCCGCGGCGGAGGGCCCCGCCGGGGGCGTGGCCGGCTGCTCGGGCCCGGGCACGGGCGTGGCCGGGGGGTACGGCGTCTCGTCGGTCACGGTCGGTGTACCTCGCTCTCCAGGTGGTGCAGGTCGTCGGCGAGCCGCAGCAGGCCCGGGTCGTCGGTCGGTGGCGGGCCGTACAGCAGGGTCTCGACGTCGCGCGCGTCGCGTCCCGTGGCCCGCACGAGGGCGTCGATCAGCGTCGGTGCGTCGGCCGAGCGCGGCAGGCCCAGTCGGTGCGCGACCCGCGCGGCGGTCCCGGCGCGCAGCGCCGCCCCGGCGTGGCCGTGCGCCCGCGCCCGGCGGTACAGCCGCCCGCGCCCGCGGGTCGTCTCGGCCGAGCGCACGACCACCGGCAGCGGCTCGGCGACCACGGCGCCGAGCCGGCGCGCGCGCCACACGATCGTCACCACGAGCACGAGCGCGAGCCAGGCCAGCACGGGTCGCACCCACGGCACGAGGTCGGTGATCGAGGTGCCGGACGCGCCGTCGGGCACGACGCCCACGTCGTCGAGGCTCGGCACGTACCAGACGACGCGGTCGCTGCGGCCCAGCGCACGCAGCACCAGCGCGGCGTTGCCATCCTGCGCGAGCGCCGCGTTGGTGAGCGGCTCGAGGTCCGACAGCGCCGCGACGCGGCGACCGTCCTGCTCGACGACGACGTACGCGCCGTCGCCGGCGCCGGGTGACGACGGGAAGCACACGACCGCGGAGCCCCCGACGTCCTCGTAGCCGCCGGCCGCCGTGATCGCGCCCGCCGCGGCCGCGTCGGGGTCGGCGCACGACGCCTGCCGGGTCGTGCGCGGCGCGTCCTGCCCGGTCGCGACGAGGTCCGGGGCGAGGCTCGTCAGCGCCCACCCGGCGTCGACGAGCACGAGGTCGTTGTCGAGATCGGCCAGCGCGTCGACCTGCGCGGCCGAGAGCCACTGGTCGCCGACCACGAGCACCGTGCCGCCGCCCGCGGCCGCGCTCACCGCGGCGCGCGTGGTCGTCACGTGGCGGACCTCGACGCCCTGCCGCTCGAGGATGCGCGCCGCGGCCCGGGCGCCACGGTCTCCCGGGTTGTCGGGCGCGCCCGGGGTCGTGCTGGTCGGCGGGGAGGGCAGCGCGAGCACGAGCGCACCCACGAGCGCGACACCCAGCACGACGAGCCAGGGGCGCGCGCTGCGCCACCTCGCGGCACCCCGGCTGCGCGCGGTCGAGCCGTCCCCCAGCACCTCCCCGACGGCGAGGGCGGGACCGGCCGTGGCGCTCACGCGTCCACCGCCACGGGTCGCGCGGCGACCACGGCGGCGTCGAGCTCGCGCATCGCCGCGTCGTCCTGCGGGCCGGCGACGCGCTCGCCGTAGACCACCTCGTCGAACAGGTCGCCGGCGCGCAGCAGCGCCGTGGCGTGCTCGGGCAGCGCCGCACCCGCGTCGCGGGCCGCGCCGTGCGCCGTACGACCGGGACGCTCGTCGAGCAGCGTCCGCTCCTCGAGCCCCCGCACGACCGCGCGGTACCGCTCCGCGACCGCCAGCGACCACGCGCCCTCGCGTGCCGCGGCGTCCGCCGCGGCACGCAGCGCGTCGGCGGTGCGGCGGTCGTCGCCGCGCCGCAGGGGCGCGGCCCGTCGCCGGGCGGAGCGCCGCACCGGCCCGGCCACGCGCAGCGCCACCAGCACGACGACCAGCACCACGCCGGTGACGACGAGCAGCCACGTTCCGCCCGACATGCCGATCGAGGGCAGCTGCTCGAGCTGCTCGCGGATCCACGTCAGCAGACGCTGGAGCAGGGACTGCTGCTGGTGGTAGATCGGGTCGAGCAGCTCCTGGCGCGCCCACGCGCGCGCGGTCTCGGCATCGGGCTCGACCGGGACGCCGAGCCTCATGCGGTCCCCACCGCGCGCGTCACGCGTCCGCCACCGCGGCGCGTGCCAGCTCGAGGTCGAGGCCCTCGCGCCGGATCCGCACGTCGACGTAGAGCAGCGCGACGACGGCCGCCATGAACGTGGTCGACAGCGTCAGGCCGACGACCTGGCCGAGCGCTGTGATGATCACCGTGGCGGCCTGGGACCCGGTCGCGACGGTCACGAGGCCGGCGACGAAGCTCGCGGGGAGCACGAACAGGTACATCAGGACCGACACGAGCACGTTCGCGAGCAGGTAGATGCCGAGCAGGCGCCAGAAGGACCCACGCGTGAGCCGCCAGGCGCGCGCGACGGTCGGCCAGAAGCGGCGCCCCTCGAGCATGAGCGCGGGCGGCACCAGCAGCAGGCGGGCGGTCAGCCACACCGTCGCGACGACCATCCCGACCCCGCCGAGGAGGGCGAGCGCCACGGCACCGCCCGGCGTGCCGGCGGCGGCCAGACCCACGACGCCGGCGAGCCACAGCGCGACCACCAGGGTCGTGGCCGCCAGCTGGAGCAGCGCGAACCCGACGACGAGCCAGACGCGGCGCGTGCGCACGACCTCGCGCAGCGCGACGCGCTGACCGATCACCGACCGGCTGACCGAGACGATGAGCAGTCCGGTGAGCACGGACGTCACCGGGATGAGCAGGGGACCGCTGAGCGCCTGCCCGGTGCTGCTCGACAGCAGCTCGGACATCATCGCGGACTCGGCCGTCGAGACGCCCTCCTGGGCGAACGCGTCGCCCATCCACGCGTTGAGCATGCTCGACAGGTAGAGCTGCACGAGCGTCTGGAGCGCGACCGCGACCGTCACGACGAGGGCCGAGAGGCCGAACATGACCGACGGGTTCGCGCGCACCGCGCGGACGGCGCCGTCGAGCACCTCGCCGAGACCCAGCGGGCGCAGCGGGATGATGCCCGGCTGCAGCGCCGGGGCGCGCCACCCGGGAGCGCCGGCCCCCCCGGGGGCGCCGGCCTGCCACCCGGGGCCGGGACCCGCGGGAGGCGGGGGAGCGCCCCAGGCGGGCGGGGTCGGCGCCGCGCCCCAC
>NZ_LNTD01000188.1 GCF_001462455.1 Cellulomonas sp. B6
GCGCCGGGGTGGTCACCCGGGCAGGCTACGCGAGCGCCGGCACCGCACGGCGAGGCCGCCCACGGTGCGGGAGCGCCGGCGCGTGCGGGCGCGGGCCCCGACGGACCGGGCCGCCCGGTGCGCCGGGTGCCGCGCTCGCCTCGGGGGTAGGGTCGGTGCGCGATGGACGCCTCGACCACGCCCCCAGCCGCCGCCGACGACGGCCGCGCCCGTGCCGTCGGTGCACGACCCCGTGTGATGGTGCTCTTCGGCGGGCGGTCGGGCGAGCACGCGATCAGCTGCGCCACGGCGAGCGGCGTGCTGCGCGCGCTCGACCGGGACCGCTACGACGTCGTCGCCGTGGGCATCACGCGCCGCGGCGAGTGGGTGCTCGCGGACGACGACCCGGACCGGTGGGCGATCCGCGACGGCCGCCTGCCCGAGGTCGAGGACACCGCGACGCGCGTCCTGCTGCCCCAGGGCACCGCCGAGCGCGACGTCCAGGTGCTGCACGACGGCCGGCTCGGGGCCCCGCTCGGCGCGGTCGACGTCGTGTTCCCGCTGCTGCACGGCCCGTTCGGCGAGGACGGCACGCTGCAGGGGCTGCTCGAGCTGGCCGACGTGCGGTACGTCGGGTCGGGCGTGCTCGCCTCGGCCGTCGGCATGGACAAGCACATGATGAAGCTCGTGCTCGCCGGGTCGGGTCTGCGCGTCGGGCCCTTCCGCGTGGTCCCCGCGGGCGTCGCGCCGGACGCCGCGACGCTCGGCGCGATCGTCGACGACCTCGGGCTGCCGGTCTTCGTCAAGCCCGCGCGCGCCGGCTCGAGCCTGGGCATCACGCGCGTCGACGACGCCGCCGACCTGCCCGCCGCGGTCGCGGCCGCGCGCGAGCACGACCCCAAGGTCGTCGTCGAGGCGGCGATCGTGGGTCGCGAGATCGAGTGCGGCGTCCTCGGCGGACGATCGGGCGCCGCCCCCCGCGCGTCGCTGCCGGGCGAGGTCGTCGTTGCCGAGGCCGACCACACGTTCTACGACTTCGCGGCCAAGTACCTCGACCAGACCGGTGTCACGCTGTCGTGCCCCGCCGACCTGCCGCAGGACGTCGTCGAGCGCGTGCAGGACGCGGCCGTGCGCGCGTTCGAGGCCGTCGGCTGCGAGGGCATCGCCCGGGTCGACGTGTTCGTCACGGCCGACGGCGAGGTCGTCGTCAACGAGATCAACACGATGCCCGGGTTCACGCCGTACTCGATGTACCCGCGGATGTGGCAGGCCAGCGGGGTCGACTACCCGACGCTGGTCGACGAGCTGGTCGCGCTCGCGCTCGAGCGGCCCACCGGGCTGCGCTGAGCCCGTCCGCCCCGGGAGGGCGTCACAGGCACTGCCGCTGCTGCTCGGTCCGTGCCACCGCCGGGCCGATCCGGTCGAGGAACGACGTCGAGCGGGTCTGCGCGACCGAGCCCGGCACGCGCACCTCGACGGCCGGTACGCGCCCGTACGTCGTGAACGTCCAGTCGCCGTCGGCCTCGACCACGACCCAGTCGATCGTGGGGCCGTTGGGCGTCGTCACGGACTCGCAGCGCTCGGTGGTGGGGCCCAGCGGCTCGACGCCGCAGCGCAGCACCACCGCGGAGCCGACCTCGCCCCAGGCGGTCGTGGCCTGCGCGTCGGTCGGCACCTGGTCCAGGCCGTCGCCGAGCGAGTCGGGCATCGCGAGGACGACCGACGCGCACACGGGGTCCGTGGCGTGCTCGGCGGCCTTCACGGGGACGGTCGCGGCGCACGACGCGAGGAGCAGCGCACCCGCGACCGCGGCGGTCACGGGCAGGACGGGACGCGGGAGCACGCCGCCACGCTACCCGGCCCGCGCGGGCGCCCCGCACGGTGCCCGCGCGTGGTCCGCCCCGGCCGGCCGGCCGTCGTGGACCCCGGCGGACGTGGCCGCGGGTCCGCGCGGAACGGTCTAGCGTGGGCGCGTGCCTGCCGAGAGTCCCGTCGTCGCCGACCTCGCCGAGCAGGACCTGCTCGACCGGATCTTCCCGCACCTGCCCGTCGGGTCGCGCACGCTCGTCCCGCCGGGCGACGACGCGGCCGTCGTGGTCGCGCCCGACGGCCGGTACGTCGTGACGTGCGACGTGCTCGTCGAGGACGTGCACTTCCGCCGGCGGTGGTCGTCGGGCCAGGACGTGGGCCGACGCGCCGCGATGCAGAACCTCGCCGACGTCGCCGCGATGGGTGCCCGTCCCGTCGCGCTGGTCGTGGGGCTGGTCGTGCCCGGGGCGACGCCCGTCTCGTGGGTCGAGGGGCTCGCCCGAGGGCTGGGCGACGCGTGCCGTCCGCTCGACGTGGGCGTCGTGGGCGGCGACCTGTCCTCCGGGCCCGTCGTGATGGTGTCGATCACCGCGCACGGCGACCTTGAGGGGCGCGACGCGGTGCGCCGCAGCGGCGCGCGCGCCGGGGACGTCGTCGCCCACGCGGGCCGCTGCGGGTGGTCGGCGGCCGGGCTCGCGCTGCTCGACGCCGGGACGCCCGAGCTCGACCCTGGGCTGGTGGCCGACCACCGCTCGCCCGAGCCCGAGCTCGAGGCCGGCCCCGCCGCGGCGCGTGCCGGGGCGACGGCGATGCTCGACGTCTCCGACGGTCTGCTGCGCGACGCGCGGCGCCTGGCCCGCGCGAGCGGCGTCACGCTCGACCTCGACGACGTCCTGCTCGCGTTCGACGACGACGCGCGACGCCTGCGCGCCGCGGGTGACGCGCTCGGCGTCGACGTCGAGCAGTGGCTCCTGACGGGCGGTGAGGACCACGGCCTGCTCGCGACGTTCCCGGCCGGCACGCCGCTGCCGCACCCGTTCCGTCGCATCGGCGTCGTGACGTCGCGGGGCGACGAGCTGGTCCGCGTCGCGGGCGAGGCGCCGCGCGTCGCGGGGTCGGGCTGGGACCACTTCGGCGACTGACGCCGCCGGCGCCCGGGAGCGCCGTCGACCGACGTCGACGGTGCCGACGGCTGCCGACGTCAGCCGCGGCGGTACCGCACCTCGAGCAGGTCGGCCCCGCCGAGGTTCTCGAGCCGCTCGACGCCGTCGGGCGAGAAGCCGTGGCGGCGGTAGAAGTGCCGGGCGCGCGCGTTGTCGGCCAGCACCCACAGCGAGACGGGCGTGCCGTCGCCGAGCTCGGAGAGGGTCGTGCGCATGAGGTCGCGCGCGACGCCGTGGCCCCACGTGCCGGGGTCGAGGTAGATCGAGTAGATCTCGCGCTCGCCGCGGCGCGCGTCCTCGTCGCGGGCCGGGCCGTACGACGCGAAGCCGAGGAGCCGTCCGGCGGACTCGGCGACGATCGTGCGGACGTGGTCCGCGGGGCCCTCGGCCAGCTGCTGCGCCCACCGCCGCGCGCGTGCGGCGGGGTCGAGCGCACGCAGGTAGTCGTCGGGGACGATGCCGGCGTACGCCTCCTGCCAGGACCGCACGTGCACGCCGGCGATGCCGACGGCGTCGTCGGTGGTCGCCGGCCGGATGGTCACCTCGTCGATCTGCTCGACCATGCGACCACCCTGCCACACGGCTCCGCGTGCCAGAAGGGTGGCTGACGCACCGGTGCCGACCGGGCCCCGCCGCTCACGCGGGCTCCGGCCCGCCGACGAGCAGCTCGGCCACCGCGTCGGGCCGGTCGCACGGCACGAGGTGCCCGGTGCGTGCGACCCGCACCAGCCGCGCCGCGGTGCGGCGCGCGAGCAGCACGTCTGCGCGCTGCTCGCGCCGACCGTGACGCTCCGGGACGGCCAGGACGACCGGTACCCGGGGCGGCCCGGCGGTGAGCAGGGCGTCGACGCGCGCGGCGCGGTCCCACCCGGCGTCGAGCTCGTCGAGGAGGCTGCGCCACCCGGCCGTCCCGGGCGCCGCGTCACCGGTCGACGTGACGCCGCGCCGCCGCCACCAGCGCGCGGCCGCCCGGTCGACGGCCGACGCGAGGACCTCAGCGCCGGGTGCTCGGGTCGCCGCCCGCGCCGTCGCGAGCGCCGCCGCGCGGACGGGGCCCGCGGGCCCCTGCTCGTGCGGGCGTGTCGGGTCGAGCAGCACGACGCGTCCCACGCGCTCGGGCTCGCGCAGCGCCGCCTCGAGGGCCAGCAGCCCGCCGAGCGAGTGCCCGACCACGCCGTCGACGGGCCCGTCCGCGAGCAGGTCCTCGACGCTCGCGGTCAGGTGCCGGTCGCGCACGTCGAGGTGCACGGACGCCGGGAGCAGGGTCCGGACGCCGTCGAAGGTCGACGGCGGGCACCCCAGGCCCGGCAGGGCGAGCCACCGCTCGACGGCCACGCTCACGGCTCCTCCCGTCGGGCGGCGTCCCGCACGGCCCGCAGCAACGGCACCAGCACGACGAACGTCGCGCACACGCCGAGCGTCTGCGCGCGCTGCCACAGCCCGACGGGCGGCGTCGCGGCCCCCAGCGTCGAGGCGACCGCGATGGCGCCGACGACCGCGCTCGTCACGAGCGTGGCGGCCGGCGCGAGCGCGCACCACGCCGCACGGGTGCGCCCGCGACCGGCGGTGCGCCGCGCGAGGGCCAGTGCCCCGACGCAGGTCGTCACGACCGCGAGCGAGACCACGCTGCTCGCCACCTCGTGGACGGTGTGCTGCACGCCCAGGGTCCGCGCGGCCTCGGCCGCCGCGCAGCGGGAGTCCGCGGACGGTGCGCACGCCATGGGGTTGAACGCGTCGACGACGGTCGCGGCGCCGGTCACGACGAGCGCGACGGACACGACCGCGACCCACCGCCGGGCCGTCGGCGGCACCGCGCGGCGTACCCGCAGCAGCGCCGCCCCGGCCAGCGCGGCGAGTCCGCCGGCCAGGGTGTCGGTGGCGACGAACAGCGCCCGCAGCGGCTGACCGCGGGCCGCGTTCTCGGACAGGTACGAGCGCACCGGGTCGAGCGGGAACCCGGCCGCGAGCTCCCACGTCACGCCCGCGTACGCGACGGCGGCGAGCACCAGCAGGACGTGGACCGCCTGCAGCACGGCCGGGTGCGTGCCGCGGGTCGGCGCGGGCGGGCTCATGTCGCCTCCCACCCCAGCTGCGCGGCCGACCAGACGAGGCCGTACGGCAGCATCGTGCGGGCCCCGACCCAGGTGTGGTCGAGGCCGGGGTAGACGCGCAGGGTCGTCGGCTGCCCCGCCGCGCGCAGCGCGCGCTCCAGCACCCGACCCGCGGCGGGCGACTCGGCCCCCGGCACGCCGAGGAAGACCGGCTGCGCGGGCGCCGCGCCGCGCGCGCCCAGGACCGTCGTCGGCGTCGCGGCGTCGACCGCGCGCGGGTCGGCGCGCACGGCAGGCGTGTCGGGTGCGGCGTACGGCATGAGCGCCACGACGCCGCCGAAGACGTCGGGGTGGGCCAGGCCCGTGCTCAGCGCGCCGAGAGACCCCGCCGACATCCCCAGCACGACCCGCCCGGCCGGCTCGGCGCGGGTGCGCAGCGTCGCGTCGGCCCACGCGACGACGTCGGTCCGCAGGTACGTCGCGAGCTGCGGACCGCCGGGCACGTCGACCGGTTCGCGGTCGGCGGGGGAGGCACCCGCGTTGAGGTCCGGCGACACGACGATCACGGGCGGCAGGTGGCCACCGGTCACGAGGGCGTCGACCGTGGCGTCGGCCTGCCCGCCGGCGAACCAGTCCGCCGCGGTCCCGGGTGCGCCGTGCAGCGTGTAGACGACCGGGAACCGCGCGATGCTGCCGGGGCGGTCGTACCCCGGCGGGAGGTACACCCACGCGGGGGAGTCCGGCACGCCGGGGCTCGTGGACGGGATGGTCACGGGGAAGGCTCGGCCGCGCCGGTCGGTCGCGGCGTGCGGGTGCCGGGCCGGGGGCGGGTCGGAGGTCGTGTCGTGCGGCGACCACGTGCGGGTCTGCACCCACCGGTGCGCAGCCTGCACGGACGGCAGGTAGCCGACCCACAGGTTCACCGCGAGCGCCGCCGCGAGGACGACGAGCAGCGTCGCGCCCGCGAGCGGCGCGGTGGTCGCGCGCCGGGTCGGCGCTCGCCGGCGTGCGCGGCGAGCGGCGAGGAGGAGCGCGAGGGCGAGGGCCAGCGCGAGGCACACCGGGAGCGGCGAGCCCAGCACGACGTCGCCCGTGGCGTGGGTCGCCAGCGTCGCGGGGACCTCGATCGGTGCGTCCGGGCTCATGCGTCCGTCGGGGGACGGTCGCGGCTCGCGGCGGGCTCGGACCGCCGAGGGGTGGGCCGGGTGGCTCTCGTGCGCATCGCTCCGCCGGACGTCGGGACCCGTGCGCGCGGTGTGCGGCGCGCACGGGGTGGGGTGCGTCCGAGTCAACCGCGGCGGGAGGGCTGCTGTCGTCGGCCTCGGGGAGGGTGCTCGTCAGCCCCTGGTCGTACGTGGGTGCCTTCCCCGACCGGGCGACGTCGTGCGCGGGCAGCACGAAGGCCCGCGAGCACGCTCGCGGGCCTTCGGGTGTCACGGGTGCCGGGACGCACGCGGTGCGACCCGGCGGTGCGTCAGACCGCGCGCTGCACCTTGCCGGCCTTGAGGCACGACGTGCAGACGTTGAGACGCTTGGGCGTCCCCGCGACGACGACGCGCACGCGCTGGATGTTCGGGTTCCAGCGCCGCTTCGTGCGCACGTGCGAGTGCGAGATGCTGTGCCCGAAGCTCGGGCGCTTGGCGCAGACGTCGCAGTTGGCAGCCACGGTCTTCTCCTGGTTCTGATTCTGTCGGGCCGACGGAGCGGCCCCGTGTCGTGCACGTCCCGCGCACACGGCTGCGGACCGGACCCCGGAGGGCTCGGACCGCACGACGGTGCATCGGAAGGTCTGTGGGGCGCCCGGAGGTGGTCCGGGCAACCGGGCAAGACTACCTCACGGTCGAGACAGCACCCAAATGTGGGTCCGGTGCGGCACAGTGGGCGGCCGACGGACGGCGTGGGCCGTCGCAGGACCGTACCCCGGCCGGGCCGTCGCACGGGCAGGTCGTCCGGGCAGGTCGTCCTGACGGGTCGGACGGACGGGTCGTGCGGACAGGTCGGACGGACAGGAGGAACGGGTGGACGTCGGGACGCGGCAGGTCCGCCTGGACGCCGGGCTCGTGCGCGGCTGGGCCGCCACGGCCGTCGCCGCCTGCGCGGCCGCGCGGGAGCGCATCGACGCGGTCAACGTCTTCCCCGTCCCCGACGGCGACACGGGCTCGAACGTCGCCCTCACGGTCGCGGGTGGTGCGGCAGCCCTCGACGGCCTGCCCGCCGCCGCGCCGTGGCACGAGGCGGTCACGGCGTTCGCGCACGGAGCCGCGCGTGCGGCCCGAGGGAACTCGGGCGTGATCCTGAGCCAGTGGCTCGTCGGCCTGGCGCACGGCCTGGGCGCCGCCGACGCGGCGGGGGGAGCCGAGCAGGTCGACCCGGACCGCCTGGCGTGCGCGCTGACCGCGGCCGCCGACGCGGCCGTGACCGCGGTCCCCGACCCGCAGGAGGGCACGGTGCTGACCGTCGCGCGGGACGTCGCGCGCACCGTGCGTGCGGGCCGCACCGCGGCAGGAGCGGCGGCCGACCTCCTCGCGCAGGCCGTGGACGCCGCGCGCGACGACCTGCGCCGGACCAGCGCGGGGCACGACGTGCTGCGTGCCGCGCGCGTGGTCGACGCGGGAGCCTGCGGCCTGCTCGTCGTCCTCGACGCGCTCGTCGCCGCCCTCCGCGGCCGGGACGCGTCCGCGGTCGACCTCGCGTGGCTCCCGCAGGTCGGCCCCGACGTGCTCGCGGGCTGCGCGTCGGGATCCGGCGGCGCGTTCGAGGTGATGATGCTCGTGCGGGACGTCGCGGGGGCACGGCTCGCCACGGCGCTGCAGGCCGTCGGCGACGCGGTCGCCGTCGCCGACGCGGGGGGGCTGCTGCACGCGCACGTCCACACCGACCGCCCCGCCGCGGCGCTCGCCACGGTCGCCGCCGCGGCGCGCAGCCAGGTGGTCGTCCGCCGGATCGAGGAGCCGCCGCCGACGGCGCGCGGGCTCGTCGTGCTCACGCCGTCGCCCGGGCTGGCCGCGTGGTTCGCGACGTGCGGTGCGGTGACGCTCGTCGGGGACGCGCCGGGCGTCGACGAGGTCGTGCGCGCGGCGCGGGACACCCGGACGGGTCGCGCCGTGGTCGTCGACGCGGGGACCGGCGCGCCCGTCCCGGGTGACCTGGACGTCGTCGCCGCCACGGGCGACGGGCCGGCCGTGGTGGCGTGCCTCGCGCTCGTCGCGGACGACGCGGCGGACCCGGGAGCGGCCCGCGCGGCGCTGCACCGCCTGGCCGCGGCGACGACGGACGCGCACGAGGCGGTGCCCGGCCTCGTCGCGCGCCTCCTCGCGGCGGTCCCGGGCGCGCAGGCCGTCACGCTCGTGCACGGCGAGGAGGTCGACGAGCGCGCGGCTGCGACCGTCGCGGCCGCCGTCGCGGGCGCGTACGCGGACCTCGAGGTCGTCGTCACGGGGCCCGCCCGCGGCGACGCGTGGTGGGTGGGGGTCGACTGACGTGATCGCCGCCGACCCGCTCGACGTCCCGCTCGCCAAGAAGTTCGGGGCGCGCACCGCCAAGCCGCTGGCCAAGCTGGGCCTGACCACGACCGGTGACCTGCTGCGCCACTACCCGCGCCGGTACGCCGAGCCCGGGACGCTCACCGACATCGCGAGCCTGCAGGTGGGTGAGCACGTCACGGTCGTGGCCGAGGTGGTGCGCAGCTCGGCGCGCCCGACGTCGCAGGGGCGGGGTCTGCTGCAGGCCACGATCACCGACGGCACGCACCGGCTGGAGCTGACGTTCTTCGCGTCCAACGTGCACAAGCTCGAGTGGCGCAAGGGCCAGCTCCGCCCGGGTCGGCGCGGCCTGTTCTGGGGGACGGTGTCGGTGTACCGCGACACGCTGCAGCTCACGCAGCCCGAGTGCCGGCTGTTCGGTGGCGACGACGACGACGAGGACGAGGCGCTGCTCGAGGCCGAGCGGCCGATCCCGGTGTACCCGGCGGTCGCCGGCTTCGACTCCACGAAGATCGGGCAGGCCGTGCGCACGGTCCTGGACCCGCTGCGCGAGGAGGACGTGCCCGACCCCGTGCCGGACCACCTGCGCGAGCGCGACGGCCTGCCCACGCTCCTGGAGGCGCTGCGCCTCGTGCACGTGCCCCACGACGAGGCGCAGTGGCGCCGCGGTCGCGCGCGGCTGCGGTACGAGGAGGCGCTCGTGCTGCAGGCCGAGCTCGCGCGCCGCCGAGCGCGGGTCGCGCTCACCGAGGCCGTCGCGCGCCCGCCCCGGGCCGGCGGCCTGCTCGACGCGTTCGACGCGCGCCTGCCGTTCACGCTGACCGCCGGGCAGCGGGCGGTCGGCGAGGAGATCGCCGCCGAGCTCGCGGCGGCGCGTCCCATGCAGCGGCTCCTGCAGGGCGAGGTCGGCTCGGGCAAGACCGTGGTCGCGCTGCGCGCGATGCTCCAGGTGGTCGACGCGGGCGGGCAGGCCGCGCTGCTCGCGCCCACCGAGGTCCTGGCGACCCAGCACGCCCGGACGCTGCGCGGGCTGCTGGGGGACCTCGCCGAGGGCGGCTTCCTCGGCGGTGCGAACGACGCGACCCGGGTCGTGCTGCTCACCGGCTCGCTGCCCACCGCCGCGCGCCGCGAGGCGATGCTCGACGCCGCGAGCGGCGCCGCGGGCATCGTCGTCGGCACGCACGCGCTGCTGTCGGAGCACGTGCAGTTCGCGGACCTCGGTCTGGTCGTCGTCGACGAGCAGCACCGGTTCGGGGTCGAGCAGCGCGACGCGCTGCGCGCCAAGGCCGCGCGCACGCCACACACGCTCGTGATGACCGCGACCCCCATCCCGCGGACCGTCGCGATGACCGTCTTCGGCGATCTCGAGACGTCGGTGCTCGACCAGCTCCCCGCGGGGAGGCAGGGCATCACGACGCACGTCGTGCCCGCCGACAACCCGCGCTGGACCGACCGCACGTGGCAGCGCGTGCGCGAGGAGGTCGACGGCGGCGGGCGCGCCTACGTCGTGTGCCCACGGATCGACGGCGACGACGACGCGGGCGAGGCCGCGCGTGCGGCGGACGAGGACGGTGCCGACCTGCTCGTCGACGCCGACGTCCCCGCCGAGGACGCTCGCCGGCCGCTGCGCGCCGTGGTCGACGTCGCGCGCGAGCTGCGCGAGCGCCCCGACCTGGCGCACCTCGGGATCGGCGTGCTGCACGGCCGGATGCCCGCGGACGACAAGGAGCGCGCGTTCGCGGACTTCGCCTCGGGTGCCGCGCCCGTCCTCGTGTCGACCACCGTGATCGAGGTCGGCGTCGACGTGCCCGACGCGACGGTGATGGTCGTGCTCGACGCCGACAGGTTCGGCCTGTCGCAGCTGCACCAGCTGCGCGGCCGGCTCGGCCGTGGGACCCGCCCGGGGCTGTGCCTGCTCGTCAGCGCGGCCGAGCCCGGGACCGACGCGCACACCCGCCTCGAGACCCTCGCGAGCACGACCGACGGCTTCGAGCTCGCGGCGCTCGACCTCGAGCTGCGGCACGAGGGCGACGTGCTGGGCGCCGCCCAGCACGGCAGCTCCAGCTCGTTGCGCCTGCTGCGCGTGACGCGCGACGCCACGGTCATCGAGCGCGCGCGGACCGACGCGCGCGCGCTGGTCGAGCAGGACGTCGACCTCGCGCCGTGGCCGTCGCTGCGCGAGGCGATCGAGGAGTCGCTCACGGGGGAGCGTGAGGAGTTCCTCGATCGCGCGTGACTACCCTGGCGCCATGGCTCCCGTGGTGCGCGCGCGCAACCTGCAGGTCGGCTACGGGGAGGCACCCGTGTGCGCCCCCGTGTCGTTCACCCTCGGCGAGGGGCGTGCGGTCGCGCTCGTGGGCGCCAACGGCTCCGGCAAGTCGACGGTCCTCAAGACCGTCATCGGCCTGCTGACACCGGTCGGCGGCTCGGTCGAGGTGCTCGGGCGCCCGGTCGACGAGCGCGACGTGCAGTTCCGTCGCGAGGTGTCCGCCGTGCTCGACGACGACGCGTACTTCCCGGCCCTCACGGTCGCCGAGCACCTGTACCTCACGGCGCGCGGGCACGGCGTCATGGGCGCGCAGCAGGAGGTCGACGTGCTGCTCGAGGAGTTTGGGCTGGCCGACCACGCGCGCGCGACGCCCGTGTCGCTGTCCTCCGGCCAGCGTCGGCGCCTGCTGCTCGCTGCGGGCTTCGCGCGGCCCCGCTCGCTGCTGGTCCTCGACGAGCCCGAGCAGCGGCTCGACCAGCGCATGCGTGCCCGTCTGGCCGACCGGCTGCGGGCCGAGCGCGAGGCGGGCGGTGCGGTGCTGATCGCGACGCACGACCCCGACCTCGTCGCCGCGGTGTGCACGCAGGCCGTGCTGGTGGACGACCACGCGTCGGTCGTGCTGTCCGCCGCCGAGGCCGCCGACCGCATCGCGCGGGTCGCGCTGTGACCTCGGTCCGTGAGCCCGGGGACGCGCGCGGCGACGCCGACCCGCGGACCGTGGACCTCGGCGCCGCCGACGTGGACGACGACGGCCCGGCCCCTGCGGACCTCGGGCCCCACGACCTCGACGACGACCCGCGCGTCGGCGACTTCGAGCTCGGTGAGGTGCCGTCGGCCCGCTCGATCCGTCGCTTCACGGCGCGCGCCGCGCGCGCCCGTGCGGGGGCGAGCGTCGGCTCGCTCCTCACGGACGTCTACACGGCCGTCACGAGCGTGGTCATCTCGGTGCTCATCGTGCTGGGCGTGGTCCAGCAGCTCGGCGAGGCCCTGCCCCCGGCGCCGCCCGTGCACGCGCCCGGCGGCCTGAGCCTGCCGGCGCTGGTCGCGGTCCTGCTGCTCGCCGCGGTCGGTGCCCTGCTGTCCACCGCCGGGCGCCTCGGCCCCGTCGGTGCCGAGGGTCCGCAGGCCGCCTGGTGGCTCGCGCTGCCCGTGGACCGTCGCGGCCTGCTGCGCCCGGCGGCCGCGCGTGGCCCGGTGGTCGCCGCGCTCGCGGGCGCCGCGGTCGTCGTCGTGCTCGAGGCGGGCCTGCTCGCGTCGAGCGGCGCCACCCTGGTGCGCGCGGGGTTGCTCGGTGCGCTCGTCGCGGCCGTCGTGGTGCTGCTCGCGGCGGTCGCGCAGTCCCGCGGCGTGCCGCGTCGTCGCACCGCCGTGGCCGGCGACCTCGTGCTCGTCGCGGCGCCGGTCGTGGCCGTCGCGCTCGTCCTCACCGGGCGGACGCCCACCGCGCTGCCCGCGCCGTCGTGGGGCGTCGTCGTCGTCGCCGCGGTCGTGGCAGGGCTGCTGGCGGCGCTGGTGGACGCGCGGCTCGGTGCGCTGCCCGGCCGCACGCTGCGCGAGGGGGGCTCGGCCGCGACGCAGGCCGTCGGCGCCGTCGTCTCGCTCGACTCGCGCGAGCTGGGCCGCGCGCTCACGGGCGGTGCGGCCGCGTCGTCGCACCGCCGCGTCTCGCGCCTGCGGACCGCGCGCGGACCCGCGACCGCGCTCGTCACGGCCGATCTCGTGGTGCTGCGACGCTCCCTGCGGCACGTCGTGCAGCTCGTCGTCGCCGCCGGGCTGCCGGTGCTCGCGACGGTCGTCCCGCAGCTGGCCAGCACGGTCGGGGTGCTCCTCGCGGTGCTCGTCGGGGGATGGATGGCCGCGAGCGCGAGCGCCGAGGGCGCCCGGTGGGCCGAGATGGCGCCGGTCGTCGACCGGCTGCTGCCGCTCGAGGCGCGCACCGTGCGTCGGTTGCGGATGGTCGTGCCGGGCGTCGCGGTGCTGCTCTGGACGGTCGTCGCGCTGGGAGCGGTGGGGATCTGGGCCGGCGCGCCCCTCGACTGGGTCCTGCTGGGGCTCGCGGCGGTGCCCGTGTGGGCGGCGGCGGCCGTGCGCGCCGCGTACCGGCCCGCACCGAGCTGGGACAAGCCGCTGGTGGCGACGCCCGCGGGCGCCCTGCCGACGGGCGTGCTGCAGGTCGTCGCCCGCGGCCCGGACCTCATCGCGTTCTGCCTCCTCCCGCTGTGGATCGCGATCGGCCTCCACACGGTCACCACGGTCATGGTGACGGCGCAGGTCGTGCTCTCGACCGTCGCCGTGCTCATCGGCTCCTCGGTGCACGACAAGGGGTGGCTCGAGCGCATGATGGAGGAGCAGGACGAGCGCAAGAAGGCCGGCGCATGACGCGCGTCGTCGCCGGCACGGCGGGCGGGCGCACGCTCGTGGTGCCGTCGTCGGGCACGCGACCGACCAGCGAACGCGTCCGTGAGGCGCTGTTCTCGCGGCTCGAGCACCTCGACGCGGTCGAGGACGCGCGCGTGCTCGACCTCTTCGCGGGTTCGGGTGCCCTGGGGTTCGAGGCCGTCAGCCGCGGTGCCCGCAGCGCCGTGCTGGTCGACAGCGCGCGCGTCGCGGTCGACGCCTGCCGCCGCAACGCCCGGTCGCTCGGGCTGGCGGACCGCGTCGACGTCGTCGCCGACCGGGTCGACCGGTACCTCGCGCGCCTCGCCCCCGCCGACGCGCCGGAACCCGCGGGAGCGTTCGACCTCGTGCTGCTCGACCCGCCCTACGACCTGGCGGACGACGTGCTGCAGGTGGCCGTCGACGGTGTCGCGCGCTGCGTCGCGCCCGGTGCGGTCGTGGTGGTCGAGCGGTCCACGCGCGCCTCGGCCCCGACCTGGCCCGCGCCGCTCGATGCGATCGACGACCGTCGCTACGGCGAGACCCGGGTGTGGTTCGCCGAGCGCCCGGTCTGACGGGCGTCGCGGCTCCGCGGCGGGTCGTCGGCAGCGGTCGGGCCGGCGCCCGGCGGTGACGTCAGCGCACGTGCAGGACAGTGAGCGTCGGCCCGTCCGGCGCGAGGTCCACCGCACCGGCCCTCGTGCACCCGTGCCGCGCGTAGAAGGCGAGGTTGCGCGGGTCGCTCGTCGCGAGCCACGACGTGCCCGCCGCGGGACCGCGCAGCGCGTCCAGCCCCGCGCGCAGGAGCGTGCCCCCGAGACCGCGACCCTGGTGGTCGGGGTGCACGGCGAGGTAGTTGAGGTACGCGCCGGGCGTCTCCGGCGCGAGCGGGGCGGACCGGCCGAGCGCCGTCAGCACCTGCTCGGCGCGCGCCGCGCCGACCAGCGCGCGCAGGACGCCGGCCGGGCTCGGCAGGGTCGTCGGGGACCCGGGCTGCACGAGCACGACCCCCGCGGGCCGCCAGGCCGCGAGCCCGACGACGGCACCGCCGCCGACGGCGACGTCGACCCGGCCGTGCGCGACGTAGCGCTCGAGCGACGGACCCAGCCACGCCGCGCACGCGTCCGCCCGCGTCGCGTCGTCGGGGAGCACCCAGCGCATCAGCGGGTTGGTGCGGTAGGCGAGCGCGCACACCGTGCGCAGCGCGGGCAGGTCGGCGGCGGTCGCGCGGCGCAGGGTCGGCACGCGGCCACGCTAGCGGCGGCCGACGCGCCGCGCGGTCGTCCACGGGTGCGTGACGTAGGTTGGCGTCCGTGAGCACAGCGGTCTGCCCGGGGTCCTTCGACCCGATCACGCTCGGGCACGCGGACGTCGTGCGCCGCGCGCGGTCGATGTTCGACGAGGTCGTCGTGGCCGTCGCGCACAACGCGTCCAAGAGGGCGCTGCTGACGCCCGACGAGCGGGTCGCGCTCGCGGTCGACGCGCTCGCGGACCTGGACGGCGTGCGCGTGGTCGCGACGAGCGGCCTGCTGGTCGACCTCGTGCGCGAGGTCGGTGCGAGCGCTGTCGTCAAGGGGCTGCGCAGCGGTGCGGACCTCGACGCCGAGCACCCGATGGCGCTGATGAACCGGCACCTGTCGGGGGTCGAGACGGTCTTCGTGCTCGGCGACCCGGCGCTCGGGCACGTCGCGTCGTCGCTGGTCAAGGACGTCGCGCGGCACGGTGGACGGATCGAGGACATGGTGACGCCGGCGGTCGCGGCGGCGGTGCGCCGCGCGCTCGCGGCCGGGGGAGAGGACGGACGATGACGGAGCAGGACGACACGCAGGAGCGCGTCGAGGGCGTCGGCGGCGTGCTCGACGCGCTCGAGCAGGCCGTGGTGCAGGCGCGCGCCATGCCGATGTCCTCGTCGGTGCTGGTCAACCGCGCCGAGCTGCTGGAGCTGGTCGACGAGGTGCGCGCGGCCCTGCCCGCGCAGCTGCACCGCGCGGACGAGGTGCTCGCGGACGCCGACGCGGCGCGGGCCCAGGCCCAGGCGGACGCCGACGCGGTGCTGGCGCGGGCACGGGCGCGGGCGGCCGAGCTGGTCGACCAGGAGAGCGTCGTGGCGCAGGCCCGCGAGCGGGCCGCGCAGATCGTCGCGGAGGCGCAGGAGACCGCCGAGGGTCTGCGTCGGGACGCGGACGACTACTGCGACCGGCGGCTCGCGGACTTCGAGATCGACCTGGGCAAGGTGCTGTCCCAGGTGCAGGCCGGCCGCGCCAAGCTCGCCGGCCGGCTCGCACCCGGCGACGGGGCCACCTCGGTCTGACCCGACGCACCGGCCGTTTGGGCGGGGGTCGCGGGTGCCGTACAGTTGTCCGCTGGTCCTGCCTGTCGTGGGCGCGGGCCGAGTCAGTCATGTCGCCACAACAGCCGTGCCGCGCACCCGCGGGGCACGGCCGGGAACGAGGGGAACGGACCGTGCGCCCATCCCACCTCGATCCCCGCTCGCCGTTCGTGCTCGAGACACACGAGCTCGGCCGACGTCCGGGATCGATGCGGACGGTGCAGCGGACGGTCGCGGCGCCCGACGAGCTCGGCAGCGGCATGATCGGCATCCCCTCCGGGAGCGACCTCGAGCTGGACCTGCGGCTCGAGGCGGTCATGGAGGGGGTCCTGGTCACCGGTTCGATCCGCGGCGAGGCCGTCGGGGAGTGCGTGCGGTGCCTGGAGAAGGTCGTCGAGCCTGTCGATGCGCCGATCCAGGAGCTGTACGTCTACCCTGAGCGGGCGCAGGCCGCGGTCGCGAGCGGGGACGACGACGACGAGGACGTGCGTGAGCTGGAGGGCGACCTGGTCGACCTCGAGCCCGCGCTCCGGGACTCGGTCGTCCCGACGCTGCCGTTCCGGCCCCTGTGCCGGCCGGACTGCCCGGGCCTGTGCTCGCAGTGCGGTGCACGGCTCGCGGACGACCCGGACCACACGCACGACATGATCGACCCCCGGTGGGCGGCCCTCGGCGGCCTGGCGGGTTCTGACGACGAGAAGAGAGAGAGCTGACCGTGGCGGTTCCGAAGCGCAAGATGTCGCGCAGCAACACCCGTGCGCGTCGGTCGCAGTGGAAGACCACTGCCACGACGCTCACCACCTGCCCCCAGTGCAAGTCGCAGACGCGGCCGCACGTGGCGTGCCCGACGTGCGGTGCGTACAACGGCCGTCGCTACGTCGAGGCCGTGCGCAGCGAGCACGAGGCCGTCTGACCTTCGCGGCCACGATGACCGGCACACCCGTCGACACCGGCGTCGCGTGAGCACGGCAGCGCAGTCGCTCCTCGAGAAGCTCGGGGTCCACCTGGACCCCGAGCTTCTCGTGCTCGCCCTGACGCACCGGTCGTTCGCGCACGAGGCCGGGGGCATCCCGACCAACGAGCGCCTCGAGTTCCTGGGCGACACCGTCCTGGGCCTCGTCGTCACCGAGCACCTGTACCGGGCGCACCCGGCGCAGTCCGAGGGTGACCTGGCCAAGATGCGCGCCGCGACCGTGTCGCAGCGCGCCCTCGCGCACGTCGCGCGCGAGCTCGACCTGGGCAGCTACGTGCTGCTCGGCAAGGGTGAGCTCGCGACGGGCGGCAAGGACAAGGACTCGATCCTGTCCGACACGCTCGAGGCGATCTTCGGGGCCGTCTACCTCTCGCACGGGCTCGAGCCCGCGCGAGAGCTCGTCGACCGGCTCGTCAGCCCGACCCTCGCCGCCGCGGCGGGGCTCGGTGCGGGGCTGGACTGGAAGACGTCGCTGCAGGAGCTCTCGGCCCAGCTGGGCCTGGGAGCGCCGTCGTACGACGTGACGGGCGAGGGCCCTGACCACGCCCGCACGTTCACGGCGCACGCGGTCGTGGGCGGCGAGGTGCGCGGCAGCGGCGTGGGCAGCGCCAAGAAGATCGCCGAGCAGGAGGCCGCCGCGGCGGCGTACGCGACGCTGACAGCGCTGCGTGACGGCACGACCTCGGACGACCCGACGTCGCACGACGCGAGGGCGGACGGATCGACGTCGCACCACGCACGCGCGGCCGACGCCGGCTGACGTGCCGGAGCTGCCCGAGGTCGAGACCGTCCGCGACGGCCTCGCGCGTCATGTGCTGGGCCGCACGGTGTCGGCCGTCCACGTGCACCGCGACTACTCGGTGCGCCGGCACGAGGGCGGTCCGAAGGACTTCGCCGCGCGCCTGACGGGCCGACGCCTCGACGCCGCGGTGCGGCGCGGCAAGTTCCTGTGGCTGCTCCTCGACGAGGGCCCCGGGCGTGGCGACGACGCGCTCCTGGCGCACCTCGGCATGAGCGGGCAGCTCCTGGTCCGCGGCCCCGCGGCGCGCGTCGACCCCGACGCGCCCGGCGAGCTCTGCGGCCCCGACCCTGTCGCGGCCCCGGGGCCCGGTGGCTGGGTCGACCACCCCCACCTGCGTGTGCGGCTCGAGCTCGACGACGGCTCCGCGCTCGACTTCGTCGACCAGCGCACGTTCGGGCACCTCGCGGTGCCCGACCTCGTCGCGACGCCGGACGGTGCGGCCGGCGGGCTCGGGTCCGCCCGCGCGGTCGTCCCGGCGCCCGTCGCGCACATCGCGCGCGACCTGCTCGACCCGGCGGTGGACCGCGCGGCGCTCGTCGAGGCGGTGCGGGCACGCCGCACCGAGCTCAAGCGGGCGCTGCTCGACCAGACGCTCGTGTCCGGGGTCGGCAACATCTACGCGGACGAGGCGCTGTGGCGCGCACGGCTGCACGGCGCGCGGCCGACGGCGACGGCGCGCCGCACCGAGGTCGGACGGCTGCTCGACGCGGCCGCCGAGGTGATGACCGAGGCGCTCGCGCAGGGCGGCACGAGCTTCGACGCGCTGTACGTCAACGTCAACGGCGCGTCCGGGTACTTCGACCGCTCGCTCGCGGTCTACGGGCAGGAGGGGCGTCCGTGCCGGCGCTGCGGCACGCTCGTGCGGCGCGACGCGTTCGCCAACCGGTCGTCGTTCACGTGCCCGGTGTGCCAGCCACGCCCGCGTCCGCGACGCACCTGACGCTCGCGGTCCGCCGTGCCACCCCGTCCCGACGTCCGGGCCCCGTGGCGTCAGCGGGGCACCACGTTGCGCAGCGGCTCGCCGGCGACGAACCGCGCGACGTTGTCCGCGACGAGGTCCTGCCACCCGACCGGTCGGCCCCCGGCCGCGTGCGGGCTGACCAGCACGCGCGGCTCGTCCCACAGCGGCGAGCCCGCGGGCAGCGGCTCGGTCTCGAACACGTCGAGCGCCGCCCCCGCGACGGCCCCGGCGCGGACGGCCGCCAGGAGCGCCGCCTCGTCGAGCGTCGTGCCGCGCCCGGCGTTGACGACCCACGCTCGCGACGGCAGCAGGTCCAGCACGCGCGCCCCGATCGCGTGCCGCGTGGCGTCGAGCGCGGGCAGCAGGCCGATCAGCACGTCGGTGCGTGGCAGCAGCTCGGCCAGCGACTCGGGCGCGACCACGTGGTACCCGTGACGTTCGCCCGCCGTGGTCGCGACGCCCGTGACCCGCGCGCCCAGGCCCGTGAGCAGCGGCGCCAGGCGTGCGGCGATCGAGCCGAAGCCCCACACCGTGACCTGCGCACCCACGAGCGTGCGGACCTCGCCCGGCGGGTGCAGCGGCTGCAGGCCACCGAGCTCGTGCGCCCACCGGTGCTCGGCCTGGGCCCGCAGCAGTTCCGGCACGCGGCGCACGCACGCGAGCGTGAGCGCGAGCACGTGCTCGGCCACGGTCGCGTCGTGCAGCCCGCGCCCGTTGGTGACGACGGCCCCGGCCGCGAAACCGGCCGCGAGGACCGCGTCCGGGCCGGCCGCGAGCGTCTGCACCCAGCGCAGCCGCGGCGCGGCGGCGGCCAGCTCGCGCAGCCGGTCGGCGGGGTTCCCCCACACGACCAGCGCGTCGGCGTGCGCGGCGTCCGCGGGCGGCGGCGCGTCGACGTCGTACGGCACGACGCGCACGCCGTGGGGGACGCGCGGCGCGCCGTCGACGGAACGGGGGAGGAGGATCGTGGTCACGGTCGATACGATGCCATCGTGTCAGCCACGAGCCAGTCGACGCCTGCGCCCGGTCCGGGCGCCCGCACGGCACCCATCTCCGTCATGATCGTCGACGACCACGAGGTCGTCCGCCGCGGCATCGCCGAGGTCGTCGAGCGCACCGACGGCATGACCGTCGTCGCCGAGGCCGGGTCGGTCGCCGACGGCGTCCGCCGCGCCACGCTCGTGCGGCCGCAGGTCATGCTGGTCGACCTGCAGCTGCCCGACGGCACCGGCATCGACCTCATGCGGGCCGTCAAGGAGACGCTGCCCACCGCGCGTGCGATCGTCCTGACGTCGTTCGACGACGACGACGCGCTCGCCGCCGCGCTCGACGCGGGCGCGTCGGCGTACCTGCTCAAGAGCGTGCGGGGCGCCGAGATCACCGACGTGATCCGCGCGGTCGCCGCGGGTCGCACGCTGCTCGACGACCGTACGGTCGCGCGCCGCCGCGCGGGCCACGAGGACCCGACCGAGAGCCTGACGCCCAGCGAGCTGCGCGTGCTCGACCTCATCGGCGAGGGGCTGTCGAACCGCGAGATCGCGGAGCGGCTCGGGGTCGCGGAGAAGACCGTGAAGAACCACATCACGTCGCTGCTCGCCAAGATGGGCCTGCAGCGGCGCACGCAGGTCGCCGCGTGGGTCGCCTCCCGCAAGAACTCCGGCTGGCGGGCCGAGCCCGGCCACTGAGCCGCCGGCCACCCCTGCTGCCACCTCACGACCGCCACCTCACGACGCGCCGGGCCTCACCGCCCGGCGCGTCGCCGCGTCCGGGGTGCGCCCGGCGGTCGGCGCCCTCCGTCATGCCAGCGGCGCCTGCCACGTCAGCAGCGTGCCCGTGCCGCTCGGCGCGACGCCGAGGCTGAACGAGCCGCCGTGCTGCCGCGCCCGCGACGCGAGGTTGCCGGTCCCGGAGCTGCGTTCGCGGTCGGTCGACACGCCCACGCCGTCGTCCTCGACGTCGACGGTCACCGACCCGGTGTGGCCCGACCCGCGGACGCTCACGCACACGCCCACGGACGACGCGTGCGCGTGCCGTGCGGCGTTGGCCAGGCCCTCGCGGACGACAGCGACGACGTCGTCGGTGAGCTCCTGCTCGAGGCGCTCGTCGATGCGGTCCTCGCCCTCGCCGTCGCCGGGCGTGAGCACCTCGCCGTCGAGCGAGAGCACGAGCGACGGTGCGAACCCCAGGCCGGTGCGCGCCAGCGAGGTCTCGCGACGCAGGCGCTCGACCAGGCCCGTCGCGGCGTCGGGGTCGCGCAGCGCGTACACGATCTGGCGGATCTCCCGCACCGAGCTGTCCACGTTGTCGAGCGCCTCCTCGACGATGCTCGTCAGCTCGTGCGCGTCGACGCCGCGCGCCGAGCGGCGCCGCACGGTCTCGAGCTGCATGCCGGTCGCGAACAGCTGCTGGATCGCCAGGTCGTGCAGGTCGCGCGCGATGCGCTCGCGCTCGTCGAGCAGCGCCGCGAGGTCCTGCGCGTGCCGCGCCTCGGCCAGGACGTAGGCGAGCGCCGCCTGGGCGGCGAACGACTCGGCGGTCGCGAGGTCGCTCTCGTCGAACGGGGTCCGGCCGATGCGGCGCAGCAGCAGCAGCACGCCGACGCCGCGCCCGGAGGAGTGCAGCGGCGCGAACATCGCCGGTCCGAACGCGCGCATCTCCTCGAGCTTGACCGTGCGCGACGCGCTCAGCGACGGGGTGAGCAGCCCGTGGCCCTCCTCGAGGACCGTCCACGCGCGCCCGCCGCGCGGCATGACCAGACCCGTGAGGACGTCGGCCTGGTAGCCGTCCGCGAGCTCGAGGTACAGCTCGCCGCCCAGGCCGGGCAGCGCCAGCGCCGCGGTGTCGGCGCCCGCGACCTCACGTGCCGTGCGCGCGACGTGCTCGAGGGCGTCCTCCTCGTCGACGCCCTCGAGCAGCATCGTGGTGATGTCCTGCCCGGCCTGCAGCCAGTGCTCGCGGCGCTCGGCCTCGGCGTAGAGCTGCGCGTTCGCGATCGCGACCCCGGCGGCGGCGGCGAGCGCGACGACCATGGACTCGTCGGTGTCGGTGAACGAGCCGCCCTCGACCTTCTCCGACAGGTACAGCTGGCCGTACACGTGCTCGCCGACCTTGACCGACGCGCCGAGGAACGAACCCATCGGCGGGTGGGCGCTCGGCCAGCCCTGGAACGCGCGATGCTGCGTGAGGTCGTCGAGGCGCAGCGCGCCCTCGAGCGGGATCTGCCCGAGCACGCCCTCGGCGTGCGGGGGGCGGCGCAGCATGCGCGCGACCGCGGTGGGGATGCCCGTGTAGACGAACGTCGTGGACGCGCCCTGGTCGTCGAGCACGTTGATCGCGCCGTAGCGCGCCCCGGTGAGCTCGGCGCTGACCTGCACGAAGCGGTCGAGCACCGTCGTGAGGTCGAGCTGCCCGGCGACCGCGAGGATCGCCCCGAGCAGGTCGGTCAGCGCGTCCCCGGTCAGGGGTGCGGGCGACGGCCGGTCGACGAGCACCCCCCGCTGGAACGGCGCCCCCGCGACGAGCGGCGACCCCGCCACCTCGCGCATCTCTCCCCGGTGCTCGCTCACGTCTGCTCCCGCTCCTCGGCCCGCACCGCCTCACCGTAGCCCGGCACGTGGTCCACGAGGTGCGCGTGCGTGCCGCGCGCCGCGACCTGCCCACCCGTGACCCACAGCACCTCGTCGGCCGTGGCCAGAGACGTCAGGCGGTGGCTCACGACCACCAGGCCGCGTGGCGTGCCGTCGCGGGTGGCCGGTGCGTGCCACAGCGCGTCGAGCACCGCGTCGGCGGTCGTGGGGTCGAGGTGCTCGCCGGGCTCGTCGACGAGCAGCAGCGGCGCGTCGGACAGCAGCGCGCGCGCGAGGAGCAGGCGGCGGCGCTCGCCGCCCGAGACGGTGCGCGCGTCCGAGCCCAGCACGGTGTCGAGGCCGTCGGGCAGGCCCTCGAGCCACGCCCCCAGGCCCGTGCGGGCCAGCGCGGACCGCGCCTCCTCGGGCGTGACGTCGCCGCGCGCGACGCGCAGGTTCTCGAGCACCGACGTGCCGAACACGTGCGCGTCCTCACCGGTCACCACGACGCTGCGCACGACGGTCGCGCGGTCCGCCGTGCCGAGCGGGACGCCGTCGAGCGTCACGGTGCCGGCGACGGGCGCGAGGAGTCCCGCGAGGGTCAGGAGCAGCGTGGTCTTGCCCTCGCCGCTGGGACCGGCGACGGCCAGGCGCGAGCCCGGGGCGAGCCTCAGGTCGACGTCCGTGACGGCGGGGGGCCGCCCGGGCCAGCCGCACGCGAGGCCCCGTGCGACGAGCGTCGGGCCCGACGGATCGCCGGTGGGCGGCGGCGCCGGGACGTCACCGGGCTCCGGGGCGACCGCGCGTGCCGCGGCCGGTCGCTCGTCCGACCCGGCGGCGGCGTCGAGCAGCGCGAGGATCCGCGCCGCCGCGGCGCGTGAGCGCTGCACCTGCACCGCCGCGGCGGGCAGCAGCGAGGTCGCCTCGAACGCCGCGAGCGGCGTGAGCACGACCACCGCGAGCTCGACGGGGGCCAGCAGCCCTGCGCCGACCGCGGGGACGCCGGTCACGAGCGCGACGAGCACGGCCACCCCCACGGCGAGCTGCCCGATCCCCGCGGCGAGCGCGGCGGGGCGCGCACCGGCGTCAGCCGCCCGCGCGAGGTCGGCGTCGGCCGCGCGCAGCGCGTCGAGCTCGTGCGGCAGGCGCCCGGACACCGCGAGGGGACCCGCGTCGTCGAGCACGCCGAGCGAGGTCGCGCTCATGCGGGCGCGCGCCGCGACGCCGCGCTCCTCGGCGGTGCGTGCCCCGCGTGCCGACAGCCAGGGCGCGAGCACGCCCGCCGCGAGCAGGCAGAGCGCCAGCGCGAGGCCGGCCGGGGGCCAGAACAGCGCCATCGCGACGGAGGTGCCCACGCCGAGGGCTGCGGCGACGGCCGCGGGCAGCAGGCCGCGCACCACGACGTCGCCGACCGCGTCGACGTCCGCGCCGACGCGGGCCAGCAGGTCGCCGCGCCGCACCGCGAGCAGCGCCTGCGGGGAGCCGGCCGCGAGGCGGTCGTACAGCGTGGTGCGCAGCGTGGCCATGCCGCGCAGCGCGACGTCGTGCGACACGAGGCGCTCGAGGTACCGCATGAGACCGCGGCCGATGCCGAACGCCCGCACGGCCACGGTCGCGACCGACAGCTGGAGCACGGGCGGCATCTGGGAGGCACGGGCGATGAGCCACGCGGACGCCGCCGCGAGCGCGACGGCCGAGCCGAGCGCGAGCGTTCCGAGCAGGACCGCGAGCGCGACGCGGCGCGGGTCCACGTCGAGCAGCCGCACGGCGCGGCGCAGCGTCCCGCGCGGGGGGCGCGTGCGCGCGGCGGTCGGTCCTGCCGCGGGCGGGGGAACGGCGACGGGAGCCGCGACGGTCGCGGGGACGCGTGCGGCGCTCACCGGACGGCTCCGCGCGGATCGCTCTCCGCGACGGCGTCGATGCTCGCTGGGCCGTCGTCGGCCGGGCCCGTGCGCGCGGACCGCACGTGCACGACCTCGTCGGCGCGCGCGGCCAGCGACGCGCGGTGCGCCACGAGGAGCACCGCGCAGCCCGCGTCGCGCAGCGCGTCGAGCGTGCGCAGCACGACCTGCTCGCCGACCGCGTCGAGGTGCGCGGTCGGCTCGTCGAGCACGACGACGGGGCTCGGACGCAGCAGGGCACGGGTCAGCGCGAGGCGCTGCCGCTGCCCGACCGACAGGCCCGCGCCCCCGCCGCCGAGCGGGGTGTCCCAGCCGTGCGGCAGCGTCGTCACGACCGCGTCGAGCCCGGTGAGCGCCGCCGCCCGGTCGCGTGCCGCGGCGTCGGGCGAGCCGAGGACCTCGCGCACCGTGCCGGGCTCGAGCACGGGCCGCTGCGGCAGCCACGTGACCTGCCGCCAGTAGTCGTGCGGGTCGACGTCCGCGAGCGGGGTCGCCGTGCCGTCGGCGGCGACGAGCTCGACGCGGCCCGCGTCGGGGGGCAGCAGCCCGAGCAGCACCTCGACGGTCGTCGTCTTGCCGGCCCCGGACGGGCCGACCAGCGCCACCACGCGGCCGGGGACGAGCTCGACGTCGACGGGGGCCGGGGCCCACCCGTCGCGTGCGCGGACCGCGACGCCCCGCGCCCGGACCCTCCCCGTGGCGAGGTCGGGGGCGAGCGCCGTGCCGGCGGCGGGCAGCGGCACCTCGAGCACCGCGAACGCGCGGTCGGCCGCCGCGACCCCGTCGGTCGAGGCGTGGAACTGCGCACCGACCTGGCGCAGCGGGTTGAACACCTCGGGGGCGAGCACGAGCACCGCGAGGCCCGTCACGAGGTCCATCTGCCCGTAGACCAGGCGCATGCCGATCGCGACCGCGACGAGCGCGACGCACAGCGTCGTGAGGAGCTCGAGCACCATGCCGGACAGGAACGCCACGCGCAGCGTGCCCATGGTCGCGCGCCGGTGCGCGTCGCCCAGGTCGCGGACCCGCGCCACCGGCCCCCGCTCGCGCCCGAACGCGCGCAGCGTCGTCAGGCCCGCGAGCAGGTCGAGCACCTGCGCGCCCAGCCGCTGCATCGTCGCCAGGCCCCGCTCGGAGCGGCCCTGCGTCATGACGCCCACGAGCCACATGAACACCGGCACCAGGGGGATCGTGCCGGCGATGATCGCGGCCGACACCCAGTCGAGCCCGAGCACGACGAGCAGCGTCGCCGGGGTCAGCGTCGCGGCGAGCACGAGCTGCGGCAGGTACTTCACGAAGTAGGGCTCGAGCGCGTCGAGCCCGCGCGTCGCGAGGGTCACGAGGCTCGCGCCGTCGGCCGGCGCGGCGCGGCGGGGACCGACGGCGGCCGCGTGCGCGACGACGCGCTCCCGCAGCTCGGCGACCGCGCGGGTCGCGGCGCGGTGCGCGTACCGCTCCTGCACCCCGGCCACGAGCGCGCGCACCGCGACGACGCCCGCGAGCCCGCCGACGAGCGGCAGCACGCGGGGGAGCGTCGCGCCGTCGGCGACGGCCGAGCCGAGCGCGTGCGCGAGCAGCAGGGCCTGCGCGACGACGAGCGCGCCGGTGACGACACCGAGCGCGACCGTCAGCGCGAGGTACCCGCGCGCCGCGCGCGCGTACCGCAGCAGCCGGGGGTCGAGAGGCTTCACGCGGTCCAGGAGATCACGAGCGGGCGCACGGGCGGCGTCACGCGCGGGACTTCGGCAGGACCTTGTCGAACGTGAGCCCGATCGAGTCCGGGATGTGCTCGACGGTCAGGCGCTTGCGGAACACCCAGTACGTCCAGCCCTGGTAGAGCAGCACGAGCGGGGTGAGGATCACCGCGACCCACGTCATGACCGTGAGCGTGTAGTCCGTGGACGACGCGTTGTCGACGGTGAGCGAGTTCGCGGCGTCGAACGCGGGCATGACGTCGGGGAACATCGAGCCGAAGATCAGCACGACGGCCGCGACGATCGCGACGGCCGAGGCCGTGAACGCGACGCCCTCGCGACGGATGCGGGTCGCGGCGACGACCAGCACGAGCGCGACGGCGGCGACCGCGACGGCGCCCCAGGTCCACAGGCTGTTGGCGTAGGAGATCTGCGCCCACACCGCCCAGACCCCCGCGAGCACGAGCGTGACGACCGAGCTGCGGGCCGCGAACGCGCCGGCCCGCTCGCGCACGTCCCCGTCGGTCTTCATCGCCAGGAAGATCGCGCCGTGCGTGAGGAAGATCGTCAGCGTCACGAGGCCGCCCAGCAGCGCGAACGGCGACAGCAGCGCGAAGAACCCGCCCACGTACTGGTGGTTGGCGTCGAGCTCGACGCCACGCACGAGGTTCGCGAACGCCACGCCCCACAGCAGGGCCGGCACGAACGAGCCGAAGATCAGCGCGCGGTCGGCCCAGGCCCGCCACACGGGCGAGTCGATCTTGCCGCGCCACTCGAACGCGACGACGCGCACGATCAGCGCGATGAGGATGATGAACAGCGGGATGTAGAAGCCGGAGAACAGCGTCGCGTACCACTCGGGGAACGCCGCGAAGGTCGCGCCGCCCGCCGTGAGGAGCCACACCTCGTTGCCGTCCCACACGGGTCCGACGGTGTTGATCATGAGGCGGCGCTCCTTCTCGCGCCGCGCATTGTCGCCCTTCGGCAGGATCGCCAGCAGCATGCCGACGCCGAAGTCGAAGCCCTCGAGGACGAGGTAGCCGGTCCACAGGACGGCGATGAGGAGGAACCAGACGGTCGACAGGTCCATGGTGGCCGCTCTCCTCAGTACGCGAAGGACAGGGGACGGTCGGTACCGTCCGCGTCGGGGGCGTTGTCGGGGTTGTCAGGGCTGGGGTCGTGCTCGGTGTCGGCGACGCCCTCGACGGCGTAGCGCTTCATGAGCCGGAACCACACGACCGCGAGCACGCCGTACAGGAGCGTGAACCCGATCATCGAGAACCAGACCATGCCGGGGGACACGACCTCGCTGACGCCGCGGGCGGTCAGCAGCCACACGCCGTCGACGCCCGAGCTGTTCGGGTTCGGTGCGACGACCCAGGGCTGGCGGCCCATCTCGGTGAAGATCCAGCCGAACGCCGACGCGAGGAACGGCGTGGCGATCGCCGCGATGCCGAGCCGGCCGAACCACGACTTGCCGGTCACCGAGCCCTTGCGGCGCAGCAGCCACAGGGCGGCGAGCGACAGCGCGGCCGAGCCGACGCCGAAGCCGATCATGAGCCGGAACGACCAGTACGTGACGGCGAGGTTGGGGTAGAAGCGCGTGTCGGCGGGGTCGAACGTCGCCTCGACGCCGTTGTCCTGCTCCCACTGCGTGACCCACTGCGTGTAGTGCTCCTGCAGCTCGTCGACGCCGCGGATGCGGGCGTTGAAGTCGCCGGTCGCGAGGAACGACGTGAACCCGGGCAGCTCGATGAGGTGCGTGACGCCGTCGCAGTCGTTGGTGAGGTCGCCGATCGCGAGGATCGAGAACGCCGCGCCGTCCTGCGTCTCGCACAGGCCCTCCGCGGCGGCCATCTTGGCGGGCTGCTGGTCGAACATGAGCTTGGCCTGCCAGTCGCCCGTCAGGGCGACGCCGGCACCCGACACGAGCATCGTCACGAGGCCCAGGATCACGGCGGGGCGGTAGACGTCGCGCGCCTTGGCGGTGTCGCCGTTGCGCACGAGCCGCACCATCCACCAGGCCGCGATGCCCGCGACGAACGTGCCGGCCGTGAGGAACGCGGCCGAGATCGTGTGCGGGAAGGCCGCGAGCACGGTCGGGTTGGTGAGGACCGCGACGATGTCGGTCATCTCGGCACGGCCGGTCTCGAAGTTGTACGTCGTGCCCACGGGGTGCTGCATCCACGAGTTCGCCGCGAGGATGAAGAACGCGGACAGGTTCGTCGCGATCGCGACGGCCCAGATGCACGCGAGGTGGATCTTCTTGGGCAGGCGGTCCCAGCCGAAGATCCACAGGCCCAGGAACGTCGACTCGACGAAGAACGCGGCGAGCGCCTCCATCGCGAGCGGCGCGCCGAACACGTCGCCGACGAACCGCGAGTACTCGGACCAGTTCATGCCGAACTGGAACTCCTGCACGATGCCCGTGGCGACGCCGATCGCGAAGTTGATCAGCAGGAGCTTGCCGAAGAACTTGGTCAGCCGCAGCCACCGCTCGTTCCCGGTCCGGACCCACGCGGTCTGCATGATCGCCACGAGCGGGGAGAGCCCGATCGTCAGCGGGACGAAGATGAAGTGGTAGACGGTCGTGATGCCGAACTGCCACCGTGCCAGGTCGAGGGCGTCCACGCGGTTCTCCGTGCTGGTGCGAGGCGGGCGGGCTGACGGGGGTCGGACGGGTCGCGGTGGGGGCCGCGACGGTGCGCACGCCGGGTGCGTGTCCTGTCCCTCGAACCGTAGGCCGGGAGGCCCCGGGGCGACAGGACCAACGTCCCGGGTGCTGACGTCTCGTCGTGAACCTCGCGCCGCGTCGGACGGGCTGTCGCGGCCGTCTGTGCGATACTGACCACAGGTCCTGACGCCCACACCGTCGGGGCCGACGAGCTCGCCGTCACGTGATCGTGCAGGCCAGCCGCCGCCCCGCCCCGGCGGCTTCGCCACGGACGCGCCCGTCGAGGACGAGGTGGAGCTCGACGCCGACGGGAACCCCGTCGTCCCGGACGCCGTCACGGAGAGCCCCGTCGAGCCGACCCCGGCCGACGACCCCGAGGCGTCCGGCGTCGCGGAGTCCGCCGCCGAGGACGCCGAGGAGCGCGCACCGCGTCGTCGCCGGCCCAGCCGTCGCGGCGGACGCTCGGCCCGCACCGCGCAGGACGGCGACGAGCCGGCCGTCCTCGAGGCGTCCCCGGACGACGCCCCCGTGAACCCCCTACCGGAGAAGGTCGGCCGGACCGCCGCCCGCGGCGGCGCGCTCGACGTGCTGGCCGAGCTCGGCCCCGCCCGCACGAGCGAGGAGACGCCCGGTCGTGCCCGCCTGGCCACGACGGCGCTGCTGTTCCAGGCGCCGGACCCGGCCTTGCGGCCGCGGCGCCGGCGCGCGCAGGCGTCCACGGGCTCGCCCGAGGAGATCTCGGAGTCCGCCCGCACCGAGGAGGAGACGGTCGTCGAGCCCGAGCCCGAGGCCGCGCCGCAGGACGCGCCGGCCGCCGACGAGGGCGCCTCGCGTCCGCGTCGTCGCCGTGGCCGTGGCCGCAAGCCCGCCGCGGAGGACACGAACGAGGAGACGTCGGGCGAGGTCGACGGGACCGTCGCCGCCGACGACGAGCAGGGCGCACGCCCCGCCGACGAGGCGACGGACGAGCAGGTCGACGAGCAGGGCGAGGACGGCACGACGGGCGACGACGCGTCCGGCGAGGACGACGCGGGCCCGCGTCGTCGCCGCCGCCGCGGTGGTCGCGGTCGCCGCGGCCGCGCCGAGCAGTCGGACGACGAGTCGACCGACGACGGCACGGACGAGGACGAGGACGCCGAGCAGGAGTCCGGCGAGGACGCGGGGGACGACGAGTCGTCCGCGGGCTCGAGCCGTCGTCGTCGCCGTCGTCGTCGCGGGACGCGTGCCGAGTCCGGGGGCGAGGAGCCGCGTCGCCGGTCGAGCGGCGACGAGGTGACCGCGCTGCGCGGGTCGACGCGCCTCGAGGCCAAGCGTCAGCGCCGCCGTGAGGGCCGCGACGCGGGCCGCCGCCGCCAGATCATCACCGAGGCGGAGTTCCTCGCGCGCCGCGAGTCGGTCGAGCGCTCGATGGTCGTGCGCGAGCGCGACGGGCGCACGCAGATCGCGGTCCTCGAGGACGGCGTGCTCGTCGAGCACTACGTGTCGCACCAGGCGCAGGCCTCGATGGTCGGCAACGTCTACCTGGGTCGCGTGCAGAACGTGCTGCCGTCGATGGAGGCCGCGTTCGTCGACGTCGGCAAGGGCCGCAACGCCGTGCTCTACGCGGGCGAGGTGAACTGGGACGCGGCCGGCCTCGACGGGCAGCCGCGCCGCATCGAGCAGGCCCTCAAGTCGGGCGACTCGGTGCTCGTCCAGGTCACCAAGGACCCGATCGGCCACAAGGGCGCGCGACTGACCAGCCAGGTCACGCTCGCCGGGCGGTACCTCGTGTACGTGCCGGGCGGCGGCATGACCGGCATCAGCCGCAAGCTCCCCGACACCGAGCGCTCGCGCCTCAAGAAGATCCTGCGCGACGTCGTGCCGGACTCGGCGGGCGTCATCGTGCGCACCGCTGCCGAGGGGGCGAGCGAGGACGAGCTGCGCGCCGACGTCGCGCGCCTGCAGGGGCAGTGGGAGGCGATCGAGCGCAAGACCAGGAGCGCCAACGCGCCGGCGCTGCTCCAGGGCGAGCCGGACATGGCGATCCGCGTGGTGCGCGACATCTTCAACGACGACTTCTCGTCGCTCGTGGTGCAGGGCGACGACGCGTGGACGACCATCTCGACGTACGTCGGGGAGCTCGCGCCCGACCTCGCCGCGCGCGTCGAGAAGTGGACCGGGACGCAGGACCTGTTCAGCGTGCACCGCATCGACGAGCAGCTGGCCAAGGGCATGGACCGCAAGGTCTGGCTGCCGTCGGGCGGCTCGCTCGTGATCGACCGCACCGAGGCCATGACGGTCGTCGACGTCAACACCGGCAAGTTCACCGGGGCGGGCGGCACGCTCGAGGAGACGGTCACGCGCAACAACCTCGAGGCGGCCGAGGAGATCGTCCGGCAGCTGAGGCTGCGTGACATCGGCGGCATCATCGTCATCGACTTCATCGACATGGTGCTCGAGTCCAACCGCGACCTCGTGCTGCGCCGCCTCGTCGAGTGCCTGGGACGGGACCGCACCAAGCACCAGGTCGCCGAGGTGACCTCGCTCGGGCTCGTGCAGATGACGCGCAAGCGGGTCGGCCAGGGCCTGGTCGAGGCGTTCAGCGAGACGTGCGAGCACTGCCACGGCCGCGGGTTCATCGTCCACACCGACCCGGTGTCGAAGAACCAGGGCCGCGCGGACGCGGGCACCCAGCAGCCCGCACCCGAGCAGGGCGAGTCGAAGCGGTCGCGGCGCAAGCGCGCGTCCGCCGAGCAGGGCGCCACCGGCGGTGCGGCGACGGCCGCGACCGTGCCGGTGCTGCCCGAGGCGCGCGAGGCCGTCAAGGCGACCCTCGCGACGATCGCCGCGGCGGCCGCGCACGCTCACGACCACGCGGAGCCCTCCGAGTCGTCGGAGCCCGCGGAGTCCGCCGAGGCCCGGTCCGTCGCCACGGACACGGTCGAGGTGCCGCAGCCCGCTGCGGCGCCCGAGGTGGAGGCCGCGCCCGGCACGGCGGCGGACGACGCCGCTGCGGGTGCACCCGCACCGGTCCTGGACGTCCTGGCCGAGCTCGGCCAGGTGCGCAAGGGCGTCGTGACGGACGCGCCGCTCGCGCTGCACGCGGTGCACCCCGACCTGTTCGCCGCGGCGGACGACGACACCGACGGTGCCGACGACGCCCCGGCGTCGGACGGCACGGAGTCGGGCGGCACGGAGTCGGGCGGCACGCCGCAGGACGCGGGCGAGCAGGACGGCTGACCACGCGGACCCGTCCGCGCGTTTGACCCGACGCGGACGGGTCCGTACCCTAGAACGTCGGTGCGTCGCGTGCGCGCCGTGGCAGTCCCGCTACGCAGGACGGGCTCGTGAGAGCCGGTCCCGGAGCGGGGTGCACCACGGTCGGGCGCCGCGGACGACATCGCCGACGCGAACCCCTCGCCCCCGCGGCTGGGTGGTGCGCGGGCCTCGGCGGGTCACGGGCACCGAGCAGCAGTACCGATGAGCAGTGACGTGCAGGTCCGACGAGCAGAGATGAGCAGCAACGTGGTGTACGCGATCGTGAAGGCTGGCGGCCGCCAGGAGAAGGTCGCCGTCGGCGACGTCGTCGTCGTCGACCGCCTCGCCGCCGAGGCGGGTTCGTCGGTCCAGCTGCCGGCGCTCCTGCTCGTCGACGGCGAGAAGGTCACCACGGACGCCGCGGCGCTCGCGAAGGTGACGGTCACGGCGGAGGTCGTGCGGGACGAGAAGGGTCCCAAGATCGACATCCTCAAGTACAAGAACAAGACCGGCTACCGCAAGCGCCAGGGTCACCGCCAGAAGCTGACCCGCCTCAAGGTCACCGGCATCAAGTGAGCTCGCGCCGCCTCGGCGGCTGCACCCCGTACTCCGGAACACTGAGAGCAGGTCTGTCATGGCACACAAGAAGGGCGCGAGCTCCTCGCGCAACGGTCGCGACTCCAACGCGCAGCGTCTCGGCGTGAAGCGCTTCGGCGGTCAGGTCGTCAAGGCCGGCGAGATCATCGTCCGCCAGCGCGGCACGCACTTCCACCCCGGCGACAACGTCGGCCGTGGCGGCGACGACACGCTGTTCGCGCTGACCGCCGGTGCGGTCGCGTTCGGCACGCGTCGCGGCCGCAAGGTCGTCGACATCGTGGCGGCCGACGCCTGAGGCGCTGCCTCACCATCGACGTCGGAGGGGCGCACCGGTGCGGTGCGCCCCTTCGTCGTTGCACGACCGAGGCGGGACGCGTCCCGCACCCTGAAGGACGAGGAGGACACCCGTGGCGACGTTCGTCGACCGAGTCGTGGTGCACGCGACCGGCGGTGACGGCGGGCACGGGTGCGCGTCGATCCACCGCGAGAAGTTCAAGCCGCTGGCCGGCCCCGACGGCGGCAACGGCGGCAACGGCGGGTCGGTGATCCTCGAGGTCGACCCCCAGGTCACCACGCTGCTGCCGTACCACCACCTGCCCCACCGCCACGCGGCGTCCGGCACGCAGGGCATGGGGGACCACCGCAGCGGCTCGACGGCCGAGGACCTGGTCCTGCCCGTGCCCGACGGCACGGTCGTGAAGTCGACCGACGGCACCGTGCTGGCCGACCTCGTCGGCGTCGGCGCGCGGTACGTCGTCGCGGCCGGTGGCCGCGGCGGCCTGGGCAACGCGGCGCTCGCGTCGCAGCGCCGCAAGGCCCCCGGCTTCGCGCTGCTCGGCGAGCCGGGCGACAGCGCCGACGTCGTGCTCGAGCTCAAGACCATCGCCGACGTCGCGCTCGTCGGGTACCCGTCCGCGGGCAAGTCGAGCCTCGTGGCGGCGATCTCGGCCGCGCGGCCGAAGATCGCCGACTACCCGTTCACGACGCTCGTGCCCAACCTCGGCGTCGTGCAGGCGGGCGACGCGCGCTACACCGTGGCCGACGTGCCGGGCCTCATCCCGGGTGCGTCGGAGGGCAAGGGGCTGGGCCTGGAGTTCCTGCGCCACATCGAGCGCTGCGCCGTGATCGTGCACGTGCTGGACTGCGCGACGCTCGAGCCGGGCCGCGACCCGCTCACCGACCTCGACGTCATCGAGGCCGAGCTCGCGGCGTACGCCGAGGACCTCGAGGTCGCCGCCGGCGGCGTGCCGCTCACGCAGCGACCGCGGATCGTCGTGCTCAACAAGATCGACGTGCCCGAGGCGCGCGAGCTCGCCGACCTCGTGCGGCCCGAGCTCGAGGCGCGCGGCCTGGCCGTCTTCGAGGTCTCGACCGCGAGCCACGAGGGTCTGCGGCCGCTGACGTTCGCGCTCGCCGAGCGCGTCGTGCAGGCGCGCCGCGACGCGCCCGCGCCCGAGGCGACGCGCGTCGTGCTGCGCCCCCGGGCGGTCGACGAGACGGGATTCACGGTCACGCGCCGCGAGGGCAACGGACAGGTGTGGTTCGTCGTGCGCGGCGAGAAGCCCGAGCGCTGGGTCCGGCAGACCGACTTCTCGAACGACGAGGCCGTCGGCTACCTCGCCGACCGGCTCGCCCGCGCGGGCGTCGAGGAGCGCCTCTACGCGGCCGGTGCGGTCGCGGGCGACGAGGTGCGCATCGGTCCCGACGAGAACGCCGTGGTGTTCGACTGGGAGCCGACGCTCCTCACCGGATCGGAGCTGCTCGGCGGTCCACGCGGCACCGACGCACGCCTCGACGACCAGGCACGCCCCACGCGCGGGCAGAAGCGCCGGGAGTACACCGAGCGCATGGACGCCAAGGCCGCGGCCCGCGCCGAGCTGTGGACCGAGCGCGAGCAGGGCGTCTGGACCGACCCCGACGCGTGACGCGTGCCGGTCGTCCCGCGGGCGGCGCGCGCCGTCGTCCGCGGGACGGTCGTCGCACCGCGGCCCCGCCGGGGCGCGGCATCATGGCACCGTGAGTGCCGCCGCCCTGCAGGGCCGAGACCAGCTCCCGCACGCCGGGCGCGTCGTCGTCAAGGTCGGGTCGTCGTCCCTGACGACCCCCGACGGGCACCTGGATCCGCAGCGGCTCGCGGCGGTCGTCGACGTGCTCGCCGCGCGTCGCGCCGCCGGCACGCAGGTGGTGCTCGTGTCGTCGGGGGCCATCGCGGCAGGCATCGGCCCGCTCGGGCTGCCCGCGCGGCCGCGCGACCTCGCGACGCAGCAGGCCGCCGCGTCGGTGGGGCAGGGGCTGCTCGTCGCCGACTACGAGCGGGCGTTCGCCGCGCACGGCCTCACGGTCGCGCAGGTGCTGCTCACCGCCGAGGACACGTGGCGTCGCGGTCGGTACCGCAACGCGCACCGTGCGCTCACGCGCCTGCTCGACCTCGGCGTCGTGCCGATCATCAACGAGAACGACGCCGTGGCCACCGACGAGATCCGGTTCGGCGACAACGACCGGCTCGCGGCGCTCGTGTCGCACCTCGTGCACGCCGACGCGCTGGCCCTGCTGACCGACGTCGACGCGCTCTACACCGGGCCGCCGTCGCGTCCCGGCTCGCGGCGCATCGCCGAGGTGCGGGCGCCCGGCGAGCTGGACGACGTCGACGTCACCGCGCGCGGCAGCGCGGTGGGCACCGGGGGCATGGTCACCAAGATCGAGTCCGTGGCGATCGCGACGCAGTCCGGGATCCCGGTCGTGCTCACGTCGGCCGCGCAGGCCGGCGCGGCGCTCGACGGGCAGGACGTCGGGACGTGGTTCGCGGCGACGGGGCGGCGACGCTCGATCCGGCTGCTGTGGCTCGCGCACGCCGCGCGCACGCGCGGCCGGCTCGTGCTCGACGACGGCGCCGTGCGGGCCGTCGTCGAGCGCCGGACGTCGCTGCTGCCGGCGGGCGTCGTCGCGGTCGAGGGCGCGTTCGAGGCGGGGGACCCGGTCGAGCTCGTGGACGCGGCGGGCGCCGTCGTGGCGCGCGGGCTGGTCGCCTACGGCGCCGACGAGGCGCCGCAGCTGCTGGGCCACAGCACGGGGGAGCTGCGCGAGACGCTGGGGCCCGGGTACGACCGCGAGCTCGTCCACCGCGACGACCTCGTGCTGGTGCGTCGGCGGCGCTGACGCGGGGTCCGGTGCACGTCTCACGGGGCCGCACGGGATCGACGTGGTGCCGCCGACCCCGGCCGGACGGGCTCGCGTCCCGCGTGCGCGCGTCGGCGGCCCCCGCGGCGCCCCCGCGCGTCCCGGTCCCGCCCTCCGGGCGGCCGGCCCCTGCGCGCGGCCGCGCGGCTAGCCTGGGCGCATGACCACGTCCCTGGAGCAGCCGACGTCGACGGCCGTCGAGAGCGACCCGGAGGTCGCCGTCCTCGAGGTGGCGCGGCGCGCCCGTGAGGCGTCCCGTGCCCTCGCGACCGCGACGCGCGCGACCAAGGACGCCGCGCTGCGCGCGCTCGCCGACGCGCTCGTCGCGTCGACCGGGCGCGTCCTGGCGGCCAACGCCGAGGACCTCGAGCGTGGACGCTCGAGCGGCATGTCGGACGGCCTGCTCGACCGGCTCGCCCTGACGCCGCCACGCGTCGTCGCGATCGCCGACGCGCTGCGCGAGCTCGCGGCGCTGCCCGACCCCGTCGGGGAGGTGGTGCGCGGCTCGACGCTGCCGAACGGCCTGCGCCTGCGGCAGGTGCGGGTGCCGATGGGCGTCGTCGGCATGATCTACGAGGCGCGACCCAACGTGACCGTCGACGCCGCGGGGCTCGCGCTCAAGAGCGGCAACGCCGTCGTGCTGCGCGGCGGGTCCGCCGCGGCGAGCAGCAACGCGGTGATCGTGGACGTGCTCGCGCAGGCGCTCGTCGCGCAGGGTCTGCCCGGTGACCTCGTGCAGTCGGTCGACGCGTGGGGCCGCCCGGGCGGTGTCGCGCTCATGCACGCGCGGGGGCTCGTCGACGTGCTCGTGCCGCGCGGCGGTGCCGACCTCATCGCGACGGTCGTGCGCGAGGCCACCGTGCCGGTCATCGAGACCGGCGTGGGCAACTGCCACCTCTACGTCGACGCGAGCGCCGACCTGGCCGACGCGCTGCCGATCCTGCTCAACGCCAAGACGCAGCGCGTCGGCGTGTGCAACGCCGTCGAGACGCTGCTGGTGCACCGCGACGCCGCGGCGGCGTTCCTGCCGTCGGCGCTCGCCGCGCTCGGCGCGGCCGGCGTCACGGTGCACGGCGACGACGCGACGTTGGCGCACGCCCCGCAGGGCGTCGCCACGGTGCCCGCGACCGACGCCGACTGGGCCACCGAGTACCTGTCGCTGGACCTCGCGGTGCGCGTCGTCGACGACCTCGACGCCGCGATCGCGCACGTGCGCCGCTGGTCGACCGGGCACACCGAGGCGATCCTCACGCAGTCCCTCGCGGCGTCGGAGCGGTTCGTCGCCGAGGTCGACTCCGCCGCGGTCATCGTCAACGCGTCGACCCGGTTCACCGACGGCGGGCAGTTCGGGCTGGGTGCGGAGATCGGCATCTCCACCCAGAAGCTGCACGCCCGCGGGCCGATGGGGCTCGGGGAGCTGACGACGACCAAGTGGGTCGTGCACGGCGACGGGCACGTCCGCCCCTGAGACGCCGCCGCCCGAGGCGGTGCACGTGCCGGGTCCTCACGGGCCGACGTGCGACACTGGGTGGCTGCGGCACCGGGCGCTCGTCCAGCACGCCGCACCACCACTCGTAGTTCCGTCCGCACCACCGACGACGACCCGCAGGAGGACCCGTGCAGGCCACCCTGATCGCCGCGGCCGAGGAGGCCACGGCCCACGCGAGCGAGCTGCCGTTCGCCCCGCCCGTGTTCGGCATCGGCGCGTTCGTGGGGCTGATCGCGATGCTGCTGATCACGTACGCCTTCCGGTCCGTCGGGACCCGCCACTGACCGTGCCGGTCGCCGCGGGGGTCCCTGCCCGCCCACGCCTCGGGGTGATGGGCGGCACGTTCGACCCCGTGCACCACGGGCACCTCGTGGCGGCCAGCGAGGCCGCCGCGCGGTTCGGCCTCGACGAGGTCGTGTTCGTGCCCACCGGCAAGCCGACGTTCAAGCAGCAGGTCGACGTCTCGCCGGCCGAGCACCGCTACCTCATGACGGTGATCGCGACGGCGTCGAACCCGCGCTTCACCGTCAGCCGCGTCGACGTCGACCGCACGGGCCTGACCTACACGGTCGACACGCTCCGGGACCTCAAGACGCAGCGCCCGGACGCCGACCTCTACTTCATCACCGGCGCCGACGCGATCGCGCAGATCCTCACGTGGAAGGATGCTGCCGAGCTCTTCGACATGGCGCGGTTCGTGGCGGTCACCCGCCCCGGGCACGCGCTGTCGGTGGAGGACCTGCCCGCGGGGCGGGTCGACGTCCTGGAGATCCCGGCACTGGCGATCTCCTCGACGGACATCCGCGCACGAGCGCGTGCGGGGGAGCCGGTGTGGTACCTCGTCCCCGACGGGGTCGTCCAGTACATCGCCAAGCACAGGTTGTATCGAGGTCCTGATGAGTGAACCCGGAGAGCGCCGTCGCCGTCGCGAGATGGAGCGTGCGGTCGAGGACGGCGGTCAGGGCGCCGGCGCCCCGGCGTCCCCGGCCTCCGGTGACGGCACGCCGTCGCCCGGCTCGCGTCGCGCGATGCGCAGCCGGCTCGTGATGCCGCCGGCGGGGACGGGCGGCGCCGCGCCGTCGGGCGCCCCCGCGTGGTCCGGCGCACCCGGGCCGCAGCCGACCAGGCAGGCGCCGACGTCCGCGCCTCCGGCACCCACCCGCGCGGCACCGACGTCGGGGTACGGCCAGGCCGGTCCTGGGCACGCTCCTGCGGGGCACGCCCCTGCCGGGCACGCCCCTGCCGGGCAGGCGCCCGCCCCCGGCGAGGGGTCCCGCTCGCGGCGCTCGTACCGGGACTCGGCGCTCGACCCCACGGCGGCTCCGCGCGCGGCGACGCCCCCGGCGGCGACCCCGCGCGCCGCGACGCCGG